>WLNQ01000003.1 GCA_009699705.1 Actinomycetota bacterium | reverse complement strand
GGGCGGCGCGCTAACCAACTGCGCTACAGGGCCTTACTTGTGTTGCAGTATCCCCAACGGGATTCGAACCCGTGCCGCCGCCGTGAAAGGGCGGTGTCCTAGGCCACTAGACGATGGGGACCTATGTGTTGTGTCTCCGTCGACAGAAGTGCGTTGGCGACCTCAGAACTATAGGGGATTGCGGGCCAATGCTCTAACTGAGGTCAGTTTGAGTGAGCAGCCCTGGTTAATCGGTCCACGATTGCAGCCCCGATCCCAGTCTGAGTAGGTGGAACAGCCAGCACTGTGGAGAGTTGGAGAGCATCTGCTTCCCGGAGAGCTGAGTAGAGCTGCTGGGCGTAGTCGGCCGCTGTTTCAGGGGCGCAAAGCCGCACGACTCCGGTTGGGGTTGCGCAATGTGCCAGAGCAATCAACCCCACTGTTGCATCCGCGAAGCCAAGATCGAGTAGTTCGTCTTCAGTAATAAGTTCGACGTTAGCAACGGGGCTGTAGTGGGATTCCAGAGTGCCACTGGCTCGAACCTTTGAATCAGTGGTGCAGGGCAGGCCAGTGATGGCTTTCACTTGTTCGAGGCTGACCGCACCGGGACGAAGCAGCCGAGGGTGGTCGCCCGTGCAATCAACGATGGTTGATTCAACTCCGACCTCGCAGTCACCACCATCGAGCACGACATCATTTTCTGTAGTGAATGCACCTAACTCGTCGATCACATGTTGCGCATTGGTTGGGCTGACTTTTCCGAATCTATTTGCGCTGGGTGCGGCAATGCCGATCGCTGGATCACCAGTGATCAGAACAAGCGCCTGCTGCACTTCCCGCATTAAAGGGTGTCCTGAAACGCGGACGGCAACTGAGTCTTGCCCACCGGTAATGAAGTCGGCAGCTCTCGGTGACCGGTTGACTACGAGAGTGAGCGGGCCAGGCCAAAAAGCTTTCGCGAGTTGATACGCATATATAGGGATGTTGATACCCCAAGCATCCAGAGCCTGGATATCGGCGAGATGCGCAATGAGTGGGTGATCTGCCGGCCGGCCTTTGGTGGCATAAATCCGTGCAATGGCGTGAGGGTCGTCAGCGCGGGCGCCAAGGCCGTAAACCGTCTCGGTAGGTAGGGCAGCGAGGTGACCAGCAGCCAGTGCAGCAGCTGCTTCTTGGGGGTTAGTTGTGACTCGCATGTGCCTATTCAATCTGGCCTTTGTAAGAAGTAAGTCAGGACTCGGGCAATTGTGGTCACCAATGGAACGAATCGGTCGCTCTTGGTGTCTGATAGATACATGACTTCACCAGATGAAGGAGACTCAGTGTCTACTCCAATTCCACCGTTCACCCCAGTTGAGCCAACAATCCAAGGCTTTCAGTATCAACCGATGGTGATTCCGGAAAAGAAGCCCAATCGCACTTCCTTGATGTTCGCCGGATTTATCGTCACCGGCCTAGTGGCGGGTGCCGCTGGCGGTGCAGTTGGTTTTATCGCAGCCCGAGAGACGCTTCCTGCAGCCACTTCAGTTACGGCGACTTCGGTGTTCGCGGATTCACCGTCGCTTCCAGCTGATGGCTCAATTGCCGACGTTGCAGCCGCAGTGCAGCCGGCAGTCGTTCAACTAAACGTGAATGGCGCGGAAGGTGAAGGCACGGGTTCAGGATTCATCATTAGTAGCGACGGTTACATCATCACAAACAACCACGTGGCTGGCTCGGCTAAGGAAGATGGCATCGACGTGCTGTTCGCCGATGGCAGCACGGCCAAGGGCAAGCTTGTCGGCGCTAACGCCGGGTATGACCTTGCCGTGGTGAAGGTCGACAAAACCGGATTGAAGACTGTGCCATTGGGTAAGTCATCAACCTTGCGCGTAGGTGACACAGTCATCGCTCTTGGATCCCCACTTGGCTTGCAAGGCACGGTGACGTCTGGCATCGTCAGCTCGCTGAATCGCCCGGTAACCGCTGGAAATGACTCCTTCATCAACGCAATCCAAACTGATGCGGCAATTAATCCGGGTAACTCGGGCGGACCGTTGGTTAATGGTAACGGAGCAGTGGTGGGTGTGAACTCCGCGATTGCATCGCTGGCAACTGGCGCTGGAGAAGCGGGTTCGATTGGTTTGGGATTCTCAATTCCAATTGATACTGCGAAGCGCATTGCTGACGAGATCATCAAAACTGGATCCGCAGCCACTCCAATCATTGGCGTTCAGCTGGCAATGAACTTTGAAGGTCCTGGCGGCAAGGTTTCGTCAGTGACCAAGGGTGGTGCTGCTGATCAGGCAGGCGTGCAAGTTGGCGACGTCATCACCAAGATCAACGGTCAATTAATTACTGACGGTACTCAACTGATTGTCACGGTTCGCTCCTTCGCCCCAGGTGATCGAGTGCAACTCACCATCAAGCGGGGCGATCAAACACTGACCCTTCCGTTGAATTTAACGGCCTCGAAGGCATAGACGAAAAGACCCTGCGGCAGGCTATGGGTATGAACCCCGTAGACAGCGTGATGACTCCCTTGAGAGAACGCGCAGCCGCAGGGTTTCGTCGTATCGTTTCGGGTGATCCCACAGGTGTTCCCGAGTGGGTTTCGCAAATGCGCGAAGGTGATGATGTCGGTTACTTTGGCCCCGATTCTGCGCCTTGGGCAGTGCACGGCGGATTGCCAACCTTGGTCGGTGGCGTTCGGGCGTTGTTGATGCAGGCCTTGCATCCGGCAGCACTCGCAGGAGTGATGCAACATTCGCGTTACGAAGAAGACGCACTTGGCAGGCTCGCTGGAACCACGCAATGGCTCACTGTTGTGACGTTTGGTGACAAGGCTCAGGCGGACCGTGAATGCGCTCGTGTTCGAGGGCTTCATCGTCGCGTCTATGGTGTTTACACCGTAAATGGCGTTGAGTTTCCTTACGATGCCACCGATCCTGACTTGCTGCGCTGGGTCCATATTGCATTCACTGATTCTTTTCTTGCCACGCATTTGGTGTGGGGCGACGACATTCCAGGCGGCGCTGATGCATACGTGCGCGAATGGGCGAAAGCTGGCGAACTTGTGGGCGTAGAAAATCCGCCACGTTCAGTGGCTGAACTTCGCAGCCAGATGGCGGAGTATGAATCACAGCTCTGTACGAGCGTGGAAGCACGAGAAACAGCCGCTTTCATTCGCAAGCCACCGCTGCCGTTTGCGGCTCAGGGGCCATATGCGGCACTGCTTTTAGGCGCCCTCTCCACGATGGCACCTCAACATTTAGAGATGCTCGGGTTGCCTCGAGTGCCCAGCGCGATTGCCCGGCCTGCCGTCAGGGCGATGCTGGGCACGCTCGCATTTGCTTTGGGGCCGACGTCACCATCTCAGCAAGCAGCGATGACGCGAATTGATAACAACTCGTTATCGAGGGATTGACGAATTCACCGGGTCATGGGTGATGATGGTCGAATGCTTTCCCAAAGCCGTGCGTCTCGTTTCGCCCTGAATTCTGCGATCGCAGTCTCAGCTTTCGCTGTGGTGTTCACTGCGCTTCCGGCTCAGGCTGCCGAAACACCAGCACCATCAACTTCACCAAGTGCCTCTGTTGCACCTGCTCCCTCGGCAGCACCAACAGTCACAGCGTCACCGACAACAACACCAGGTGGAACGCCGACCGTGACACCAACTGTGACACCAACGCCTGTGCGCTCGGTTGCCGCGACTACTACGCCAGCGCCGACAGTTTCAGCAAGCGTCACACCAGCGCCTTCCGTTTCAGTAACTCCTGGCGCGACAGCAGTTCCCGCAACTCCATTAATCGCAATGCCAGCAGCACTAGGCAGTTGGTGTCGTCCGCTGTTCCCACAAACATCAGCGTCAAAAGAGCGAGTTGCCGCCCAGCAACTTCTGTCGACAGGCACTATTAATTTCGGTAAGCCAGGCACGTATCGCTTGACGGAACATCCAGACTGGAAACCACAAGCAACGTCAGACACATCTGGCGACCGTCATGTGAACTCTTTGAACTGGGCCTTGCCACTTCTCTTTCGTGGCGTGCAAGTGCAAAACCAAGCCATGGTCGATCGCTTTCGCCAAATCATGTTGTATTGGATTGCGGATCATCAGGGCAAGCGTGGAGCGTGGGTTGACTCATCAATCTACGGAGGCCTACGCACTCAAACTCTCGTATGTGCTGCGCAGACGTTGAACGATCCGACAATTACCGCTGGTGCAATTCGTGACGCGCAAACAATGGTGAAATCCAATGCCGGCGCAAAGGCCATTGCAATCGGAACCAACAACACGGATCTCATTCGCCAAACAGGCGCACTTGCCGCTTTTTGCTGGACTTCAAATTGGCCGTTGCGTGATAAGGCGTGGGCAAACTTAGTATCAATCGCGAACGGCGTTATTCACCCTGATGGCAGCGACGTTGAAGGCTCGCCAAGTTATGCGGTCTACATCGAACAACTCTTAACCGCGGTTCAATCAGCAGCCGCAACTTGTGGCATGCCTGCGGATCCAATTCCAGCGCTGCGCAACAAGTTGTATGACTTCGTTTCGCAAGCAATTCGTCCGGACTTTTTAATTGAGTCACTCGGCGATGGAGTGAGTACCTCGCTGAGAGGCACTTTCGGCTCGGCCGACGGTCAAGCTGAATGGGTACGAACTGCAGGCAAGTCAGGCACTCCACCAACGCCAATCTATTCCGTATATGACGGCGGCTACATCTTTGGTCGTGCAGGTTGGCAACCACAGCCTGGTATGCCAGACAGTTATTACTCCCTGCGCTACAGCTCAACACGACCCGGCACAGCGCATACCCACGATGATGGAACTGGTTTGACGTTGTATTCAAAGGGAGTTACATGGATCGGCGATCCCGGGCCCTTCCGCTACGAAAACAGTGATCCTTTGCGTGCTTTTCTTAAAACTCGCGCCGCTCACTCTGCACTCACTGTTGGCAAAGTAACTCGCAGTCGGTGGTCTGGCGTAAAGAAAGTTGTAGGGGCCAGCGATTGGGCGACTGGCGGCAACGACACTTCCTGCGTGCAAGACAACACTTGGAAAACCGTCACCCTGACGCGGTGTACTCAATATGTGCGCAGCGTCGACGCGATGATTGTTACGGACTATGTGAATGCCGCCGCCGGCGGAAAAAAAGCCAAGGGTCGTTTCACCTGGCAACGCTGGCAGGTGCCGCCTGGTGTTGACACCGGATACGAAGGCAGCACCTTGGTGTTGTCTAAGGGCGATAAGCGCATGGACGTAGTGAAGTCCGGCACTGATGGTTGGGTTGTGGATCGCGCACAACCCGGTGGCAAGCAAGGGTGGTTCACAGGAGCTTGGGGGGAAAAGTTGCCCGGCCAAGTAGTGAATCGTCAGGTGCCAATTCCAAAACAGGGTGTGCGTCAGGCACTCGTCACAGTCTTCATGCCACATTCGGTTGGTGAATCCGTGCCAGTTTCGATCGCCGCTGCAGGGGTAACAATTTCTCGCAATGGGCTGACCATCACTACACCTGCGCCAATGCCACAGCTTGGCTCTCCATTACTCTGAAGTCATGATTGTTGCAGTGGGCTCAGACCATGCGGGTTTCGTGCTGAAAGAACAGATTCGTGGTTGGCTCCTTGAGCACGGCTACGAAGTGCTCGATCTCGGCGCCTACTCGCCTGAGCGAGTCGACTACCCGCACTTTGGCGCCGAAGTGGGGCGCGCGGTGGTGGGCGGTAAAGCCGAGTTTGGAATAGTTGTGTGCGGCAGTGGGCAAGGCGTGTGTATGGCCGCTAACAAGGTTCCTGGGGTACGAGCAGGGATTATTCGCGATATCCAAGATGCCGAAATGACCAGAGGTCATAACAACGCCAATGTGGCTTGCTTTGGCGAGCGCGTGACGGAGCCAGAAGTTGCTCTGGCGGCAGTCCAAGCGTTTCTAACCACCACCTTTGAAGGTGGCCGCCACGAAGCTCGAGTTGAACAATTGGCCGAACTTGATGCCGGTCAAGAGATCTAGCTAGTCAGGCTCCATTTTGCCCATCGCTTAATTATCCAAATAAAAGGTACGATGCACACATGTGGATTTGGATAGTTCTTGCAGTCGTTGTTGTCATTGCCGTTATTTACCTTGTTTCCACCTATAACCGGTTGGTCAGCGCCAATGTCGCGGTGGATGAAGCCTTTGCTCAGATTGAAGTGCAGCTCAAGCGTCGCAGTGACCTGATCCCGAACTTGGTGAGCACAGTCAAGGGCTACGCCGCCCATGAAAGTGGCACCTTCGAAAAGGTGACCGCTGCGCGCGCTGCCGCAGAACATGCGAACGGTGTCGCTGAGGTTGCCGCTGCCGATGGTCAATTGACTCAGGCTCTCCGTGGCTTGCTCATGGTCGCTGAGGCTTATCCCGATCTGAAGGCTTCAGCGAACTTCTTGTCGCTACAAGAAGAGCTCTCGTCAACGGAAAACAAGGTTGCCTTCTCGCGTCAGTTCTACAACGACTCGGTACGTTCACTGAACACCGCGATCGTGACGATCCCGACGAAGTTCTTTGTTGGAATGGCAAGCGTGAAGGCCCGCGAGTTCTACGAGGTTCCAGAAGAAGCTGATCGCAACGCTCCTACTGTTTCCTTCGAATAGCGATGGCGGTCTCCTTCCGGGCCCAGCAGAAATCGAACCAACGTAAAACCTGGTTCCTACTCGGCACGATGTTCGTTGCTCTGGTGTTGATGATTTGGGCTATCGGCACTATTTTGAACTTCCAGGCTTATCTGCTCGTGCCTATCGCCGTGGGCATTTCGCTCATTGGCGTATGGACTTCGTACTGGAAGTCCGACACCTTGGTGCTGGCGATGACACATGCAAAAGTCGTTGAACACGAAGATGCACCACAGCTCTATAACATTGTTGAAGAGGTCACCATGGCTGCGGGTTTGCCGATGCCGAAGGTGGCAATCGTTGACGATCCAGCACCAAACGCTTTCGCAACAGGCCGCGATCCAGAGCATGCGGTGATTGCTTTCACCACTGGCATTTTGCGAGTGATGGATCGCGAACAACTGCAAGGCATCGCGGCCCACGAAATGGCTCATGTGGGTAACCGAGACACCTTGGTGATGGCCGTTGCCGCAACCACGGCAGGCTTGCTTGCGATCCTTGCCGACATGGGTGCCCGGATGGCATTTTTTGGTGGTCGAGATAGCAACAGCAACAGCAATCCATTCGCACAAATCATTTCCATTGTGATTTTGCTGCTTGCCCCGATTGCGGCTCTACTCATTCGCGCATCTATTTCCCGTAAGCGCGAGTCGTTAGCTGATGCCACAGCAGTTGAGTTCACTCGTAACCCCAACGGGCTGCGTAGGGCCTTAGAGACGCTTGCACAAGACTCCACAGTGGTGCAGCAGAAATCAACCGCAGTTGCTCACGTGTGGATTGAATCTCCTCTTGACGGCAAGTCAAAGTCTATGTTCGACACCCATCCACCCTTGAGTGATCGCATCAATATTTTGCGCGAAATGGAAGGGCTACCACCTGTAGGGGAGTAGCTCCATCTTGCCAAATACGTGGCTTTTGGGATGATTTTCAAGCCTTGACTGGTCATCCTGTAGCGCGCTGTGGACGGCAATTTTTGAAGCAATGAATGCCGAAAACCCATTGAAATACAACGTGTTTATCCCTGTTTGACCACTGTTCACTTCAACTAAATATTGGTCATTGGTCATTTGACTGTGCATTAAATGGTCTGGATACTTCTTGTTGAGACAACTAAGGAGTTGACCAGTCATGAGGATTCATTTGACTGCCCACACAGTTGGATCATTTCTTGCCGCAGGCGTACTCGCGGCTTCTTCACTTGGGCTCGCATCAGGGGCACAAAACTCGACCCAGAGCGCTGCTTGGGTACGAGTGGCACCGCAAGCCGCAAGCAGCACGGTGGCCACTGACTTCAAGTCGATCTTCCATAATCAAGATGCTTCGCTACTCAATGGCGGGTGGAGCCAATGTGGCGCCCCCATCACCTGGAGCATGGATTCCAGGGAACTCAGCCCAACTCAAGGGGCCCTTGCCGTGAAGCAACTGACCTGGGCCTTCAGCAGTTGGACTGCAGCGTCTGGCTTAACTTTCAAGTACGACGGCGAAACAGCAGTGAACTACTCAGATGCGAACTACGCGCTCACACCAGTAGATGGCAGCCCAGTGCGCGACCGTCACATCTACCTCACCTTCTTGAAGATCGGTGAAGCTGCCATGCTGACCCCATCAATCTTCGGCTTTGCCGCACCTTCCAAAGTGAACATTGCTACCAAGGAGATCGTCGCCGGAAACGCAGTCTTTCGCACCGACCATGTGCAAGCCGATGCAGTGAAGTCTCCGAACAAGATCAAGAGCCTTTACCTTCACGAACTAGGCCACATCATGGGCTTGTCTCACGCGGATCTGACAGCCAACATCATGTATCCGATCGTCACTAGCCGTACATCCCTTGGCGCTGGCGACCAGCAAGGTGTTGCTCAAATGACTAAGTCGTGCCCGGTACCGGCGTAGCCGTCACCACAATGTTGTCCTGGTATCCGCCATTGGATTTGCTGTAGTAGCCGCCGCAGCTTATGAGCGTTAGGCGCGGGGCACCATCAATGGCAAAGAGTTCTTGCGTCGGCAGTTTTTCTTTTGGAATCATTTCACGAGCGACGACTTTGTACTTCAATCGTTCACCGACGCTATTGGTCACGATGATGCGATCACCCAAGGTCAGTGCTCCGATGCTGTAAAACGCCCCATGGCCTTGCTCACGCCCGTCTCGGTGGGCAATCAAAACCGCGGAGCCTTGGCTACTACCCGGAGCAACCCCGAGCTTGTACCAACCGACTTTCATTATGTCTTCTGGGATCACCGCGGACCGATTCTTATCGAGACCAGTGGGAATGACCGGGGCGGTAACACCGATCTGAGGGATGCGAACCCTAACGGGATTGGGAAGCACGGTGGGCTCAACTGGCGATGGGCCAGTAGGAGACGGATCGGCGCTAGGGGATTGGGCCGCAACGCGATCACCGATGGAGTCGATGTTTTCGCCGCCCATGCGCGACCCCGCCACTGCGATTGCAATCACTGCTGTGATGAGCATCAAGATGCTCACTGCGAGCAGGACTACTGCAGGACGGGGCCGCGTATTCATGGTGTTTTACCTAGATGGGGTTTCTATTCCTGTGAGTCCTTGCGAGAAGTAGCAAGGCGAGCGCCTGCTCCTGCTGCTCCGAGTGCACCAGTTGCAAGAAGCGCAACTGCCCACAATGGCAGAGTTGAATCAGGTGCGGATGAGCCGCCACCGGCGTTCACTGATGTTGGAGCTGTACCTGCTTCTGGAGTGAGAGAAATTGGTACTGGCTCTGCAATTGGTGATGTAGCAGGTGCTGGAACAATTGCGATTGGAACTGCAGTCACCGTTGGTGCAGGTGATGCAGAAACCGTGACGGTTGGTCCAGGAACGGTAACTGTTGTAGTTGTATTTGCACCAGGAACGGTGACGGTGTTGGTCACAGGAGCTGGGCAATCAATTGAAAGCTGACGAACGAATGAATATTCATCATGACTGTCTGTCGATTTGACTGTCACCGTAGCGCTGTGACTGCCATATTGAGGTGTCAATTGTCCAGTCGAGTAAGGGCCGAAAGCAACTCCAAAATCATTGGGAGCATTGGGGGTGTTAGGTAGCGGCCAATCTTTGCCATCGATAGTAGCGGACACGCTATTTATCACAGGGGGCTTCTTCCCAACTGAGACGTTACTTGGGTAGTTACTCAGATTGATTGACAAACCAGCCGAGCAGGTCAAGGTGACGGCCTGGACAGGCGTAGGGCAAGTATCGTCGATATGTTCCTCTCCGCTTAATTTCTTAACATAATTGTTCTGAACGGAGTCGTTTTTGACAGAATCTTGCGGAGTCAGGGTGGCTTTAAGCTCGACAGAAAGCGGGTAATGCTTGTCTATTCCCCCTGGAACATTCTGTGTGAACTTCTGAGTTCTGCCATCCAGATTGGGTCCCCCAAAAACTGTTGCATCGGGCACGACACCTGATGGGGTTGAATTTTGAGAAGTTGCTGGCGTGCTCCAGCCGTTTACAACTGTCCACTCGATATCCCAAGTCCCGTCGTTTTTACCATCGACTTTGTGGCAACTGGACGATGACTGGATGTTGCTACTTCCTGACCATTGTGGGCCATTATTGTCGCTCGCGCTGGCCGAGGTAGTAGTAAATGCGAAGGCACTCGTTGCCATCGCAAACCCCAACACTGCCGTCATGCCAGCCTTGCGAGAAAGGCCTTTCTTCGGGGAATGCGGGGAGTCGTAACTAATTATTTCATTGGGCATGAGATCTCCCTTGTAGTTGAGTCGTTGCTTACTCGCTAACTCTCTAAAGAAAAGATGTTGCTATGCAAGGTGAACATGGTCGTTAGACGACAATGACAGACACTGGACCATTCATGTCCGCGGTCATATTTGTTAATTGACAGGCTAAGGAATTAATGCAGAATCCCTCGAGCTTTGGCCACGCGCACCGCGCCCTCGCGACCGCCCACACCAAAGAATCTGTAGAGCGCCATCGTTTCGTGCCGCACAGTTGAAACGCTAAATCCGATTTCGTCGGCAATATCAGCATTGGTATGGCCTTCAGCAATCAGTTTGAGAACAGAGATTTGACGAGCCGTTAATGACTGCTGTTTTGAGTTCGGATGAAAACCACTAATCACCTGGGGGAATTGCAGGCCGGTGTCCGCAGGAAGAGTTGCGTCATGATCAGCATTTTGAAACACAAGCTGATTGTCGAGTGAACCCGTTGCGCCAAGCAGGCTCAAATACAGGGCAAGGGAGGTAGCGATCACCGTGGCTTGAGTCCGGATGGAGTTAAGGTCAACAGGCTCTTCAGCGAGGATGAATTGGACAGCACCGACAGTCTCATGCGGCAAAGCCAGCGGCCAGACCACCATCGGCTCGTAAGGTAAATCAGATTGGGGACCGAGCCAGGGATAGGCATTACGCACTTCATCAGCAGTCAGCATGATTATCGGTTCACCAGTGATCACTGCGTCGCTCATGGGAGAACTGTCCCAAAGTGAAAGGCTTTCGTATGGTGCCAAACTTTGATGAGGCACCCCGTAGGAGCCGACAACGTGTAGTGCTCCAGATATGTCGAACAAACTTATAGAGGCGGCCCGACACCCGTATTTACCCATCATTTTCACGACTGCGTATTGGGCAATCCGATCACACGTGGGGCGCGTCATGAGAAAGCGGAGCAAGGCTAAGTGACCGTTTGCGCGAGTGCCCGTAAGCCCGCGCCTTCTTTCAAGTCCCGTAGGCGAGGCCTGCTCGTGAGGCGAGGCCTGCTCCTGGCCGGGAACGCCATTGAGATTCGTTTCTGATTCCGTGGTCACGAACGCGCTCCGAGTCTTGTTGGCACCGAATCTGGTACGTATTTATTTTGGGCCAGCGCTTCTTTGGGAGTCAACGCGATGATCGTTAAATGAAGTCATAATGCGGATGACTGAGGATTTGCCAAGGTTTCATGGCATCTCGTGCGGGTGATTTGGCTGTTGAAGCAATGGGCTAGTGCCAGCGAATCGGGCGACCGATAGCCTTGGACCTCGAGAATGTGATCGCCTCAACATTTTGAGGGGATTTTTTCTTTGGGATGCTAGCTCAATGGTAGAGCTGCGGACTTTTAATCCGTAGGTTCGGGGTTCGAGCCCCCGGCGTCCCACCAAGACATTCAACGTGGCACTTGGTGCTCCACAACTGTTACTTCGCTCAGTTATTTGCGGGTGATAGCTCGGCGGAGTCTTGCAGCCTTCGAGCGAGCTTGAGTCATCCTGGTAGGCCGAGGTGGAACGAAGACGTCGCTCATGGCTCCAAGGATTGCGGCAACGGCAGCATTCACAGGTATTTCCTCGATAGCGCGGTCTTTGACCTCTTCGGGACCTTCCAATCGAGTACCGAGCACTTCAAGATTGCCCACCACGTTGACTCCGGACGCCTTGATCGCGTCGACATACGTGGCCGCATATCGTGCCGCCATGTCTAAAGCCCATTGAGGTGTTTGGAGTTTTGCTTCCCCGGCATCTGGAGTTCGCCCTTCAACCATGCCCTTGATCAATCCATCGTGCACCGCATTGCCATAGGGCCGCCAGCCTTTGCTGCCACCAACAGCTTCGTTTAGGCAGCGCAGTAGTTCACTTTCAGCTGCGGTCATAGAGCGATTGAGGCTGTGTGTTCGATGCTTGAGTAGGGAGTTCTTAGGGAGGCCAAGTAGGAGTTCGAAATCCGTATAGATGCCATCGCGATTTGCATCGTCGACAACAACTACGGTGACTCGGTCACTTCCAACAATTTTGGCCCAACGCTCAACCACGATGTCATGGCGATGGCGGGTCCAGAAAACTTCCGACTTAGGCTCTTTTTCGCCAGCGTTCAACACGTTGTTCAACCAGTGGATGTACCCATTCTCATAACCGGACTTCAAAATTTGCTGCCATGCCGACGGGAGAATCTGGCCAAAGTTTCTCAAAGTAACGACGATGTGGACATTCTCTTTGCCTATTCGCTCAATGATTTCGCGCGCCTTAGCATCGTCAGACTCGGCGAAGAATTCACTTGAACACACGGTTATACCCGGGAACTTGTGGGCGCTTTTTACGAAGTTCTCCCACAGTGAGGGGTCTGGGGCTGCGGCGCCGCCGACCTTCCAACCAAGGCGTCGATCCATGGCGCTGGAGGCCAGATTTCGGTGGGCCTGAGCAGTGCCTGGGTACTGCACATTCCATTCGTGAAGTTCTGGGCGCGCGTGCGCGAGGGCATCTTGAATCGCAGTGGTTCCGGTCTTGTGAACCCCGATGTGAAGCAAGATTTGCCCGGGCTGGAGATTGGCTGCATTCCCTTTTTCTCGACCAGTCATTAAGTGATTCTATCTTTCACCATGAAAAGGCGTGACAAAAGTTCACTGAGCATGCACACTAATCGGGCAAGACCCATGCGATTGTCCCCCAGCCGCACGGGTCTTCGCATGTCCGGGGCTAGTGCCGTGACTCAAATAGGCCCAGCATGGCGGCAAAAGTCAGTACAGATCGAGGCGCGTATGCCGTTCGCCAGAGCCCGCCATGGATGGCGTTGTTTGACAATAGTTCCAATGGATGGGCTAAGGCGGTGGTCGGCTTAGCCTTGGAATTTGGGTTGCGTAAGTCGTGCACCAGCAGTCCAGCCATCAGAGCCGTTGAGGTAGCAGGATCAAAAACTTCAATGCCAAATCTTGCAGCACCGCTGTAACCAGCTTTGAGCGCACGATTCTTGATCACCGATTGCGTTCGGGTCATCGGAGCAATGTTTATGGAAGTTGCGATTCCGGCATCTCGAGCGACAAGGGCTCGCCAACCTTGGATGTGTTTGGCCAACGCATAGTTGGGGCCCTGCTGCTCGATGAGTGAATCGTTGAGCCCATGCGTTTCATCGACGTGAGCCGTTATCACTGAATAGTTAGGTTTGAATTTCTTCACAGCGCGCAATGGCACTTGTAAGACTGAGGTCACGCCACGGGCTTTCCAGCGCCTTCGAGATTCCACTACGGCTGCATCCGGCACCAGATAAACATCTGCGGGTGTTGCCAGATATGCGAGTGAAAACGCGGGGTTTGTTGCCATGAGGTGTTGCACGATGAGGTCAGTTGCAACGCTCAACTGCACGTGTTTGGCGCCGTCAGCGTAGGCGTAGGAGCCTAGGGTGAGTGGTTCTTGAATGCGTGTGAGCCACTTCAAAATCTCCGGTGTGTGCCGAACAAGATCAATGCCTGCGAGTTCGGCGACGACCTCATCCTCGTCAGGATGAACGACGGGCATTTCCGACTCACCATCAGCGATCGGGATATACAAACGCCCAGATGTTGCACGGGCGATCCCGATAAGTCGTTGCCAAGTCGCAGGATTAGGCAGGTCAATTGCGTGAACGCTTGCACCCCACCGCAGCAATGACCGAGTCGGTGCCATCTCTGCACCAGCGCCGAGCACCGCAATATGAAGGTCGCTGAGGTCGAGCCAGTCAGGGTTGTCCAAAACACAGTGCAAGGCAGTTGCGAAGTCCGGCTCAGCAACCCCTTCAGCTACCCAAAGGTCAAGTTGGCGACGCAGGTCGTCAGTGAAGAGTCGTTGGCCTCGATAAGGAACAGAGAAGCCAGTCTCACCCGGTGCGTGCCCGCGAATGACTGCCGTGGCCGGTGAAGTCGACTCTGCTAGAGCCTCATCGAAAGTCATGGTTCGACCATTGCGGGTGAATTGGAAGCGACGATGCGTTGAATCCAACCCAGCTTGAGCAGTTGGCACCACTTGATTGGGTTGCTGGGCGATGGCAAGAACGGAATCACGAACTGGCTTGAGATACCCGTGACGCCAATCATCGGTGTGTTCAATATGAGCCGCGATGGCTGGGGCTATTTCGCGGATGCTGTCCGCAAAAATGGCCCGGCCCGTGGCTAGGGATGAACTTCTGCCGTCTCCGCCAACGGGAAAGGCAACGCCTTCTCCAAAGACACGATCAGCATTAGCGGGCATTTGGTCACACTAGTCCGATTCGCTAGATGCGCGAGTTGAGGAGCTTTCGATAGTAGGCAATTTCACTTGTTCGATTGATCCCGACGACTCCAACCAGCCCAGATGCGTCTCGGTACTCAGCAATGCAGTTGCCGTCAGCATCGCTATCGATAATTACAACCTCGCTACCCATACTTGGGATGCCAAAGGATTGAATTTGTAGGTCATATTGATCTGACCAAAACCCGGGCACATTGGCGAAGGGCGCAAGGCTAATTTCGGTACCGGTCAGGAGTTGGCCCATCACTTTGCCAGCGTAGGTACCCATCTCTCCCGCAGCAGTCCAATGCTCGATACGTCGGACCTCTGGACCAAATAACGCGTTGGGATGCCTTGCAATGTCGCCACAGACCACGACAGGTTGGTCAGTGCCGACCGCCCTTAAGAATCCGTCGGTGAGCACTCCGTTCACGAGATCAAGGTTGTTATCGTCGAGCCATTCGGTGTTAGCGCGCGAACCCACTGCCTCAATGACCACGTCGGCTTCGATGCGTGTTCCGTCGTCCAGCAGCAAGCCAGTGACCGACCCTTGACCTGATTCTGCGCCCAGGAATTCAACAACGGACGCATCCAAAATGAAACTCACGCCTTCAGCTCGATGTTTCGCTGCGATCCGTTCGCCAAGTTCGAGACCTATTGCGCTCGCCAACGGCGTGGTCTCGGGCGAAATCACCGTGACCTGACAACCGCGCGCAATCGCGGCAGCGGCAACTTCACATCCAATAAACCCAGATCCCACAATCACGATTCGGGCATCTGGTTTTAGATGAGGTTCAAGTTCTTGCGCATCATGCAAGGTGCGCAAAGTGAAGCGACCTAGAGTCGGCCCGGGAATAGCTAACTGCCTGGAACGTAAGCCTGAGGCAATCACGAGGCCATCAAAGTGGCGAGTCACCTCTTCACCTTCGGGGGTGCGCACGAGCAGCGAGCGGGTGGCCAGATCTGCGGCTTCAACACGGTGTCCAAGGAGCCACGTGAAGTCCGTTGCACTGCGTTTGAGTGGCATGGCTGCCTGCCCGACAATCGGTGCTTTCAGTGCTTCCTTAGACACAGACGGACGATAAATCGGGGTTTCCGGCGAGATAAAGGCAATTTCTTCGGCATATCCGGACCCTCGAAGGGCTTCGGCGGCGCGGACTCCGGCAATGCCAGTTCCCACGACCACAACACCATTCATTTGGGGCACGGTACCCGCAGGGTCAGGGGATCTCGTAGATTGCGTCAGATGAGCGTCATTGAGCACTACATCTTGACCCTGCGCTGCGCCGACGGGCCGGGCATCGTGCATGCCATCACCGGTTCGCTTTTGGAAGTCCAAGGCAACATTTTGGAACAAGCCCAGTTCACTGATGAAGACTCAGGTGTGTTCAGTTTGCGCACCAAGTTTGAATCCCCGCTTGCACTTGAAGATGTGCGAAAAACTGTTACTGCACAGGTAGCGCAATTTAGTCCGGAGATGACTTTGCGCCGCGAGAGCGATCGACGCCGGGCATTGATCATGGTGTCCAAGCACGACCATTGCTTAATCGATTTGCTTTACCGCCACGAGATCGGCGAATTGCCAATTGAGATTCCTCTGATTGTGTCCAATCATCCTGACTGCGAACGCATCGCTCAGCGCCATGGGATTCCTTATGCGTACTTACCAGTAACGGCGGAAACCAAGGTTGAGCAGGAAGCGGAATTGCTTCGACTGACTCAAGAGCACAACATTGATGTCGTGATTCTTGCGCGCTACATGCAGGTGTTGTCTGATGATTTGTGTTCGAAGCTTTCTGGCCGAATCATCAATATTCATCATTCATTTCTTCCTGGCTTCAAGGGTGCGCGCCCATATCACCAAGCCCATGATCGTGGCGTGAAACTCATTGGTGCCACAGCACATTTTGTAACTGCGCAGCTTGATGAAGGCCCAATCATCGAACAAGAAGTTGAACGTGTAACTCACGCACATTCAGCCAACGACCTCGCTGAAATTGGTCGCGACGTGGAACGTCTCGTACTTGCACGCGCAGTCCGGTTATTCGCCGAAGACCGCATCATGCTGGCTGGGCGCCGGACTGTCGTATTCAAATAGAAGAGACTGACGGTTACTCGCTTAGTGCGGATTGGTAAACGATCAGAGTTTGTTCTGCGATTGCATCCCAGCCGAAATGCTGAACAGCACGCGCTCGACCAGCCTTACCCATACCTTCAGCGCGAGCACCATCTGCCGCGAGCGAATTCACAGCTTGGGCGAAATCTGTTTCAAATTTCGCGTGATCTTGGGCGTCGTAATGCACAAGTAAGCCGGTGGTGCCATCGGCGACCACCTCAGGGATCCCGCCAACGTCACTAGCAATCACTGCGGTTTCACAAGCCATAGCTTCTAGATTCACAATGCCCAAAGGCTCATAGATTGATGGGCAAAGGAAGGCACGCGCATGCGAGAAAAGTTGAATCAGCTTGGCACGATCTACCTGTTTCTCAATCCAAATCACGCTGTCTTGCCCGCGAGCTTCCCGCAGTTCTCGAACCGCATTCGCAGTTTCGACTTCTATTTCGGGGGTGTCAGCAGCTGACGCACACATCACGAGCGGAATATCCCCCTCGAAGTTCTTGGCAGCGCGAAGGAGATGCACGAGACCCTTTTGTCGAGTGATTCGACCGACGAAAAGCACATAAGGCTTATCTGGGTTGATCCCGAACTCTTCAAGCGTGCTGGTTGCCGAGTTGGGTTTGTAAATTGAAGTGTCGATGCCGTTATGAACAACGTGCACTCGTTCTGGATTAACGAACGGATAGGCGCTCAGCACGTCATTGCGCATGCCATTGCTCACGGCAATCACGGCTTTGGCTTCTGCATAGGAAGTTCGCTCAACCCAAGAAGAGAGTCGATACCCGCCGCCAAGTTGCTCTTCTTTCCAAGGGCGCAAGGGTTCAAGGGAATGTGCGGTTATCACGTGGGGAATCCCATACAACAACGAAGCCGTGTGTCCAGCAAAGTTTGTGTACCAGGTGTGCGAATGAACCAGATCCACGTCAGACAGAGCCATCGCCATTTCAAGATCAACACCCAGCGTCTGCAACGCAGGGTTTGCTCCGTGCAGGCTGGTTGGTACGGGGTGAGCCGTTGCATCGGTGCGATGACCGCCGAAGCAGTGCACATACACAGGAGTGAGTCGCTTCAACTCGTGTACGAGTTGGTCAACATGAACACCTGCTCCGCCGTAGATTTCAGGTGGCCATTCTCGAGTCAGGATTCCTATGCGCACGCGCTGAGCATATGCACTGAGTTGTACTTAGTGCGAGGCCACTTGGGCAGTATGGTTACTAGGTGAGTAGCGGACCGCATGTGCTGTGTATGGTCCTCGCCGGTGGTGAGGGAAAGCGTTTGATGCCCCTCACTGGGGACAGAGCTAAACCAGCAGTGCCCTTTGGCGGTTCGTACCGTTTGATCGACTTTGTCCTCTCGAATCTCATTAATGCTGGCCTGCGCCGCGTATGCGTGCTGACCCAATACAAGTCACATTCACTGGATAGGCATGTGACGCAAACTTGGCGGATGCCGACGTTGCTTGGCGATTACGTCACTCCGGTTCCAGCCCAACAGCGCCTAGGCCCACGTTGGTACACCGGCAGTGCAGATGCAATTTTTCAAAGTTTGAATTTGGTCTATGACGAAGAACCGGATTACGTCGTGGTTTTCGGTGCTGATCACGTGTATCGCATGGATCCCATGCAGATGATTGAAGCCCATATTGCTTCCGGGGCAGGCGTAACAGTTGCGGGTATTCGGATGCCTAAAGCCGAGTCCAAAGACTTCGGGGTGATTCAAACTGCAGCAGACGGCGAGACGATCGCCAACTTCTTGGAAAAACCCATTGATCCGCCAACGATCCCAGGCGACGATCAATCCTGTTACGCCTCGATGGGTAATTACGTTTTTTCCACCGACGTGTTACTCGAAGCGCTGCGAGTCGATGCAGCAGATCCGTCTTCTTTGCACGACATGGGTCACAACATCATTCCGATGCTCACCGCTCGTGGTGTAGCAAAGGTGTATGACTTTGCTACCAACATCGTTCCCGGTGCCACCGAACGAGACAGCGGCTATTGGCGTGACGTGGGTTCCCTTGATACCTATCACGATGCCCACATGGATTTAGTTTCCGTGCATCCCATTTTCAATCTTTACAACCGTCGCTGGCCGATCTTGTCGAACCTGCCGTCGTTACCCCCTGCCAAGTTTGTCGAGGGTGGCAATGCTCACGAATCAATGGTGGGCGCAGGAACAATTATTTCTGGTGCGCATGTGCGCACGTCCGTAATTTCTTCGAACGTCTCAATTAGTTCCGGTGCCTATGTTGAAGGCAGCGTGATCATGCCGGGTGTGCGCATTGGTAAGAATGCTGTCGTTCGAAGAGCGATTCTTGATAAGAACACCGTTATCCCAGATGGCGCACAAATTGGTGTTGATCTTGAACGCGATCGCGGTCTTTACACCGTTAGCGATGGCGGGATTGTTGTTCTAGGCAAAGGCACCCTGGCTGAGCGATGAAAGCCTTCAGCATATTTTCGCTCATTGTGGTGAGTGCAGTCTTGATCAATCCAGCAAGCGCGAGCGCAGCTCAACTGCATAAGCCTGCGATTATTGGTGGCAGCGCAGGTTCAATTGACAACTCGCCTTGGCAAGTGTTCATCGTGATGCGCGGCACCTCTCAATGTTCGGGTTCATTGGTTTCCCCAACGATGGTGGTCACCGCAGCACACTGTTTAGTCGGTTATGCAGCAAACGACATCCGCGTGTGGGCTGGCATCAGTAAAACTAGTGAACGTTCTTTGACGCAAGAAATGCCGGTGGCGTCGACGAATGCTAACCCGAGTTTTGATGTGCGTACTTTCTCCAATGATATTGGTGTCATTACCCTTGGTAAGCCAGTCGATATCACTGGCAAGGTGTATCCGATCGCTCTACCCTTTGGCGTCACGCCAAGCACTTGGCCGGCAGCCGGAACAGCGGGAACGATCTCTGGTTGGGGTGTCACATCACCAAGCAATGCGGCGACTTCAGATCAACTTATGCGAGCAGAAGTGAGCGTCCTTGCCGGACCTGCTGAACCATGTGGGCAATACGGCCCAGATCTGGATCCCGCACAAGATGTTTGTGCCGGTTCTCCCGTTGGAGCCGTTGATGCTTGCCAAGGCGACAGCGGTGGCCCACTAGTTATCCAAGGAACAGTGCCGATTCTGGCTGGCCTTGTCAGTAGTGGAAACGAATGTGCAAAAGCTGGCTACCCAGGTTTGTACACGAGAATCACCTCGTTTCTGCCTTGGCTGCAGCAGCAGGGGAGTATCGCGACGGCCGCACCTGAAGCACCGACAGAACTCGTTGCAACCAACCTTGGAAGCAGAGTCGGCGTCACTTGGAAGGCTCCATCAAACACGGGATCGGCTTCAACAATCTGGACTGTTACCGCCGCACCTAGCGGGCAAATGTGCGTCACCGCCTCGACCACCTGCGAATTCGATGAGTTACCTAGCGGACAAGAGTTGAGTTTTACCGTTGCCGGAAAAAACTCTTTTGGGACTGGACCCGTCGCGAGTATTTCTCCACAGTTTTCCAGTGTCACGAAGATACGAAAGCTGGGAGCTGTTATTCCAGTGAAAAGGATTGCTAGCTGGGCCGGAATTACCAGTCAAGCCAAGCTTGTAACTATCTCGGAAAGCCCACGTATTTGTTCAGTAAAGGCGACCGACGTTGTCTTGAAGAAGCGTGGTGCTTGCGTAGTCTCACTGAGTAGAGGAAAGATTTCTCATCACGTTGCAATAGCCGTCGTTTAGCGCGTTAGTCATCAATTTGGTGACGCTCGACGCTCACCACACGTGGAGTGCCATCCGGAGCGAAAGCCCGATGCACCACGATGAAGGATCCAGGTGAGAGCTTGGGATCCCAGTACGGACGCGATGGATCGTCACCTAAAGTTTTCGCGACAGTCTCTAAAATTGTTGGCATCACTGGCCGGTGAGAGCAAATAACCAACGGTTGTTGCTGACTCGCGAGATCACGCATTCGGCTTGCCACGCGCTTTGGATTCTCCAAGAAGCGCTCTTCGCTAAGAGATGCCTCAGGGATCACAGGTACTTGAATGGACTTAGCAAACCGCTTCACGCTTTGGGTGCAGCGTTGTGCATCAGAGGAATGGACCGCCGTAATTCCGTAGGCATCGAGGAGTGGAATCAAACTTTTAGCTTGGCTTCGGCCCTTGCCATTAATTGGACGATCGTAATCGTGGCGACCATCGAAGTCCGAACGTTTCACTGCTTGGGTGTGGCGCAAAATAATGAGCGGTTGTGTCGGTGGCAGCGTTGCAGCCTGCTCTACCAAGGTGACGTCGTGGGCGTAGGTGAGCAAATGCCGCGCGCTTTGAATGTTCACCCATCGCAGTTCATCAACTTCGTCATTCGGTTGGAATTCTTCTTCGGATCGCAGGTGTGCAACCCAATAGTCAACCGTTTTGGATTGACCAAGTGCCGTGTAGTTCTGGGTGGGAAGCCGGGCACCAAGAACAGCCTGAATCCCGGTTTCCTCGTCACACTCGCGAATGGCGGCACTGATGACATGCTCACCTGGGTCGATCTTTCCCTTGGGCAAAGACCAGTCGCTGCGATGTGGGCGATGAACTGCCAAAGTTTCATAGCGCCCTTGTGTTCCGCGAAGGAGCACGACCCCGGCTGCGCGCACGACTTCAGTGGAATTTGTTTCACTCATGATGAAATCAATCCTGAATTATGTGCTGCGTGACGAGTTTTCTCCCACAGGTCCACGAACTCGAATCGCGAATCCATTTCAGCTTCAAGTTCAACACCGTGCAGGAGGCCGAGTGCATATCCTGTGCTGCCACTTGTTGAATCCTGCTGGGCAAGTTCACGCAGGAATTCTTGTGCCACAAATGCATCTTGATGGTCGCCAAGCACTTCAGTGATGCTCGAGAGCGCTTTGCCAAACTTCCCGACCTTCCCACCAAAGATGGGCGTAATGCAATCAACGGCATACCGGGCACGCTTGGCTTTAATGCGAGCAACATGCCATTCATGTGCCGCGCCACCCAGCTCAAGTGAACTGCAAGACTTTCGCAGCACTCGCCAAGTCTTGGCCACCAGTTCGGGGAGAACTTCTTCACAGGCCTGATAGGCGTCATCAAGAAGTTTGGGCGCACGTGCCGCCTCAATGAGATCTTGCACGAGATAGGTATGGCGATCACTGCGAATAGCAGCCAGCGCACCTTGTCGAGCCACGGCAATCCGCCGATCGAGTGCTTGCTTTATAAAGTCTGCAACAGCGGGCTGGGACTCCTGTGGAATAAGTGAGACATGTGCGAGCAGGCGTTTTTCTAGAACCTCGCTGTCGCGAATGAGGCCCATTTCGTCAGCAAGCCAAGCGAGTTCCTCGCTGAGCCCGGATGACCACTCGCGGTTGAGGAGCGGTTCGAAGGTTCGCAACACACTGCGAAGCCGGCGCGCACTGACGCGAACTTGATGCACAGCATCGGGAAGGTTGCGTCGCACCGCGACGTCAGCGAAAACCAAATCACGTACATGGCTGGCGATCGTTGCTCGAATTGCATCAGCTGCCATCCCGGTAGGGCCTGGCATTGGGAGCTCAGGGACATCCGCTGGTGCGGAAGCACGCGGACCAAGGGCCAAGGCGGCCTTACTCATTGAACTAGGAGCTGCCCCCGCAGCCATCAGCGCATCGCGGGCAGCCGACATCACTTGATTGGCGAGGTGCGAATCGTTGGCTTGAAGTTCAATCTCGATTTCCCGAAACACCGAGACCACGACACCTGATCGGTCGAGAACCTGCACAACATCGTCAACAAGTTCAATAAGTGAGAGACCATCGTCGGAAAGGAACACGTGTGGAGTGCGGTTAGTGCGGAGTTCAACAACAGGTGCTAAAGGTTGATCTTGGATGAGTGGCGCGATGATGTCGACAAGTTCTGCAGGGACCTGGCCAACAGCGCCAGCATTCAACGGTGCGTGGAGTTCATCGCGAACGCCTTCATGGGCATCTGGCACAGGTAATTTGAGATGCCAACCCGCATCAAGGCCGCCCTCGCGCCTGCGCATGGTCACTCGCCAGCGAAAAAGCGACAGTTCTTCAGTGTCGTGATAGACGGCGGTTAAGTTGATTGCCGGTTGCTCCTCAACTCTGGCTGCCAAACTTGATAAGTCAGGAAGTACAAAAAGCGGGTGAACTCTGAACTTAAGTTCCACCTCGCGGTGTGTGGTTGGGTTGCTCACAGTGTTCCGGTTGGCCGTGTGCGAGCAATCAACGTTTCTTGATAGTCAAGAAGTAAGGATCCGTCATCAGCTTTGAGATGCCTTGTCCATTCCCCATTGGAATCCAGTTCCCATGAGGCGAAATTCGGACTCATCGCCATATCGAAGAGATCGTTTAGCCAAGCAATCTGCGAAGGTTCGACAAGGCGAACAAGTGTCTCAACGCGACGATCAAGGTTTCGGTGCATCATGTCGGCAGAACCGATCCACACTTCACGATCCCCGCCGTTTTCAAAACAGAATGCTCGTGAATGCTCAAGGAACCTACCCAAGATGCTAATGACACGGACGGTCTCGCTTAATCCAGGAACGCCCGGACGCAGGGCACAGATACCTCGAACAAAGACCTGAATAGGTACACCAACGGATGCAGCCCGATACAGCGCATCAATCACAGGTTCATCTACCAGGGCGTTGCACTTGATGCGAATCCCTGAAGGCAAGCCAGCGAGGTGATTACTTATTTCGCGATCAATCCGCTCAATGAGTCCGGTGCGCACAGAGTGTGGGGCGACCATTAAGCGTGAGTAAGTGGTGTTCATCGAATAACCCGACAACACATTGAAGAGATTTGAAATATCCTCGCCAACATCTGGTGAGCAGGTTAAAAGCCCCATGTCTTCATAGAGACGAGCGGTTTTTGGATGGTAGTTTCCCGTGCCAAGGTGGCAGTAACGGCGAAGCTGATCGCCATCATTTCGGACAACCATCGAGGCTTTGACATGGGTTTTTAGACCGACCAGACCGTAGACCACATGCACGCCTGCTTGCTCGAGTTTGCGGCTCCAGTCGATGTTGTTTTGCTCATCGAAGCGGGCCTTAATCTCAACGATTGCTAGAACTTGTTTGCCATTTTGCGCTGCGGTGATGAGTGAATCCACGATGGGTGAATCCCCTGATGTGCGGTAAAGGGTCTGCTTGATAGCCAAGACATGGGGGTCATTAGCGGCTTGCTCTAAGAAGAGTTGCACGCTGGTGCTAAACGAGTCATATGGATGGTGCAACAACACATCATGTTCGCGCACCACTGCAAAAATATCGGGTGGAGTGGAAGACTCAACTTCAGAAAGTTGACGTGAAGTGCGGCCCACAAAGCGCGGCTGTTTCAAATCTTGGCGATCAAGATCGACAAATGCCCACAGGCCAGTGAGGTCTAGTGGTCCGGGCAAACTAAACACTTCGTTAGCGGTGACGTCGAGTTCGCTAATTAAGAGTTCGAGCACGTACGGATCGATTGAGGCTTCAACTTCAAGGCGCACAGGTGGACCAAAACGGCGACGCATGAGTTCGCGCTCAAGGGCGAGCAGCAGATTCTCTGCATCATCTTCTTCAACTTCCACATCTTCATTTCGAGTCACTCGGAAACTGTGATGTTGAAGGATTTGCATACCAGGGAAGAGCTCATTTAGGTGTTCGGCTATTAAGTCTTCTAATGGCACGAAACGCTGCGACCCTAAAGCAACGAAGCGTGGCAATGAAGGTGGCACTTTCACGCGAGCAAAGAGTTCGTTGCCAGTGATGGGATTTCGTACAACAACAGCCAGATTCAGTGAGAGCCCGCTGATGTAAGGAAAGGGGTGCGAGGGGTCAACAGCAAGTGGGGTAAGTACTGGGAAGACTTGCGCGTGAAAAAAGGAATCGAGCGAGATGCGCTCATCTTGGGAGATTTGCTCGTAACGCAGGAGCTCAATCCCGTTGGCAAGCAAACCTGGAAGAATTTCGCCTTGGAAAACTTGAGCATGCTCGCGCTGAAGCGCATGCGCTCGTTCCCAGATTGACTCAAGAACTTCTTTCGGGTTGAAGCCGCTCGCGGATCGCACAGCCATGCCGGTTGCGATGCGTCGCTTAAGCCCTGCCACGCGAACCATAAAGAACTCATCGAGGTTGCTGGCGAAAATTGCCAAGAACTTCGTGCGTTCCAGAATTGGGAGATTTTGATCCTCGGCAAGCTCAAGAACTCGCTGATTGAAAGCAAGCCAAGATAGTTCTCGGTCCAAGAATCGATCTTTAGGAAGCGCTGGTGTCTCAATACTCACTTGCGCATCGTGTCATATTCAGATGAACAATTCTTGGCCGCTAGATGGCCACTTCATGTCGATACATGACATCTGCGTCCCAGCGGGCAAATCCCAGGGCTTCGTAGAGCTTGATCGCTGAGGTGTTGGTGGCATCTACATAGAGCATGCATTGCGATAAGCCGCATGATCGCAGGTGATGTAGCCCAGCGAGCGTGAGCGCTTTACCGAGGCCTTTGCCTTGCAAGTTTGGATCTACACCAACGACATAGACCTCGCCGATGGCATC
This sequence comes from Actinomycetota bacterium, assembly GCA_009699705.1. GTDB lineage: Bacteria > Actinomycetota > Actinomycetes > S36-B12 > S36-B12 > UBA11398. Next base: position 14,167 of record WLNQ01000003.1, on the reverse strand, counting down.
GTGAATGTGAGCATCGCTGCCGGGTTCATCGACTAAGCCATGAATTTTTGTCCAGTGGAAACCGAGCATTTTTTTTGTTTCTCGGTCTTGGGCAACGAAGAAACCGGGCACGGAAAACCAGGGCTCATCCATGCGCTGATGAAGATCTTCGATGGTCCAGTCGCCTTGTTCGCCATGGTGAGCGAATGCGAGAGCGTTCATGGCAACCCATTCTTCATCATCTTGGCCAGGAAGAAATGTGCGAAGTTCAACATCATCAGTGAAGACCGCTTGGGGTAGCGGAGCTAGTAAAGATCGACGCATCTGCAAGAGCGTACGGATATGGCGAAAACCCATGTCTTGAGCCCAAACGCCAGCCACTGACTGGTCGCCATGCGCCCACATACGTAGGTCGCCCGAAGGCGTCGCACCAATAATCTCCTTGATCAATTCAGTGCCGACGGCTTGGCTGCGGTGTTGTGGCGCGAGAGCTATTTCAGTGATTGGACCTTCGACCTTGTCCGTGACATCCAGATGTGCGTACCCGATGAGCTCGTCATTGTGTGACAGCAGGAAGTGCAGGCTTTGATCGTCGCCGCCGTGGCGCAAGTGCAAAAAGACATGTTCCGAAACGGGAGAAAGCCCATCGTGGAGTGCAATAGCGTCAATGAGGTCAACAGCTTTTGCTATTTGATCAACGTTCAACTTTGAGACAATTTGCAGGCCATCCACAGTTAGTCCAGCCCAACTTCAACTTCTCGATCAGCTTCCTCGAGAACGGCCATCGTGGCTTCATCCATATTCTGTGGAACAAATCGGTAGCCGACGTTGCGTACGGTTCCAATGAGGGCCTCGTATTCAGCGCCCAGTTTTGCGCGCAAACGCCGAACATGTACATCCACGGTACGGGTGCCGCCGAAGTAGTCGTAGCCCCAAACTTCCTGCAACAACAATGCACGCGTAAACACTCGTCCGGGGTGCTGGGCGAGGAATTTTAAGAGTTCGAATTCTTTGAAAGTGAGGTCGAGTGCTCTGCCACGCAATTTCGCGGTGTAGGTACCTTCATCGATCGTCAACTGACCGCTTCGGATCTCTTCACTGTCTGGTGCGTGTGAATCCATTTCAGGAACAGAGCGAGATGCAGCAAGGCGCAACCGGGCTTCAACTTCCGCAGGTGAAGCGGTGTCGAGAAGCACTTCATCGATACCCCAATCCCATTGGATTGCCGACAAGCCACCTTCAGTGGTGACAAGCACTAGGGGTGCACTGATGCCCGTTTGCTGCAGGAGCCGAGTTAAACCGCGAACTGCTGGTAAATCGCGCCGGCCATCAACCAAGAGCACATCGCACTCAGGAGCGTTCAAAAGAGCGGTCGGTTCAGCAGGCAACGTTCGCACTTGGTGGGTGAGGAGCATGAGAGCCGGAAGTACTTCAGCGGAAGATTCCAGGGCTCGAGTGAGTAAAACGATTCTCAACTCGTTCACCTCCCTCACGGTTGTTGCGAGACAATGCTCCCATGAACCTTCCCACGTCGGCCACGCTGGTGGCTGCCGATGGAGTCCAGCTGGCCATCACACTGACTCCAGGAGCTGGATCAGTGGCTTTTGTAGTGGTGCATGGATTCTCTGGACATGGCCAACATGAACAGGTGCGTGCCATCGCGGGCCGGTTGGCCGCCTACGGATCGGTCATCACTTTGGACCTTCGAGGCCATGGCCGTTCAGGCGGCGAATCAACGGTAGGCATGTTGGAAGTGCTTGACGTAGATGCCGCAATCTCTTGGGCTCGTGACTTGGGCTTCACCACAGTGATTTCGGTGGGGTTTTCGCTGGGTGCCGCGGTCTGTATTAGGCAGGCAGCATTGGCACTTGATCCGGCCCACGGCACAGTCAATGACCCGATCCTGCATTCGCCTGTGGACGCGGTTGTGGCGGTAAGTGGTCCGGCCTTTTGGTACTACCGAGGCACACCGGTGATGCGCGGCTTGCATTGGCTGGTGGAAACTCGCACCGGCCGAGGTTTGCTCAGGATTCGAAATACCAGAATTCGCCCAGACGTTTGGCCGACCCCGAGGCCTATCGAGCCGGTTGTGGCCGCAAGCAAGTTAGGCCACACCCCTTTACTTGTGGTGCACGGAACGGCCGATCGGTATTTCCCAGTTGAGCATCCCAATGCGATCTACCGTGCAGCAGTGACCAGCGGCAATCCAGATGCCGACCTTTGGCTCCTTGATGGCATCGGGCATGCTGAAGCTGCAGTAGATATGGCAACGATCGACGAGATTGCGAAATGGGGATTGTCACGATGCTCGGACTAGTTCTGCTCCTGGCCGTACTCCTTATTGCCTCTGCATTTGGGCTGTGGCGCAAAAAAACCGATGGGCAAATGAAGTCGGTCGCGCTAGGAGCGCCAGTTCCCGTTGCTGATGATGACCCTGAGGTCGATGTGTTGACTGCTTCGGCCGGCGAACACGGCGGCGAGCAATTGACCGCTGAAATGCTTGGATCCCAGCTCGGCGAGCGGGCGACCATCGTGCAATTCTCAACGGCATTTTGTCAGCCCTGCCGCGCCACCCGCCGCATTCTTGACGAGGTGACATCCATGATTACGGGCACTACTCATGTTGAAATCGACGCGGAGGCGCACCTCGACCTGGTGCGTAAGCTCGATATTCGGCGCACCCCAACTGTGCTTGTACTTGATTCCCAAGGCCGGATTACGAAAAAGGCCGTCGGCTTGCCCCGAAAAGCCGATGTCATCGCTGCCCTAGGCGAGGTGGTGTGAGGCCCTGCTGCAAAGGTTTCGCACCAACTTTTTTTAACCTTGTTGTGGGGGAGTCACTGTGTTCTCCTTGAGGCATGTCTTCCTCAGCGATTTGTGATCCACAGGTAGAAGTCGATGTTCGTGGTCCACGCTTTGCCGCGGGGATCACAGTCGTGGTGCTTGCCATTTCATTGTTGACGATTGGCACTGCTGTTGCGGCCGTTCTGCTCATCATCCAGACCGTCGTTTTTGGATTGGGTGCGTTTGTTGGGCTTAAGGCTCAGCCCTACGGAATTATCTTCCGCAAGGTTGTTCAGCCACGGATCGCACCGGCTTCTGAATTTGAAGCGATTGCGCCTCCGCGCTTTGCCGCACTCGTAGGTTTTATCTTCACTGCGGTGGCACTTATCGGGTTAGCCACTGGAATCTCGGCAATTGCATATGTCGCAGTGGCATTTGCGCTCGCTGCAGCATTTCTCAATTCGGCTTTTGGTTTCTGCCTTGGTTGCGAAATGTTCCTGATCGGCAAGCGAGTATTTTCACGTTCAGTAAGCGCGTAATTTCCTAGTACACCAGCGCTTGAGTATCTGGCGCGAGAATTTCTTCCACAAAAGTTGCGGCTCCGGCGATGCGGATTCCAGAAATTATTTGATCTGGATTGATGTTGCGACGCTGTGCACACTGCGAGCACAAGGTAACTGTTCCGGTTTCCAGAACTGCAGCTAATAAGTCGTTGAGCGGAGCTGCGTGAGCCAGGTCAAATTTGCTTGCTCGACCGGGTAGTGCAAACCAGGCCGCTTCGCCTGTGAGCCATAACGACACCTGGACCCCCGAAGCCGCTGCCGTGGCCGCAACTGTGAAGCCTTGAGCGCAACGCTCAGCATCCTCTTGTCCGGCCGTGATTTTCAGGACTAATCGGGTCCGGCTATTCGCACTCATGAGAGGTAGGCTGCCCTACATGCTTGAAACCGTCTACACGAGCCTCCTCATTGGGGCGCTCGCCCTTGCCACTGGAGTCTGTTTTGTCATTGTTTTTCGGCTAATGAAGAGTCAAGGCTAGATACTCATGGATCCCAACACCACAGCTGCTGAGCTCGCCCCTATCTCCTGGTTGATTGGCCATTGGGTAGGTGTTGGCACCGGGCAGTATCCCTCGATCGAGGATTTCCGCTTTGGTCAGGAAATAAGTTTCAGCACTGATGGCCGCCCATTCTTGACTTATTGGTCGCGCAGTTGGCTGCTTGATGACGAAGGCAATCGAGTGCGCCCGCTGGCTTCTGAATCCGGATTTGTGCGTCCTCGCCCCGAGAACCATCTCGAAATGCAACTTTCACATCCCACCGGCTATTCCGAAATTTGGTACGGCAAGGTAGAAATCACTGGAATTGAACAAGCCCAAATCACTGGTGCCCGCGCCGAAATGCGCACAGACCTCGTTGCGCGCACACAAAGCGCAAAGGAATACACCGAAGGCCATCGACTGTATGGATTAGTCGAAGGCAAATTGCTGTGGACCTTCGATATGGCAGCGATGGGCGAGCCAGTGAGCAATCACCTGGCCGCCACCCTGCATCGCTCCGAGGAACCTTCGTGAACAAAGACTGGGAGCAGCGACTGCGCACTCACGGTTTTCGCATTACCCCGCAACGTCAACTGGTTCTTGAGGCAGTTGAACATCTACGCCATGGCACACCTGAAGAGATCTTGATAGAAGTTCAGCGCACTGCATCGGGAGTAAACCTCTCAACGGTGTATCGAACCCTTGAAGTACTTGAAGACGTTGACCTTGTGACACACGCACATATTGGGCATGGGGCGCCGACCTACCACGCTGTTGATGAAGACATCCACATTCATTTAGTTTGTGATACCTGCGGCAAAGTCTCAAGCGCGCCAAGTGCGATTGCGGATGCGTTTATTGCTGAATTACGATCAGAGCATAAGTTCGTGACCGATATTTCGCACATGGCAATGCATGGTGAGTGTGAATCATGCTTTGGAGTTCCTGGCGAAGACTTATTAAGGAACACGTGATGCGAGTTGCACCGTCGGAAGTAATTTTTGATCAAGGCATGCCTTGGCATTGCGGCGATCCACTTGGCGAGCAACGTCTACTTGCCCAAGGTGTTGGCATTGTCGACTTAAGCAATAGAAGCGTCCTGACTGTTACTGGGCCAGATCGCTTGAGTTGGCTCAATGACCTCATCACTCAGTTGGTGAACGCTCTTCAGCCAGGTGAGAGTGCATTGGGACTGATCCTGAGTCCCAATGGTCACGTTGAATATGAACTCCACCTTGTTGACGACGGCGACACTGCCTGGATTGTGACTCAGCCCGGGCAGGCCGAAACCCTGTTGGCATATCTCAACAGTATGCGTTTCATGTTGCGGGTTGAAGTTGCAGATGTCAGTGCTGACTTCGCCGTGGTGTGGGAGCCAAAGAGTGTCGTTGATCCTGACTTTCCAAGTTGGTTAGTGCCGCAGCCGTTCGCAGCTCGCGGATTTGCTGGCCGCGAAGTGGTGATTCCGCGGGCAGAACTCGAGGATCGCCTGGCTTTAGCGCCAGAGGCTGGTTCTTGGGCGCTAGAAGCTTTGCGAGTTTCTGCCGGAATGCCACGAATGAATTGCGAGACCGATCACCGCACGATTCCCAATGAAGTCAATTGGTTGAACTCGGCCGTGCATCTCAATAAGGGCTGTTATCGCGGACAGGAAACCGTGGCCAAGGTGAACAATCTTGGTCAACCACCGAGGCGGCTAACCCTGCTGCACCTCGATGGTTCAGCTGAAGAACTGCCTGTCCATGGCGATGTGATCTCACTTAACGGTAAACCCGTGGGTTGGATTGGCACAGCAGCGCGGCATTACGAAGAAGGAATGGTTGCCCTAGCAATACTCAAACGCAATGTTGGCGTTGGCGAAGAACTCCTTGTAGAACATGACTCAATTGTGATTACAGCAGTGGAGGATCCAGCTCCAACAAAATGGTGATGGGACCGTCATTGGTGAAGTTCACTTGCATATCTGCGCCGAACTTACCGGTGTGAACTGTTGCTCCAAGGCGACGCAGGGCATCGATACATTCTTGAACGAGCGGCTCGGCAATCGGCGCAGGGGCGGCGGCATCCCAACTGGGGCGGCGACCTTTTTTCGTGTCTGCGTATAACGTGAATTGGCTAATCACGAGCAAAGGTGCGTCCAGATCTCTGGCTGAAACCTCGCCGGAATCGCCATTGAAAATTCGTAGCTGAAAGATTTTTTCCGCCAGTTTTTGGGCGGTAGGCGCATCATCGGTGTGGGTCACGCCGATGAGAACCACTAGGCCGGGCCCCGAGAAGCTTCCAAGGACTTCGCCATCAACGCTGACGCTTGCCCCTAGGGCTCGTTGCACTAGCGCTCTCATGTACCCACCCTGTCATGAATGGTCTTGCCCATCAGTTACCTTGAGGTGGTGTTCTTTCAGGTGCAAAACATTGTGATCTTGGTGCTGTGGGTTCTCTTCCTTGGGTTGAAGATCTACGCATTCGCCGATTGTGTTCGTAGGCCAGCGCAGGCTTTCGCCGCTGTTGGGCGCCAATCCAAGCCGTTATGGCTCGTCTTGACCGGGATATCAGCTCTGGCAGGTTTGATCTTCCAAGATCCATTGGGGCTCTTGGGGATCGCAGGGCTCGTAGCATCGTTGGTCTATCTCTTCGATGTGCGCCCGCGCATCCAGGAGATTTTGAACAACCGCTGGTAGTTACTTCTTCTTGCCCTGTGCAGCAACGGCGGCTGCGGCAGTGGCTGCCGCTTCTGGATCCAAATATTGCCCACCGGCGATGATTGGCTTGAGGTTTTCGTCGAGACGATAGATCAGCGGGATACCGGTTGGAATATTGAGCCCGGCGATATCAGCATCGGATATCCCGTCGAGGTGCTTCACGAGTGCGCGAAGTGAGTTGCCATGAGCAGCGATCAACACTGTTTTTCCGGCACGCAAGTCTTCGGCAACGATCACGTCTTCCCAGTAGGGGATTAAACGCGTGACAACATCTTTCAAACATTCTGTCGCAGGAACGGCTTCCGGAGGCAAGCTTGAATAGCGAACTTCGTGGGTTTGGGCCCACTCGTTATTGGGGTCAATCGCTGGCGGCGGGGTGTCATATGAGCGACGCCAGAGCATGAATTGCTCTTCGCCATATTCCGCGAGGGTCTGGGCCTTGTCTTTTCCTTGGAGCGCGCCGTAGTGACGTTCGTTTAGGCGCCAGTTGCGCACCACAGGGATCCAATGGCGGTCTGCTGCTTCCAGAGCAATCTGGCTCGTCTTGATGGCGCGCTTCAGCAGCGAGGTGTGTACAACATCAGGGAAGATTCCGGCAGCCTTTAAGAGTTCACCGCCCCGTTGGGCCTCAGCCAAGCCTTTGTCGTTCAGATCAACATCGACCCACCCTGTGAACAGATTCTTGGCGTTCCATTCGCTTTCGCCATGGCGAAGCAGAATCAAGGTGTAAGGGGCCTGGCTTGTAGTCATGACCACATTTTGCCGGTAGCGGCTTGGTTATTGCTCACTGGGATGTTCAAGGAGGTGTCGCCACGCTTCGAGGTTGAAGGTTGGTTCGCCGCGGGAAATGCGCCAGTCCCATTCGCGTTGCATCGCGCTGAGAAACCCAAGTTCAAGGATGGGGTTGAAAGACTCGTCTGCGTATTCAAGAACTGAGCCGAGCAGTCGATCAAGTTCGTGATCATCGATGGCCCGGAGTGCGACGCGACCAGTTAAATAAATATCACCGTATTGATCAATGGAAAACGCGACCCCGTACATGCGTCGATTTTTTTCGAGGAGCCAGGCGTGCACCTTGTCCGCATTTTCTTCTGGGCACCGGGCAACGAAGGCACTGACCGACACGGCATGTGTACCAACTCGAAGGGCGACGTTGGTTTTCAGTTTCTTCACACCGGGAAGAGTCACGACGAAAGTGGGTCCGGCAATTTCTTCAAATTCAATTTCGTTGAGTTCTAGATAAGCGCGGATCTCTGCGCTGACTGATTCTTTTTCGCTCACCTACGTATTACCTTCACAGTGCAACACTAGTTGTGCGCATTGCATAGTCAGAAATTGCGAGCGAATAAGAATCAAGGAGTCCGCGTGCAGTTACTTGCCAGCCAAAGTTTTCTGCATGTTTGCGTGAACCAACCTGCAACTTTTTCAGTTGATTTCGATCCTGTAGGAGCGAACACATAACGGCTGCGTAATCCACAGGATTGTGGCTGTCTATCAACACGCCACTCTCATGGTTCGCAATTGCTGTGCGTAAACCACCAACCGCTGCAGCAACAACTGGCGTTCCGCAGGCTTGTGACTCAATAGCGACCAGACCAAATGATTCTGAGTACGACGGCACCACGGTGAGGTCAGCAGCTCGGAACCAATCTGCAAGGGTTGCCCGATCAGTAGGTGGTTCAAATCGAACAAGGTCAGTGATGCCGAGTTCATGCGCTAAATCTACGAGCGACGTTGGGCGGTCTAGACCAGAACCTGAAGGTCCACCAGCAATCACAACGAGCAAACGCGAACGCAATTCAGGGTGTGTTCGCACCATTTCGGCGGCTGCACGTAACAACACATCAGGAGCCTTCAGCGGTTGGATGCGCCCGACAAACAACAACAACAACGCGTCGGGGTTCACGCCAAATCGAGCACGGGAGCTGACTTGGCTGCCCGGGGAGAACAGCGAAAGATCCACACCTGGGTGCACCACATCAACGTGGGCGGGGTTGGCGTCATATAAATCAATGAGTTGTCGTGCTTCATCCCGGGTATTGGCGATGAGTCGTGTCGCAGCTTCGACTACTTGTTCTTCCCCGATAACCCGGCCTTGAGGTTCAGGCTTGTCACCTAGAGCTAAGTCAGCATTTTTCACTTTTGCCATCGTGTGCATCGTGTGCACGAGCGGGACGCCCCAGCGCTCAGAGGCCAACCAGCCCACTTGGCCTGAAAGCCAATAATGTGAGTGGATCAAGTCGAACCAACCTTCAGGGCGGGAAGCTTCAGCCCGAAGCACGCCAGAGGTAACAGCGCAGAGCTGGCCAGGTAGGTCTTCCTTGCGCAATCCCTCAAAAGGGCCGGCTGTCACATGGCGGACCAAAATTCCGGGAGCAATTTCAACCACTGACTCATGATTTGAGCGGGTTGCGCGGGTAAAGACTTCGACTTCGACACCCGCATGTGCGAGTTGTTTCGCCGTTTCGAGCACGTAGACGTTCATGCCGCCAGCATCGCCCGTGCCTGGCTGATCAAGGGGTGAAGTATGAATAGACAGCAAAGCCACCCGGTTGGGTACTTTCCGATGTGGGTGCAACGCACTGACCGTCATTTTCACCTCCCTAGCCAAATCCCCGTTAGGGCAGCCTTACATAAAAGGTGCGAAACTGACAACCGCTTGCGCTTATCGCTTAGGTGAGGGAGACCCCGACATAAGGATCACCAGTCACGATGGTGATCAGGCGCCGGGTCACTGACACGGCATGGTCGGCATATCGCTCGTAGTAACGCGAAAGCAGGGTGATGTCGATAGCGCTTTCCACCCCATGTTGCCACGTTGGGGAAAGAACCACGCGAAAGAGCTCAAGGTGGAGGCGATCGACATCTTCATCGTGTCCGGCAATATCGGTGGCGAGCGTTAGATCTTTGGTGGCAATAACCTCGGCGGTCTTGGTGACAATGGCCTGAGCTAGGGCGCCCATTTCCTCAAACGTGCTGCGAAGTTCTTGGGGAACCACGGGGTTTGGAAAACGCATTCGGGCTTGCTTGGCCACATGCGAAGCAAGGTCGCCCATGCGCTCAAGGGAGGCAGCGATGCGCAGGGATCCGATGAGAATGCGCAATTCTCGGTCGGTGGGGTGATGTATGGAAATTAATTCCACGCAGCGTTCTTCGATTTCTGCCGCGAGGATGTCAATGCGCTCGTCTTGGGCGATAACGCCCTGAGCCAAGTCGTTATCGGCGTTCAGTAGGGATTGGGTAGCCATGAACATGGCAGAGCCCGCGAGGTCGGCTACTTCCATCAACCGCGCGTTAACTGCTTCTAAATCATCTGCATATGCCATGGGTAGGCGAAACCCCCTTCGGCGTGGAGCATACGTCCCCATAGGCACACTCTTGGGTAACAACATGGCGAAAGGTTGAACGTCACATAAAGGCGAAGTGAATGACAAGTGGGTCAGGTGAACCCTGAGCGAAAGTTCGGAGCCCAAGCGCCTGTTGATTGCTCTTACGCCCCTGGCCTCCATATCCTTCGAATGTGACAAGTAAATTGCTTCGGGTGGAGCACAGCGAAGGTCCGAACTCTGAAATCCAAGAGATCCCTGACGAGGTGGCGCGCATTCTCGCGGTCCTTCCTTCGTGCTCGATCGTGGCAGATCAAGATGGAAATATTCTTCGTGCTAGCCCAAAAGCTTCGGCCCTTGGCCTTGTGAACCGCAATGTCATGACGGTGCGAGAGATCGCCAAGTTGGTTCATGCCGTTGCGGGCGATGGTGATTCACGCGAAGAAGAAATGCGGGTTCGTCGCCCACCTCTTGGTCGAGAAATGCTGGAACTTCGCGTTCGGGTAGCTGACCTTGGCACGGGCGCGATCTTGGTGTTGATTGATGACTTGGCCGAAGAACGCCGAGTCGATGCAGTCCGGCGCGATTTTGTTGCAAACATCAGCCACGAGTTGAAAACGCCGGTCGGGGCACTTTCCGTGCTTGCTGAAGCAGTGCAATCTGCCAGCGAGGATCCAGAACAAGTTCGTCACTTCGCTGAGCGCATGCAGATGGAAGCAACCCGGCTAGGTCACCTTGTGCAAGACATCATCGATCTTTCGCGACTCCAAGGTGATGATCCGCTGACTCATTCAAACGTCGTAGACATCGACGAGGTGGTGCAACGAGCAGTTGAAGATGTCCGCATGATCGCGGTGGACCGCGGGATTTCTGTAGTCGTCGCATCGGAGGCCCCAACTTTTGTGTTCGCCGATGCCAGTCAACTGCAAACCGCAGTGCGTAACTTGCTGGTCAATGCGATCGCCTATTCCTCAGATGGCACCAGCGTTGCGATTCATACTCGTGAAATTAATTCCATCGTCGAGATCATGGTCAAGGATCAGGGCATCGGAATTCCATCAAACGATCTCGATCGAGTTTTCGAACGTTTTTACCGTGTTGACCCAGCTCGCTCTCGGGTGACCGGAGGCACCGGTCTGGGCCTAGCAATCGTGAAGCATGTGTGCCAAAACCACGGTGGTGAATGCGCGGTGTGGTCCGAAGTTGGCGTTGGCTCTACCTTTACTCTGCGCCTGCCCACCTACACAGGTGCCGATGCAGAGAATGCGACGAATGAATCGAATATCGTAGAAGTGCCTGCAATGAATGGAGATTCGCGCTCATGACCAAGGTATTGATCGTGGAAGACGAGGAGTCGTTTTCTGAGGCACTTGCGTTCATGTTGAAGCGCGAAGGTTACGAAGTTGAAGTAGCAGCTGATGGTAATAAAGCCATCGAACTTTTTGACCGCAATGGCGCGGATTTGTTGTTACTCGACTTGATGTTGCCAGGCTTGTCAGGCACTGAAGTTTGTAAGCACATACGAATGAAATCTTCAGTCCCAATCATCATGCTCTCAGCTAAAGACGGTGAAGTCGACAAGGTGGTTGGTCTTGAACTTGGCGCAGACGACTATGTAACGAAGCCTTTCTCGTCACGAGAACTACTCGCTCGCATCAAAGCGGTTTTGCGTCGCCACGGTGATGTTGAAGATCTCTTACCCACCGTGGTTGAAGAAGGTCCAGTGCGCATCGACTTGGATCGTCACGTCGTAACGATCCGCGGTGAACAAACCACGATGCCACTCAAAGAATTCGACCTACTTGAGTTTCTCGTTCGAAATGCTGGTCGCGTCATGACACGAACTCAACTCATTGATCGCATTTGGGGCGCCGACTATGTGGGTGACACCAAGACCCTTGACGTACACGTCAAGCGTCTTCGCTCCAAGGTTGAAAGTGATCCGGCCAACCCCGTGCATCTGTTAACCGTGCGCGGTCTTGGCTACCGCTATCAGGGCTAAATTTTCTTTGTTTTAGCTGAGTTATAGCGCTTCAGGTGCCGAAGAGCTCGCAACAGGAGCCGGCGTAGGGAGCAGGTTTTCAACCTTCACCGTGTTGGTGATCCCGGCGTAGATGCCCGTGTCAGGAACAGTCAAAACACTGATCTTCAATGTTCCAGCGTTTTGGAAATTAAATGTAACCGGCACGTAGGTGCTGATCGCCGCTGCTAGTCCGCGGACTGGAACTTTGATCGCGGAATCTTGGTAGCCGAAGGTAATGCTTTGGGCTGGAGCGATTTCACCAATTGGCGGCTGGGCAGTCACGGGCCGGCCGGCCACTTCGATGCTGTTCAGGGTGTCAGCACCAGTTCCTTGGTTGATGATGTTTCCAATGAGCTGAGCCGGGCCCACGCCTTCGCCAATCACGATCGTGACGTTGACGACCTTCATGGAACCGGCCGTAGCCATGGTGCCGTCACCTGAATTCATGCCCGATTGCACCGTCGTGGTCGCTCCCTGACCGCTGAAGCAGCCTGAGAGGGCTGGAACTGCGGCAAGAGCCATAACTGCGAGGGCAATTGAGCTGCGGCGGGCAAGTGGGCGTCGGGTCAACCGTGTGTTCGTCACAAGGGAAGGGTAGCGACCAGATTTTTACGTGTCTTCTCGTGGTACTCCCCGTGGTAGTCTTAGCGGTCTCGAAAGGGGTTTTACTCAATGGCTTTCAATGTTGGCGACACGGTCGTCTACCCACACCATGGGGCTGCAGTTATCGAAGCCATGGAGATTCGCACAGTCAAGGGTGAGGATCGCGAGTACTTAGTGCTCCGAATTGCTCAAGGTGACCTGACTGTTCGCGTCCCCTCGGACAATGTTGACCTCGTTGGCGTGCGCGACGTCGTCAACGCTGAAGGACTCGACAAAGTCTTCAATGTGCTTCGTCAGCCTTACACAGAAGAACCAACCAACTGGTCACGTCGTTACAAGGCAAACTTGGAAAAGCTTGCTTCCGGTGACGTCATCAAGGTCGCTGAAGTTGTGCGCGACCTTTGGCGCCGTGAAAAAGAACGTGGTTTGTCGGCTGGCGAAAAGCGCATGCTCGCCAAAGCCCGTCAAATTTTAGTAAGCGAGCTGGCTCTAGCTGAGAAGACCAACGAGGTTAAGGCTGAGGCCATCCTCGATGAGGTCCTCGCCTCTTAGTTGTGACTGTCCTAGGGCGCACTGCGGCCCTGGTACCAGCCGCCGGTCGCGGTGAGCGTCTCGGTGCTGGGGTGCCCAAAGCCTTGCGCACTATTGGCGGAATTCCGATGCTCGTTCATGCGGTTCACTGCTTGGCGTCTTCAAGAGTTGTGGATCTCGTGGTGATTGCGGCCCCTGAAACTGAAGTCGATGCGGTTCGCGCGCTTTTTGTTGAACATGAAAGCGGAGCGGAAATTGTGGTCGTTGCTGGTGGTGAAACTCGCCAAGCATCCGTGGCCCGAGCCCTGCTCGTCTTGCCTGACGATGTGGACGTGGTGCTCGTTCACGATGCTGCTCGACCCTTTGTGCCAAGTGAACTCGTGAGCGCAGTTGTTCACGAGGTCCGAAGCGGTCATGACGCTGTTATTCCAGCTCTTGCTGTCACAGACACCATCAAAACTATTGACGGCTCTGGGTTCGTTACAGGAACTCCTGATCGCAGCTCATTGCGGGCAGTGCAAACCCCCCAGGGATTCTCGCGTTCGGTGCTACAGGCAGCCCATGCTGCTGCTGACGATGACTTGACCACCGACGATGCGGGTCTGGTTGAACTTCATGGAGTTGCGGTTCGGGTGATTCCTGGCCACGAAGAAGCCTTCAAGGTGACCCGCCCCATTGATTTGTTACTCGCAGAAGCCCTGTTAACAAAAAGAAGGGCAGCGCGAACTAATGGCTAATCCGGAGTTTGCAATGCCGAATGTGGGCATGGGTGTGGATGTTCACGCTTTTGAGTCTGGCCGCCAGATGTGGATGGCAGGTCTGCATTGGCCTGATGTCACCGGACTAGCCGGGCATTCGGATGCAGATGTGGCTTGCCATGCGCTCTGTGATGCCTTGCTGTCTGCCGCTGGACTTGGTGATCTTGGTTCGATCTTTGGCACCGATGACCCGCAGTGGAGCGGTGCTTCTGGCATCACGATGGTCAACCACGTGGCCACACTCGTGCGAGCTGCTGGATTTGTCATCGCAAATGGTTCAGTCCAAGTCATCGGCAACAGTCCGCGCATGGGAACTCGGCGAGAGGAAGCGCAAGCAGTGCTTTCTGCAGCAGTGGGAGCCCCGATTCGTGTTTCAGGCACCACCACAGATGGCCTGGGCCTTACCGGTCGAGGCGAAGGCGTTG
>WLNQ01000029.1 GCA_009699705.1 Actinomycetota bacterium | reverse complement strand
CTTCGGCGCGAACATGCTGGCACTGGTTGATGGCATGCCACGTACGTTGACTCTTGAACAGTTCATTCGTCACTGGGTCAGCCATCAGGTTGAAGTAATTCAGCGTCGTACGCGTTATCGCTTGCGTAAGGCTGAAGAGCGCGCCCATATTTTGCGCGGTTATCTCAAGGCACTTGATGCACTCGATGAAGTCATTGCCCTGATTCGCGCGTCGTCAACTGTTGAAACTGCTCGCACCGGCTTGATGGAATTATTGGATATTGATGAACTGCAGGCCACTGCAATTCTTGATATGCAATTGCGCCGTCTTGCTGCTCTGGAACATCAGAAGATTCAAGATGAATACGACGATCTGATGACCAAGATTGCGGATTACACCGACATTTTGAATTCACCAGAACGTCAGCGCGCCATCATCTCTGAAGAGCTTCTTGAAGTCACTGAGAAGTTTGGTGACGATCGTCGTTCGCAGTTCACTGCCTTTGATGGCGATGTGGCAGACGAAGATCTCATTGCCGTTGACGATGTGGTCATCACGATCACCTCAGGCGGTTATGCCAAGCGCACCAAGAGTGAGCTCTACCGCGCGCAGCGTCGTGGCGGCAAGGGAGTTAAGGGCGCAGCACTTCGCACTGATGATGTGGTCGAGCATATGTTTGTGACTACAACCCACCACTGGTTGCTGTTCTTCACAAACAAGGGTCGTGTCTATCGCGCCAAGGGTTATCAACTACCTGAAACAGGTCGTGATGCTCGCGGACAACACGTGGCGAACCTCTTGGCCTTCCAACCTGACGAAACAATTGCTCAGGTCTTGGCCATCGAAAACTACGAAGCAGGCGAGCACTTGGTGTTGTCTACTCGCAGAGGCATGGTCAAGAAGACCAAACTCAGCGAATACGACACGAATCGCACCGGCGGCATCATCGCGATCAACTTGGCTCCAGAAGATGAAGTGATCTCGGCACGCTTGGTGTCTGAAAACGATCACCTGATCATGTTCTCCCGCAAGGGGATGTCGGCTCGGTTCGATGCAAAGGATGAAACCTTGCGTCCGATGGGCCGGGCTACTGGTGGCGTTATCGGCATGCGGTTCCGTGGCGACGATGCACTGCTCGCCATGGATGTCATCCGTGAAGGTGCCTTCGTGGTCACCATCACGGACGGCGGCTTTGCCAAGCGCACCAATGTTGATGAGTGGGCAGCTAAGGGCCGTGGCATCTTGGGTGTGCGCGCCATGAAGCTCGTTGAAGAACGTGGCTCGATGGTGGGCGCAATGGTCTGTGATGAAGGCGATCAGATCTTCGCGATCGCCTCAAACGGCATCGTAATTCGCACCAAGGTTGATCAGATTCGTCCTTCGGGTCGAGACACCATGGGTGTGCGTCTGATGAACCTGGCCGATGGCGACGCGATTGTTGCGGTTGCTCGAGGCGGCGAGTCCGAAGACGAGGACGAACTCGACGACGTTGAGCTCAATGACAACGAGATTGCCGACAGCATCGACCTTGAGGCTGGCACTGAAGCGGCCATCGAAGTCGAGGCGCAAACCCCAGAAGCACCTGTCGAATAGCTCGAACTTCTTGATCCCCCGGGCCAGCAAAGCCCGGGGGAAACAGGAGAGCCAATGTCCGGTAGTGTTTCCCCTCGCGCCTGTAAGCAGGTAATTCTGCGGATGGACGTGAAACGGGCCTATAGCTCAGCTTGGTTAGAGCGCTTCCCTGATAAGGAAGAGGTCGATGGTTCAAGTCCATCTAGGCCCACGTGAAGAAACTATTGATGTTCGCTGTGCTTGCAGGTGTGGGTTACTACGCCTACAAGCAATATGTAGCAAATCAAGACGAATCCGACCTCTGGTCGGAGCCGTCACAAGCACCTGATCTACGATAGGTTCTCGTAGTCACCAGGGGGTTTAGCTCAGTTGGTAGAGCGCTGCCTTTGCAAGGCAGAAGTCAGGAGTTCGAGTCTCCTAACCTCCACTTGTTCTTCCTTGGTCGCCTTAGGCGGCTATGAGGATTGCACCACCGTGTAACAGGACGGCAATTCCATCACCAGGTATCCGCAGACGTTTTATGTCACCTCTGTGAGCGGCGACCAGTATGTGCTGGAACTCGGTGTTGACCTCGTGGCTGCGTAACGGCGAAGTCGTACGCGCACAACTGTGTGAAACGTGCACTCTGCGTAGCAAAGTCCCGGTTACCTAGGTTTTGAGGGCTTTTCCTGCTCCGGTACCTTGCTCACATCCTTAGATTTCACAGAGTCTCAATAAAAGGCTGCGTCGGGCCCTAACATCTCATCAAGAATTCAAAACTGGATGAGGGCCCATGAAGTCAACGAAGCACAGCGCCCGGGTCGTCGGTGCCCTCATTGCCCTTACCTCCGCCTCGATGGCTGCATCAGTGATGACGGATAGTGTGATGGCCGCGCCCGAACCCCCGACTATCGCCGCACTCTTCAAGGCCGATGTTGTCGTCGGTGCGGATATGTGGGACACAGTGCCGCGCATCATGTCGCTCACCTTGAACTTCACGGACATCATCGGGGTGCCAGGCGCTGACTCCAAGGATCAGTCGACCGCGAAGGCCGCTGTTGTTGCGGCGGGCGGAGCCTGGAGCAATATCAGGGCCGAGGCTTGCAGTACCAAGCCAACTCAGATCTCGCACACAACAGCGGTGTCACCGGAGCAGTACTACGGGGTGACTGGCCTCGCTGGAGTGCACAACACCGATGTGGTGCAGGTGCAGATGTCGTGGCCGGTACTGCCCAGCAGCATGAATCCAACGGACTTCAAGATCACCTTGAACAACGGAACCGTCGCGCCAGCGATTTCGGCCACGGTGATGCCAAACTTTGAATACAACGAGCGCTCGGTGCTGATTCTCAATGGCGAGTTCGGCAATCGCTTGCCCAAGAGTGATCCTGCGGCCAGATATCCAGCCAAGGTTGAGATTGTGGCTGACGCAACACCAATGATGCTGGTGGGACCAGGGGGAAGACTTGCCAGCGCTGTGGGCCTGACAATGACGAACGACAAGACTCCCTATGACACCCAGTCGGCGAATCCTGAGTTGTGGACGGGGCCACGAGTGATCGCAGCGAAGATCACGCGCATGTCAACTTTGGGTGAGGGTGGCCCGAAGCCGGTGAGCAAGAACCTGCTGCCAAATGACGGTGTTGCGATGTTTGGAAAAAAAGCGGCCCAGTTCAGAGTGCGAATGCTGACCGTGGGCGGGGCGCTGTCACCCAATGGGGTGCGCGGTCTGTACCCGACCGATTACCGCAATTACTTCCGACTGGTTGCTCGAGACAGCAAGGGTCGACTCATACCGCTAGTAGAGGCTGGTCGTACGTACAGCATCGACGGCAATTCAATCACTGTCGTTGGTCTTGCTGACCTCGGTAAGAAACAGAAGACGTACGACGAGTGCTACCAAGAGGACAGCGAAAACCAGATTGACATCATCCTGTCGGGAAGTGCCGTTGCAGCCCAGCGCATTGCGATCTTGGAAATCCCGGCCGATGGCGGTGGCTACTTGCCTCTCTACAACGACGGCGGGCCAGGAAACAGCCCAACCCCGGGTGTGGTCTACACGGCAAAGAGTCCGAGGCACTCAGCGAACATCATCAATGGTCTTGTCGACCCCATGAGGACTACCTTTAACACCGCTCGAATGACTGGTTCCAGCTGACTCCACACTAGATTGACGAACTGCGCGTACCGCTGCCCTGTGAACGCAGCGACGCGATGAAAGCCGCAAAGCAACCGCTGACCCACGGTAGTAAGCGCACAGCGATTTCATGAAAGGATGCGGCTATGACTATGACTGCCACGTTGCACACCTCAAAAGGTGACATCAAGATCAACCTATTCCCAGATCAGGCTCCAAAGACGGTAGCGAACTTCGCTGGTCTTGCCGAGGGCACGATCGAATGGACCGACCCAAAGACTCGCGAAAAGTCTTCGGAATCCCTCTACGCAGGCACGGTGTTTCACCGCGTTATTGACGGGTTCATGATTCAAGGCGGCGACCCACTCGGCACCGGCACCGGCGGCCCAGGCTTCAAGTTCGCTGACGAGTTTCACCCAGAACTCAGCTTTGATCGCCCGTACCTGCTGGCCATGGCGAACTCAGGTCCGAGCACTAACGGCTCACAGTTCTTCGTCACTACTGCAGCAACCACGTGGTTGAACTTCAAGCACACCATCTTTGGCGAAGTTGCTGACCAGGAATCACGCGATGTTGTTGACGCAATTGGCACAACCAAGGTTGGTCCAGGAGATCGCCCAGCGGAACCAATCACGATTAACTCAGTCACGATCACTCGCGACTAATTTCAAATTCGATGACAGAGCACACAGGTTCAAACGCTGAGCCTGTGTGCTCTTCTCATCCCGATCGCGTCAGCTACATCCGCTGTTCGCGATGCAATAACCCGATTTGCACTGAATGCATGATCTCTGCTTCGGTTGGTTTCCAATGCCCCAGTTGTGTTGGTAGCGCAAAGGTTTCAGCGGTGCATACCCCAGTAGGGGCGCCAGTAATTTCCAAGCCGTACGTCACTTTCACTTTGATCGCAATCAACGTCGCGGTCTTCTTACTTCAACTCAGTGTCGGTATAAATGAGTCAGCGGCTCAATGGGGAATGTGGCCGGTCGGCATTGCAGCGAACGGTGACTACTGGACCTTGATGTCAAGCGCTTTCATGCACGGATCCTTTTTGCACATCGCGTTTAACATGTATGTGCTGTGGGTGATGGGGCCGACCCTGGAACGCATCCTCGGGCACTCTCGGTTTATTGCGTTGTATTTACTGGCAGCTCTTGGTGGCGCAGTGGCGTCGTATGTGTTCTCGGATTTCCGCTCGGTTTCGGTGGGCGCCAGTGGCGCAATCTTTGGTTTGATGGGTGCGTTCGTTGTTGCTGGCCGACGCCTGAAATATGACATCACCCAGGTGCTGGTGCTCCTTGGTATCAACTTGGTCTTTGGATTCTTACAACCAGGCATTGATTGGCGAGCGCATATTGGCGGATTAGTCGTGGGCGCCCTGGTTGCCGCAATATTCGTCTTTGCCCCACGACGAAACCAGGCGCTGATTCAAACAGTGGGGTGCACGGCGGTGTTGGTCGTGCTCCTAGTGACAGCACTCGTTCGCACCAGCCAACTGCAGGAGCTCCTGACACCTTTCGTGCCAGGAATCTCTACGTAAGCCCAAGAATCAGGCTTATCCACAGGCTTATCCACAGATGTGGATGAATTACAGCCGTGTAAGTCGAGCTACTGCCACTTCGTGGATAAGAAGAATCCGACGATGATGAAACCAAAGCCAATTCCGACGTTCACGATGTTTGCGAGGTCTTTCATGACGGGAACCTGCTGCCCTGCGATGTAAAAGACCACGATGTACAGCAAGCCAATCACGAAACAGGCCACCATCACAGGGGCTAGCCAACGAGCAGAACCCAGCCGGGCGATCTTGTGCTCGCCCATGGTTGGCGGCGCCTGATAGCCAACGTCCTTCTTACGTTTCTTGGACACCGGCACGGCACACACCCTTCATTCGTTGAGGCGGCATTGGTACTGACACCTTCCTCCTGAGAAGATACCCCTTGTGACGCGAATCTTGGTTGTGGACAACTACGACTCTTTTGTATTTAACCTGGTTCAGTACCTGGCGCAGCTCGGTGCCGATGTCACAGTGAAGCGAAATGACGAGGTCACCCCCGCCCAAGCCCTGGATTTTGATGGAGTGTTGCTCTCACCCGGACCAGGAACTCCACAGGAAGCCGGTGTCTGCATCGACATCGTGCGTGAATGTGGCGGCAAAGTGCCGATCTTCGGGGTCTGCTTAGGTCACCAAGCAATTGCAGTGGCTTTTGGCGCGGTTGTTGATCGAGCCCCCGAACTCGTACATGGCAAGGTTTCACTTGTGCACCATCGCGAGGTTGGTGTGATGGCCGGACTTCCTGAACCGTTCACTGCAACTCGCTATCACTCGCTCGCTATTAATCCCGCCACGATGCCTGTTGAACTCTTTGTGACCGGTGAAACCGACAGTGGAGTCATCATGGGAATTCGGCATCGAACGATGGCTGTTGAAGGCGTGCAGTTCCACCCTGAGTCAGTGCTGACTCAAGGCGGTCACCACATGTTGGCGAACTGGCTGACTGAGTGCGGCGATAAAGAAGCCCTTGCGAAAAGCGAAGGCTTAGCGCCCGTTGTGAATCGCTAGAGCATCACGGAAGTGCTGTTGGTGCAGGGACCGGCGCCACGGTTCTCCCGATGGTAATCGTCACCACTGATCCGCGATCTAATTTCGCTCCGCCTTGTGGTGATTGCGCAAGCACCGTGCCAGCCGCAACATCTGGTCCGATGTCTTGGTAAATCACCTGCGGATCAAAGCCAGCTTGCACAATGTCACTTCGCCCCTGGGCTTCAGAATTGCCGATAACTGTAGGCACGGTGCGTGATCCGGAAGCCACGGTGATTGCAACGGTACTGCCGGCATCTACCTGAGTGCTCTCCGTTGGTGATTGTGAAAGCACATAGCCGGCCGGCTGCTGCGAGTCTTGTTCGGTGATCGGACCAATTTGAAGATTGGCATCGGTCAGCGAGGTTCGTGCGTCATCCACGGAGGACAAACCAACGAGTTGCGGAACGGTCGCCTTTTCCTTACCGCTACTCACTGAAACATTGACGGCTTGACCCTCTTCAATAGTTTCACCGCTAGCAGGTTGTTGAGCGATAACTCGGCCTTCGGGACGATCCGAAACTTCGGCAGTTTGGCCACCCAAGATTAAGTTGTTGGCTACCAACAGTTGTTGGGCGCTTTCAATTGTCAACCCTTCAAGGTTTGGTACCGCAACTCGAGCACTAGCACCGCCCAGAATGAACTGGCCAGCAAACAAAACAGCGGCAATGATGCCAAGCACAATGGCCCCGGCGATCGACCAGAAACCCACACCGCGTCCACGACGCTTTGGTTGGAGAGCTCTCGCATAGGCGGCAGTTCCGGAAGCCTCAACTGGTGAAAGCATTTGCGTGTAGTCATTGGCCATCACAATTGGCACAGCGGTGGTCATCGGACCACCTTGGATCATTCGCTCAACATCGGAGCGGAATTCACTTGCCGTCTGGTAGCGCTCATCTGTTCGCTTAGCCAGTGCAGCCAGCACGATGAGATCAATTTCGGGTGAAACTCCATCGTCAATTTGCGATGGTGGAGTCGGCATTTCCGATACGTGTTGATAGGCGACAGACACTGCTGATTCGCCAGTGAATGGCGGCCGACCAGTGAGAAGTTCATATAACAACACACCAGTGCTGTACAGGTCACTTCGCGCATCAACGATCTCCCCGCGTGCTTGCTCGGGCGAGAGGTACTGAGCGGTCCCCATGACAGCCGAGGTTGCTGTGATTGATGTGTTCAATTCATTGATGGCTCGCGCAATACCGAAATCCATTACCTTGACATCGCCAGAGCGAGTCAGCATTACGTTGCCCGGCTTGATATCGCGATGCACGATTCCATGGCGATGCGCGTAGTCCAGACCCGAAAGCACGCCGGAAGCAATTTCAAGGGCACGCTCTGGAAGTAAACGTCGCCCCGATGCCAAGAGCTGACGCAGAGTCATGCCATCAACAAATTCCATCACGATGTACGGAACAACAATCTGCGTGCCGCCTTCTTCAACATCAAGGCGATCCTCGCCAGTGTCATAGACCGCGACAATGTTTGGATGATTCAGTGCGGCAGCAGATTGAGCTTCACGACGAAAACGAACCTGAAAATCTGGGTCGCGCGCAAGGTCAGGGCGCAAGATTTTGATGGCAACACGACGGCCAAGGCGAATGTCCCGTGACTCATGGACCTCAGCCATGCCGCCACGCCCAATGACCTCGCCGATTTCATAGCGATCACCGAGCATGCGCACGTTGCTCACTTACTACCCTCCATCATGTTCAGACTTCGTATTGTCGCAGGTGTACTCACGATAGTTTGAGAACAGCCTTAATGACCGCCCTTGCAATTGGAGCAGCCAGGCCGTTTCCGCTAATTTCAGCGGCACCAGCCTGCTCGATGCTGACGGCAACAGCCACCTTTGGATTATTCGCCGGTGCAAAAGCGACGAACCAGGCGATCGACGGCCGGGCATTACCCGTTTGGGCTGTGCCCGTCTTACCTGCGACATCGATACCCGAAATTCGCGCATTTGAGCCTGTGCCGTTGTTGACGACATTGACCATCATCTCGGTTTCAATCGCCGCATTGGAGATGGTCATTGCCCGATTGAAAATTGAAGGCTGAGTGGTGCGCAGAATCGACAGATCCGGACCGCGAACCTCTTGCACCATGTACGGGTTCATGAGCACACCCTTATTACCGATTGCAGCTCCCACCATGGCCATTTGTAGGGCGGTGGCTCGAACCTCAAACTGCCCAATAGAACTCAAGGATGTTTGTGGTGCATCGGGATCGGTGGGGAACGTCGAGCGGGCAGCTCGCAGCGGCAATTCAAACCGGGTGTCAAAGCCCATCAGTTGCGCCTGCGTGCGTAAAGCATCAGCACCAAGTTCATTACCAAGCCAAGCAAACGCTGTGTTACACGAAATTGCTAGTGCAGTGCGCAGGGTGACCATTCCGGATGGACTGCATGCTTGACGATTCCAGTTGTTTAAATATGTTGTTGTGAGAGGCAATCGGTAAGTCTTGGGTCCTGGAAGTAAAGAATCCGCAGTGAACCGACCCGAAGTCAGCGCCGCTGCAGTGACTACTAATTTGAAAGTCGAACCTGGTGGGTTCAGTGCAACGATCGGACGGTTCAAGAGTGGCTTTTTAGGATCGGCAGTGAGCTCTTCGTAGTAGGTTCGGATACTCGAAGGATCGTGACTCGACAAGAGATTGGGATCGAACGATGGTGATTGCACTGATGCAAGAATCTTGCCTGTGGCAGGGTCAATAGCAACGACTGAGCCAACTTTGCTGCCCAACGTTTGGTAGGCAGCTAACTGTGCATCTGGATTTATTGTGGTGACAACAGAGCCACCTTGAATCTGAGCGCCAGCGAAGAGTTGTTTCGTGCGGTCCACGAATAGTAGATCAGAACTGCCATTAAGAATCTTGTTCTCTGTTCGTTCTAATCCCGTTGTCCCATAAACCAACGAATCAAATCCGGTAACTGGCGCATAGAGTGGCCCGCTTGAGTACACCCGTTGATAACGCAGCGAATCACCTGTTTCCACTGAACGCGCGACTGCATCTGTTGCGGCAACGATAGGGCCTCGTTCACGGTCGTATTGAGCGAGCAACTGGCGTTGATTACCGGGGCGCTCTCGATAGTCAGCCGCTTGAAAGACCTGTATGAAGGTGACATTGGCAATCATGGCTAGCAATAGCACGGCAAGGACTGCACCTACGCGACGTATGGGTCGGTTCATACGCGTCGAACAACCTGCGTGAACGCTTCATCGACTGACGGCACAAAAACATCGGGTCGACGTGCTTGATCAGAAATTCTGATCAAGAGGGCGATGATCACCCAGTTGGCAACGAGTGAAGAACCGCCGTAAGAAAGAAACGGAGTGGTGAGTCCGGTCAGTGGAATCAACCGGGTAACGCCGCCAACGATGACAAAGAGTTGCAGTGCCAAAACAATGGAGAGTCCAACGGCAAGGAGTTGACCAAAGGAATCCCGGACTGCGATTGCCGTGCGAAGTCCACGCTCGATCAAGATGCCAAAGAACAGCAAGAGTGCGCACATTCCCACAAGCCCAAGTTCTTCACCGATGGCAGCAACGATGAAGTCGGTGTTTGCGAAAGGCACAAATTCAGGGAATCCCTGGCCTAGGCCACTGCCAAATAATCCCCCGCTTGCGAAACCATATAGCGACTGCACGAGTTGGTACCCCGTGTTGTTTGCATCGCCCCACGGATCCCACCAGATATCTACACGAAGGCGCACGTGCCCAAAAGCAAAGTAAGCCAGAATCGCGCCAACCGAAAATAGTGCAGCGCCAATGATGATCCACGAGCGTCGCTGAGTCGCGATGTACAGCATCAATACAAACAGCCCAAAGAACAATAATGAGGTGCCAAGATCTCGCTGAAAAACTAAGACACCTAACGAAATTACCCACGCCACCACGAGCGGGCCGACATCTTTTGGTCGCGGCAAGCCAACGCCAAAGACTTTGGTGCGTACTAGGGCTAGCGAGTCGCGCTTAATCACAAGATAGCCGGCGAAAAAGATAGTCAGGAAAATCTTCGAGGCTTCGGCCGGTTGAAAGGACAACCCAAAGATTCGAATCCACAGAGTTGCGCCATTCACGGTGTTACCGATGATCGGAAGTAATGGCAGGAGTAAGCCGAGAAGTCCGATCAAACCGAAGGTGTACGTGAAACGTTGCAGGCGTCGATGATCGCGAACCAAAATTAAGACAGCAATAAACAACACCACAGCAACGGTGAACCACGTGAGTTGTGCATACACGTCTGGCGTGGGAACGGGCGCATTATTACGGGCAGCGCGCAAGGCGGTGGCAACATCAATGCGGTAAATCATGACCAATCCCAAGATGGTGAGCAAGGTTGCTAAAGGCAAGAACAAGGGATCCGCATATTCAGCCTTTAAGCGAACAGCAACGTGCATTGCGCCAGCAAGGATGCCAACAATCACCACGGTGATCCACAACCGAGGTGTCATTCCTTCGCCAGTTGCCCAGGCAATCTGCATGGTGCCCGCTACGCCAAGTACCCAAGCACCAATGACCAGCATTAATTCTGTATTGCGTCGGTTGGGCTGGCGCGTGGGTACTGAAGTGAAGGCCATTAGCTCGCCGCTCCGGGGCATCCCGCAGTTGGAGTGGTTTGGCACTCAGCTGCGCGTTGAGTTAATTCGTTGATGATTCGTTGAGCATCGAGTGCATTCGCTGCAGGGATGCCTTTGCTGACGAGTTCTTGATCAAAGAGTGGCAGGTTGCCTACCGGCACGTGACTATCAGTTGAAACGGAAGTCAGAGAGATTCCGATGAGTGAACCTGGAACACCGTTGTACACGGCCACTGTTCCGGTACCTGGGTTGCCAAGAACACTGACGTACCACTGGGTGCTTATCCACATACGGCCAAGAACGCCACCAATGACGAGCAGCACAGCGATGAGTCCAAACACCACACCTGTGTGGACGTATCGGCGTCGTCGAACCTCTCGAGTGCGAACCTGGAGTGCGCTTTCTGGTGTGGTGGCGGCAGCTCGAGCTGTAGCAAGCAAAATATTTTCAGGATCGGGTTCCGCGTCGAGCGGGAATTGCACGAGGGGCAAGCGCTCACGAACCCGCAGTTCGCCAGCAGCTCCAACGACAACAGGCAAAGTCTGTGAATCTTCAATGTCTAATTCGAAGTCAATAACATCGGCCACCACAACAGTGACATTGTCAGGAGCACCGCGTTCAAGTGCAAGATCAACAAGACGGCTCACACAGCCGGTTGGTTCGCCGGTTGATAGTAAGGAATGAATTTCCTGTGATGTGAGAACTCCCGAAAGTCCGTCCGAACACAAGAGCAGGCGATCATCTGCTCGAGCTTCACGCACGGAGAGGTCTGCTTCAACTGGATTCACACCATCGAGTGCACGCATGAGAAGGGATCGACGAGGATGACTTGCTGCTTCTTCTTCTGAGATTTCGCCAGCATCAACCAGCGTTTGGACGTAGGTGTGGTCATGAGTGAGTTGCGAAAGTTCGCCGCCCCGAAGCAGGTATGCGCGTGAATCACCAACGTGAACGATGGCCATGCGATCGCCAGTCCAGTAGATGCCGGTGACTGTTGTACCCATACCTTGCACTTCTTCATCTGCCTGCACCATTGCAACAAGGGTGCCGGCAATGCGATCGACAACGTCATTGAGGGCCATCACGGGTTCAGTTGGCGGGTGCGCATCAAGTTCGGCAAGCATTGCTACCGCGGTTGCTGAGGCAAGTTCGCCAGCCGCATGACCGCCCATGCCGTCGGCAACAACAAGCAAACGAGGTCCGGCGTAGCCAGAGTCTTCATTTCCTGGACGCACGAGTCCAACATCTGAGCGAGCGGCGTATCGCAACTGCATCTGTTGTCCGCTTTATTTCTGCAAGAGCAACGTGGTGCGACCTACGCGCAAAGGCACACCAACAGGAAGTGCTGTTGGCGCCGTAATGCGCGTGCGGTCAATCCACGTGCCATTCGTTGAACCCAAATCCTCGACCATCCACACACCGTCGGTATTGAACACACGGGTGTGCCGACTTGATGCGTAATCGTCATCGACGACAACGGTTGAATCAGGGGCGCGGCCAATAGTGACGTCTGCAGTTAGGAGTGGAACAACGGTGCCGGCAAGAGCACCCTCGGTGACGAGCAGTTTTGCCCCGCGAACTTTGGAGGTTTTAGCTTTTGGCATTTTTACTGGCTTAGGTGTTCGAGCGGTGCGTCCTAAAGCAATGGGGCGAGCCTCTGCAGGCTGCAAAAGATCGCGACGCAAAACCATGACCGCTGCGAGAACGAACAGCCAAAGTAAGCCCAGGAAGGCTAGCCGGGCGAGTGTAAGTCCGAGTTCGGACACGGCTTAGCTGTTCCGAAAGACGAGAGTTGTTGAACCGATTTGAATAGCCGTTCCTTCGGTCAGGGCGAGGTCAGTGATGCGCTTGCCATCGACCATCGTGCCGTTGGTGGAATTCAAATCACGAACGATTAAGGGTGAACCCATCACAATTTCGCAGTGGTTACGCGAAGCACCAGGATCGTCAATGCGGATATCAACGTCGGCACCTCGGCCGATGCGAGTGATGGCACGAACAAGTGGGTAAGCGGTGCGACCAATTTCAAGACGTGGCTGATGGGCGATGACCGCAGCTTCGGCAGCGCTATCTAGATCAGTGGTGCCTTGAGCAGCTACTTCGGCGCGGGCCTCACTGCGCACCCGGAAAATTCCGGTATCGAGTTCATCATCTTGGGAGATGACGATTTGCACCGTACCGAGCAAGGTATAGCGCTGCTCGGTTGCGTAGCCCTTGACCAAGTTAGTGAGTTCACTCTGCAGGGCATCCCGAAACACCGCGAGGCGGGTGTAATCGTGAGCAGAAAGTTCAATATGAAAGATATTGGGAACGATGGTGCGCTCCCGATCGATGATCGCGGCACGGTCGTCGAGTTCACGTTGGAGGGCAGATGCGATCTCAACTGGCTGCACTTCGGCTTTAAATGCCCGCGCAAAAGCTCCGTTCACCATCCGGTCGAGGGAATCCTCAAACCGAGTTAGCAGACCCACAAGAACCCCATTTTCTCGATAGCAGTTCGTTCATGCTACCCCGACTTCGTGAGGAAACTCGCGACTGTGCTGAGAGCTATCACCGGTTATCCACAGTTAAGTTCGGTCAGAAGTTCACGCTGAAAGAATTGCTGCTTCCAAACGTGAAAGCGATTCCTGCATCATGTCTGTGGTGACGATGGGCCAGGAAACTCGAGTGCGCAATTTCTCTGGCACCCCACTCCAGTCCATGTAGTTCTCTACAAGTGTTAAAGAACTATCTAATGGTGTGAGTCGAATGCCATAGATATGGCCAAACTTAGGGCGGCCAACGACTCCCACGGTCCACTCCAGCACCCGGTTGGCTTCAATCGCAGTGACCTCGTTTTCCACCTGGTATTTGCCCATTTCTGGGATATCCCCCAAGGATTCGCGGTCCATGTCCATCAAGAACAGGTCGCCGACGGCGTTGAGTTGGTGATTTTCGGGTGCTGAAACCAAGGACCCTGAGCCGTCCATCGCCACATGGCCATCAGGCAAGGTGATCATCGAGAAGATCACTTCAGCGGAAGCTGGGATCTCGCGGCTAACAGAAACTCGCATGGATTCAGACATAAAACTCCTTGAGGAATGAGAGTTCACAAGTGAAGGGAAACCAAAGGTTGAGAACTGGGACAATACCTCTATATATATGCCTGTAGGCTTGAGTAGCCTTAAAAGTAATGCGCGAGTGGCGGAACGGCAGACGCGCAGCGTTCAGGTCGCTGTATTCGAAAGAGTGTGGGAGTTCAAATCTCCTCTCGCGCACCAAATCCCCTCATGAAAGTGGGGGGATTTTTCTTTGTCCTGGTAAATGCGGGTTCAATTCAACGGCAAGATATGGGAATGACTGAACTATCTCGCCGCACATTCATGGCAACTGGCGCTGCTGCTGTCGCCGGAGCTGCTCTCGTCTCCCAGACCGAAACTGCGCAGGCAGTTCAAGCAGGATCGCGCGCCAGAGCTGGTGCTCCTAACGTTGTGATGATTACGGTCGATGAGATGCGCTTTCCGCAGACCTTCCCAGCAGGCATCAAGACGCCAGAGGAGTTCTTGAAGGCCTTCATGCCTAACTTGGCAAAGTTGTGGACTCGAGGCGTGAAATTCTCCAATCACTACACCGCCGGCACGGCGTGCAGCCCTTCGCGAGCAAGTTTGGTTACGGGTTTGTATCCGCATCAAAACTGGTGCCTACAAACGCGCAAGGGAAATCAGCCTGGATCAGCGGGACCAAATGCTCCCGCGTTGCAACGCGAATTTCCAACCTACGGAAAATTAATGCGCGAGGCAGGTTATGCAACGCCATACGTCGGCAAGTGGCACCTGTCTAATGCGCCAGAAACCTCAACTGACCCAGCTGCACCGTTTTACCTGAGTGCATACGGCTTTGAAGGACTAACGATTCCAGACCCCATTGGCACCAATGGCCAAGGCACCTATGGCGACGGCGATATTGCAGCACAAGCGGCAACTTGGTTAGAAGCTCGCAAGCCGCATGAGCGCCCATTTTGTTTAACTGTTGGTTTCGTGAATCCGCATGACAAAGAATTCTTTTGGAGCGGAACAGAAGCCACGACCTACAACAATCTGTTTAAACGAGCAGGAGCAACCGCTGCTGTGACCTATGACGCGGCCCCTCCCCTTGATACTCCGAAGGCTTACGGGTACACCTTGCCTGCCAACTGGGAATCAGCAGCAACCTTGGCGGCGAATAAGCCGGGCGCGCAGGTGTTTGCTCGTTCCTTCACCGATTGGATGTGGGGCGGTGTTACTGATGACCCAACAGTGACAACTGCTTATTCACTTGCTGATTACCCAGGTGTTCCCGGGGCAAAGATTGCAAATGCGCCTTTTGGCTATTGGACGCGCAGCCTTGATAGTTACACGCAAATTTTGAATCTTGTTGATCAGCACATTGGCGCAGTGGTGAATTCAATTCCTGAAAGTATTCGCGACAACACTGTCATCATCATGACGGCAGATCATGGTGATTACGCAGGCGCGCACGGATTTGCGTCGAATAAAGCCGGCAGCATGTATCAAGAAGCAGTACAGGTTCCCTTGATTGTTGTTGATCCACGTGAGCGAATCACTGGCGATACCAACAAGGTTCGAACTCAACTTACTTCGAGTGTCGACATCGTGCCGATGCTGGCAACGATCGCGCACGGTGATCGCGAATGGCTCAAAGGTGATCTTGCAGAGGTATACCAAGAGCGATTGAACTTGCTGCCCTTGCTGAAGTCGAATACAGCTCGCGGACGCGATCACGTGATCATGGCATCGGATGAGTGGGTACCGGGCTTCTACGTGTACAACAATGCGCGACGTCACATTCTTGGAATTCGCACCGCAGACACCAAAGTTGCTAGCTACACAAATTGGAATACAACTGGTGTTGCTGATCTTTCAACGATGCAGGTGGAGTCATACGACTACAGCACTGCGCGTGGCCGCCTCGAACTAGATAATCAGCAAGGCCAAACAGCTAAGGCGCAAGAGCAGTTGAAGTTGTTGATGGGACGCTATGACCGCGGTGCGATGGCTGCACCGCTGCCCGCGCGTTTTCGCGGGGCTGTTGCGCGTGGCAAGTCAGAGTATCTGGCTTACATCGCGTTTTTGGACAGTCTCAATGCGAATGGATCGTCAAATATCACTCGGCCAAACGGAATCAAGGAATACATACACCTGGGCTAAGTCAAGAACTGCGGTGATCGATGTGCGCGAATTACTTCGCGAGATCCCATTGCACGCCCTCAGGTGTGTCGCGCACTTCAATACCGGCGGCAGTAAGCGAATCGCGAACGAGATCGCTCATTGCATAATCCTTATT
>WLNQ01000028.1 GCA_009699705.1 Actinomycetota bacterium | reverse complement strand
GGTGTTGCAACCACACTCACCGAACGCGGCGTGCACGTCATCGGAGTTCCCAAGACGATCGATAACGATCTCAGTGGCACTGACTACACGTTCGGCTTTGACACTGCGGTAACAATCGCAACTGAAGCCATCGATCGCTTACACACCACAGCTGAATCCCATCACCGCATTTTGATCTGCGAAGTCATGGGTCGCCACGCTGGCTGGATCGCACTGCATGCAGGTATGGCAGGCGGAGCAAATGGCATTTTGATCCCAGAGGTTCCCTTTGATCTTGACGAAGTCGTGGGTTGGGTTGAGTCGAGATTTAAGGCCAGTTACGCACCGATCATCTGTGTGTCTGAAGGAGCTTTACCTGTTGGCGGCAACTTGGTGACTAAGGATCAGACGCTGGACTCATTTGGCCACGTGAAGTTGTCGGGAATTGGCGAGTGGCTTGCCACCGAAATTGAAGCGCGCACCGGACACGAAGCCCGAACCACAGTCCTGGGTCACGTGCAACGTGGTGGCAGTCCAACCCCATTTGATCGCGTCTTGGCGACCCGGTTTGGTCTCAATGCCATTGAAGCGGTCAAGGATGGCGACTGGGGCAAGATGGTGGCGCTGCAAGGCACCGACATCGTGCGAATTCCGCTAGAAGCAGCCACCGGAGTACTCAAAACCGTGCCGCTTGAGCGTTACATCGAAGCGTCAGCCTTCTTCGGGTAATCCCCAAGAAGGGGTTACGCGATCTTGCAATACCCTTACTCACATGACGGCTACCAATTCACAGAGCATTTCGGCGTTGCAATGGCCGGATTTGCCTGCTTATCAACAGCCGCCATGGCCTGACGCCGCTGAACTTGAAGCAGCAGTTGCTGAGTTGCGCACGCTTCCACCTCTGGTTTTTGCCGGTGAATGCGATCAGCTCCTTGCCAAGCTTGGTGCAGCAGCCCAGGGCAACGCTTTTGTACTCATGGGCGGAGATTGCGCCGAGACCTTCGAAGCCAACACTGCCGACTCGATTCGGGCCCGCTTACAAACGGTGCTGCAAATGGCAGTTGTGCTCACCTACGCAGCTTCTGTTCCTGTGGTGAAAATGGGTCGGATGGCTGGCCAGTACTTCAAGCCGCGTAGCAATCCCATGGAAACGCGTGATGGGGTCGAGCTGTACTCGTACTTTGGCGATGCCGTGAACTCCATCGAGTTCGAAGAAGCCGGACGACGCCCTGATGCCCATAACTTGGTCAAGGCTTACAACGCATCCAGTGCGGCGTTGAATTTGGTCCGGGCATTCACGCAAGGCGGCTACGCAGATCTTCGTCAGGTGCATTCCTGGAATCAAGATTTCGTGCGTGATTCCCAAGCAGGTGATCGTTATGAAGCGATGGCCGGAGATATTGATCGAGCCTTGTCATTCATGCAGGCATGTGGGGCAAACCCCGATGAATTCCAACGTGTCGATTTCTATGCGGCGCATGAAGCCTTATCTATCGACTATGAGCGCGCCTTAACTCGCATTGATTCCCGAACAGGTGATCCTTACGACGTTTCTGGCCACTTCGTTTGGATTGGTGAGCGCACACGTCAACTTGATGCCGCACATGTGCAATTCGCAGAAACAATTCACAATCCAGTGGGTGTCAAAGTCGGGCCGACAGCTACGCCGCAAGAAATACTTGAAATTGCAGAGCGGCTCAATCCCAATCGGATTCCCGGACGCTTGACATTCATTATTCGCATGGGCGCAGGAAAAGTTCGCACCGCGCTTCCAGCGATCGTTCAAGAGGTTCAAGACAGCGGAATTCCCGTGGTGTGGGTATGCGATCCAATGCATGGCAACACTCGCGAAGCCGCTTCTGGTCACAAGACTCGCTCTTTTGACGACATCATTGACGAGGTCAAAGGCTTTTTCGAAGTGCACCGCGCAATCGGCTCACATCCAGGAGGCATTCACATCGAACTCACAGGTGACGATGTCACTGAGTGTGTCGGTGGCACAGGTGGTGTCTTGGAAACAGGTCTCGGAGAGCGCTACGAAACTGCGTGCGATCCGCGACTCAATCGTGAGCAGAGCTTGGAGCTTGCGTTCCTCGTCGCTGACATGCTGATCGAGAAGTAGTTCATGCAGGTCGAGACCTTTGAGGTCTTCGATCGACCCTTCACGGTAACTGTGGTCGATGGCTTCGTTGTTCATGAGACCTTTGACCGAGTGCCGGGTGAACACGTAGGAATCCCGACAGATATCAGCTCTGCTATTGCTCGGTATCTGGCTGGTGATGTCAACTGCTTAACGGATATTCCAGTTTCGCAACTTGGATCGCCGTTCCAACTTCGAGTCTGGGAATGTATGCGTGATATTCCTGCGGGTGAAGTTGCGTCGTATGGAGAGCTCGCGATTGACGTGCAATCACCAGGTGCCGCGCGAGCTGTGGGCACTGCCTGCGGACGCAATCAAGTGGCCTTGTTTGTTCCATGCCATCGAATAGTGGCGAGTAACGGGATCGGTGGCTACCAGTTTGGGTTGAAACTCAAGAGTGACTTGCTGGAGTTTGAAGCTAAATCACGCTAATCGTGACGGTGCTGCCCTTAGGAATTTGTGTTCCTGCAGCTGGGTTTTGTGAATACACCCGATTCAGTGGTGTTGCCTGACCGGCAACTATTCGAACCTTCAGTCCAACTTTTCGCAGAGCCGCCACAGCTTCGCTTCGTCGCATATCAATCAATTGCGGAACTACAACTGGCGGCGGTCCATCAGATACTCGCAGTTGCACATCTGTTCCTGAGTTCACCGTGGTGCCTGAGGTTGGCGTGATGGAAATAACTCGACCTTTGTCGATCGACTCTGAAAATTCTTTTGTGACGATTGGATTTAATCCGACTGCAGTTAAAGCAGCGGTTGCACCGACAAGTTTCTTGCCAACAACGACAGGAATGCTGACAGGCTCTGGTCCCTTTGATATCAAGAGGTTCACGACAGTGTCGCGCTTAACGATGGAACCAATCGCTGGGAGAGTTCCTGCGACCTTACCGGTTGCTACGTTGTCATCAAATGTTTGTGTTTGGGTTCCGAGCGTTATTGGAAGCGCGGCAAGTGCTGCTTGGGCTTGTGTCGGTGTATTTCCCTTGACATTAGGGATGGTGTAACGCTCGGGTCCTTTAGAGACAGTTGCGGTTACTGAGCCATTTTCCTTGATGTCACTTCCAGCAGCGGGATCCGTGGCCAATACTGCAGCGGCAGGCGCAGTCTCACTAAATTGCTCAGATCCAACTTCAAGGCTCAATCCAGTGGTTGCCAGAGTCGTGCGCGCGGCTTCGACGTTGAGACCAACAATATTTGGTGTGGGCACCTTATTGCCCAACGTGTGAGCAGCAAACCAACCTCCGACTACTGCAAGGACCACAGCAGCCACAGCAATGGCGAGTGCAACGAAGGTGCGAGATGTCTTTCGGGAGGGCTTACTCATCAGGGTTGAGGGAGTCACTGCTTTGTTATTTGTCGATGCTGCTCCTGCAGCTAGGCGAGCAGCGGTGCTTGCATCAACCACCAACGTGGCGCGCGTATCCGTGAACGGCCGCGGGGCAGGCAGTGTTTGCCGAACTCGACGAACATCGGCCAAGAAATCGTTGGTGCGCTGGTAGCGCTGGCCGGCATTTCTGCGGGTTGAGGTGATGACGAGTGCATCAACATCGGCTGGAATCCCAGACAGAATTGAAGACGGAGTGGGCACATCCTGATTGACATGTTGATAGGCGATCGAGAGTGGGCTGTCACCTGCGTGGGGGACTTGGCCGGTAACCATCTCGAAGAGCAAGATGCCCGCTGCATAGATGTCGGAGCGTTCATCGGCTTCACCACGTTCAACTTGTTCTGGTGAAAGATAGGCAACTGTTCCGATCAACACGCCTTGGGTTGCACTGGTATTAGAAGTTGCAACTGCCCGGGCCAGGCCAAAGTCGGCGACTTTGACTCTTCCGTCGTCGGACACCAGAACATTTTCTGGCTTAATATCTCGGTGTACGAAACCTGCCGCGTGAGCCGCAGCCAGGCCCTCCAAAATGGGATCGAGCATGACGAGTGCTTGTTCGGGAGTTAAGGGCCCAAATTCGCGCATGATGTCTCGAAGAGTGCGCCCAGGAACATATTCCATCGCGAGGTACACCAAGCCGTCAGCAGACCCTTGATCAAAGACCCCGACCACATGGGGGTGGGCAAGACGAGCAGCGGAACGCGCCTCACGTTGAAAACGAGCGACAAAATCGGGATCTTCAGCCAAATGACGGTGCATGACTTTTATGGCAACGATGCGGTCAAGGCGCACATCAAGGGCTTCGTAGACGGTGGCCATGCCCCCACGGGCCAGTTTGGCTTGCACCAGATAGCGACCATCAACCATTTGGCCAACGAGGGCATCGGGTTGCAGATCCATTCGAACCAGTCTAAGTCGGTTCAGGGCGTACGACTGACTCCCACACGCTGCCGAATTGCTCTGACAGCAACTCGTGCGCCAGATCGAGTCGGCCTGACTGCCCAGTGATCTCGTGCACGCTAGTCACCGTGCCCAATTGACCGACCCACGACTGGATCAGCGAATCAGCTCGATCCCGAAAATCTGGTCCGTCATGCTGACCAATGTCAGCAACCCAAGGGATATCGGGGCGACACCAAAAAGTTGCGTCGTAGTCCTTTGAGTAGGAAAGAGCTTGGTCGTGTAGTGAGCGGTCCTTGAAATATAAGTCGCTGTATATGGCAGTCATGATGACGGCTGGATCGCAAAAGATCACGGCACAAGGGTGGTCGGCGATTGCTTGGTCTTCGCGCTGCCGTTGTGCCAGCATGATTCTTCGTTGACCTTCTTGATGAGGAGGTCGATGATGTTCTTGAACGAAGTCACGTAAGACTTCGGTGACGACCACCCCGTGGGTAATTGCGGCTAAGCCGAGAATGAGCGTCGTTTTACCCGTTGATTCGCCACCAAGAACGGCAATGCGAAGTTGGCGGCTCACTGTGCGAGAGTAACGCTTATGTCGCACTTGGCTTATGTAGGCGTTCTGATCTGCATTGTCATGGGCAGCATCTGGCTTGAATACGTCATGCGCACTCGCGTGCTTCAACGATTCCGGCGCTTGCTTATAGCCATGCTTCCAGGGCTCATCCTTTTTACCGCATGGGATGCCTATGCAATTGCGCAAGGGCATTGGTTTTTCGATCTTGATCGCATCATCGGTTGGCAAGTAATAGCGGGTGTGCCGATTGATGAAGTGCTTTTTTTCGTCGTCGTTCCGTTCGCGGCAATTTTAACGCTCGAGGCTGTGCGTGCCGTTCGGAATTGGCCCGTTGGCGATGAGGGTGAGTCATGACCTACACCCAGCTCGGTTTGGCTGCCGTGGTTATCGCGGTGTTGATCGATCTCATGGGTTTGCGCACGCGGATGGTGACCAGAAAAGTATTTTGGGTTTCGTATTCAATAATTATCGTTTTCCAGCTCATCACAAATGGTGTGTTAACTGGTTTTCGGATCGTGCGTTACGCAGGGGATTCCATCATCGGATCCACGACGCCAACTAACGCTGCGCCACCATTCATTGGCGATGGGCGACTGGCCTTTGCTCCTATTGAAGATCTACTTTTCGGATTTTCCCTTGTGCTGATCACCTTGTCGATGTGGGTTTGGCTTGGTCGCTCAGGCATCCAGCGCACACCTAAATCTGGTCCGCCGAGATGGCTGAGATAGCGCCATTGCCAAACTCCTTGCGGGCGCGACGGGCTTGAAACCAGGCGGGTATAGCGATGGATAGGCGGGTGCTCACAGGTACTTTTGCTCGTTTAGTGAAGACTTCGTAATCAATTTTTTCAACTTCATCAACAATTCCGCAGTACAAGATGCGGGCAGCTTCAATACAAGGCCTGGCAGCCGGGTGCAGCATTGTTATCCCAATGCGCGACTCTTCTTCCAGGGTGCGTACGCGGGCGATTTGGTAGGCGAGGGCTTCTTTGATCGCTGGAGTGGCCACGCGCTTTTCTAGATCAGCTCGAGTGACTCCGAACATGGCAAGTTCGTTGAGTGGGAGGTAGACCCGTCCACGATCGAGATCTTCGCCGACATCACGAATAAAATTTGCTAATTGAAAAGCGATTCCAAGATCTTGCGCGTATTTATAAGCAGCGGGTTGAGTTGGTTCCAAAATTGGCACCACCTGCAAACCGATGACGGCAGCGGATCCATAAACGTAGGTAAAGAGATCGTCGTAGGTCGCATATTCGGTGACCGTGAGATCCATAGCCATCGAAGCAAAAAATGCTTCGAAATACGAGCGTGGGATCTGCCACCGAACAGCAGTGTCAACGACGGCTCGACAGATGGGGTCATCTGACTTGCCAAGTTCTAGATCGCGAAAAAAAATTTCCGACCAACTCTCTAGCCAGGCTTGCCTCTCACTATCGGTTTTATTTGACTGCATGTCATCGACGATTTCGTCGGCATAGCGGGCAAGTCCATAAAGAGCGTGAACGAAAGGTCGCTTCGACGGAGGTAGCAAAAGTGTTGCAAGATAATATGTTTTTCCATATTCCTTATTTAATGCCTTGCAGCGCAAGTAGGACATGCGAATCATCGGATCAGTAATTCCAGCAGCATTGAGTTCTTTTATGCTCATTGTTTTTCACTCGATCCTGCGTCAAGAATTAGATGGCGCTCATGGGGACTAGCGAAAGCAATAATTCCCACTACCGCGAGGGCGATAACAAAAGTTATGAGATCAGTCCAGTCCCACACGTTGTCGGCCGCTGTACTTGCTTCGATCATGCCATGGACGACTAAGAAGATTGTCAAGAGCACAGCAATGCGACGCTCCCGAAAACTTAAGCCGGCCGCAGCGAAGAGCGGGAGTGCCCAAAGGAGATACCAAGGGTGAACGACTGGGCCGAGAATCACCAACACGCCAAAAGCAAGGGCGACACCACGAAGCGCAGTGCGCCTATCTGAAGTGATGAGAAGCCAAATGATTCCGATCAGTGAAAGCAGGGTTCCAATGGTGTGCGTAACGTTGATAACGCCGTATGCATTCGAGGTGAGCCCGATAGCGCTTGTAATGCCGCCGAAGGCCTGCCCAATTGCAGTGGTGGGTGACAGCCAAGTCAGTACGCTGCCGGGGGTTCCAAAAGCGGCCTGGACAACTCCATAGCCTGATCCGACAACGAGGTACACGCAGACAATCGTTATCACCGCGGCTAATCCGGTGAGTAACCAAGCCTTGATCTTGCCCAGCCAAGGTGCACCAACGCCGGCAAATTGCAATCCAACAAACGGCAGTGCGAGTAAACCAATGGGTTTAATAGTCGTTGCTAAGCCGATGATTGCCGCGCTCCACAAACATTGTTGGCAGGTGCCTAGGTACAACGCCAACACGATGAGGCCGACCATTAGCGCGTCATTGTGAGCACCAGAGACAAAGTGCATGATTACTAGCGGGTTGAGCACACCCAGCCACAACGCGGTTGATCCGTTAACTCCGTAGGCTTTTGCGAGTTTTGGTACGTAGATCGCCATGAGTGCAACGCCAACCAATGAGGTCAGGCGAAGCAAGATTGCAGCCAGATACGCATTTGGGTGAGCGATTGACGAGATGGTTCTTTCGATGAGCAAGAACGAGGGACCGTACGGGGTTGGGGATTCAGTCCACATTGGGTCAGCGCCCATGTCAAACCAGCCAGGCAAACTGCCCACTCCGACTGTGGTGGGGTCTGCACCTGATTCGAAAAGACGACCTTGGGCGTAGTAGGAGTAGACATCGCGACTGAACAGTGGTGGCGCGGCCACCAGTGGAATAACCCACATCAGCAAGACCCATTGCAGTTGGCGCACTGGCCAAGCTCCGCGCTGGAGTAGGTCAGATCCGATTAGGAGCCAGGCTTGGAGAACTATTGCTAAGCCGATCAATACCAGACTGCGTGCAATAAGTGAGCCTTGAGTGGACCCGCGCAGCGCATCAACGATTGGATTGGTGAGTAAATCAGTTGTACCTGGAAGCGAGCCCACTCCTAGCGCGCCAACAGCAATACAGGTGGTGCCAATGAAACCGGGCAGGCCGTGTCGCAAGAGGAGATGCTGAGCCGGCAACGACTCAAGGGTTGCGCCTTGGTTCACCGTTAGGACCTCGCTGAGGCGGGTCCGGTGATGCGTTCTGCTGCTAGCCGTCCAGACACGAGAACCATAGGTACGCCAACTCCAGGACGAGTGCCAGATCCGGTGAAGACGATGTTTTGTCCCCAGAGATTGCCGGGTCGAAAGGGGCCGGTTTGACCAAAGGTGTGCGATGACGCAAAGGGAGCCCCGCGTTCCATCCCGCGCTGTTGCCAATCAAGCGGAGTCGTCACATTTTCAACTTCAATCGAAGACGTGAAGTCACGGTAGCCACGTTCTTCGAGTACTCGACAAACTTCGTCACGATAACGAGGACCTTCTTTTACCCAGTCGATGTCTGCATCAAGGTTCGGTGTTGGGAAGAGTACGTAGTAAATCTCTTTGCCAGCAGGTGCCAATGACCTATCTGAATAGGTTGGATTCGTTACTAACACGCTCGGGTCAGACATCAACTTGCGATCACGAATGATGTCGTCAAAAACTCCGCGCCACTTCTTGCCGAAGTGAATGTTGTGATGAGCCGTAGCGCTGTATTTAGCCGAAGATCCAGCTAGGAAAAGGAAACATGATGGTGAGTACTTCAAGCGACGGATCGACCAAGGCTCAATGCCCAATAGATCCCGAAAAGCAACGGGGACATCGGGATTAAGTACCACCACATCGGCGGGGATGCG
Source organism: Actinomycetota bacterium (assembly GCA_009699705.1). Taxonomy (GTDB): domain Bacteria; phylum Actinomycetota; class Actinomycetes; order S36-B12; family S36-B12; genus UBA11398. The sequence continues at coordinate 7,940 of WLNQ01000028.1, read as the reverse complement.
TTCGCCGTCAGTTGTAATGACCGCAGTTGCACGGTCACCTATGCGATCAACATGCGCAACCTCAACCCCATACCGAAAGGTCACCCCGTGAGCGGCGGCAGCTTCAGCCATCGCTTTGGGAACAGCATGCATGCCGCCTTTAGGAGCGAAGACACCAGCGACTGAATCCATATAAGCGATAACTGCATAGATGGCGAGTGCATCGTAAGGAGAAAGACCTGCATACATCGATTGAAAAGAGAAAACCCGCTGTGTGCGTGGATCCTTGAGGTATTCCTCAACCTTTGGAGCAAGCCGACGAAACCCCCCAATGGCTGCAAGGCGTGCCAAGTTTGGGGTGAGGAGATCAAGAGGGGAATCGATATTGCGATCGATGAAGTCTTTCATCTCATAGCGATAAAGCTCAGTTACGAAATCCACATAGCGGCGGTACCCAGCTGCTTCGTCTGGACCGATCACCTTGCGAATTTCTTCGGTCATCTCGTCGGTATTGGAATGCACATCTAGGACGGATCCGTCGGGATAAAACGAACGGTACAAAGGCTTGACAGGCTCAAGCGTTAGCCAGTCATTCATGTTTTCACCAAGCGCATTAAAACAGTCAGCTATGAGATCGGGCATAGTGAGCACCGTCGGGCCGGTGTCGAATTCGAATGAACCATCAGCAGTTGGAATACTCAGGCGTCCTGCTCGGCCGCCAGGTATTGCTTCACGTTCCAAGACTGTGACGGTGCGACCGGCTGCAGCAAGGTGCATGGCCGCGCTCAGCCCACCGAGGCCAGCTCCGACAATCACCACATTTTCGGTGGGTCCTGTGACTTGTTGAATGGGGGTGAAAGGATTGAGTTTCATTAGGTGGCCCTTCGCGTAGATGCTTCAATCAAATCCGCTAAAGCCGAGCGGCCCTCTTCAGATATTGGTGCGTCGCGTAATGCGTCATAAGCGGAAGTGATGCCCTGCTCAATAAGTATCTCAGTCTGAGCAAGCGCACCGGTGGAGGTCAAGATCTCCCGAGCAGTCGCAACATCATTCGCATCAAGGTCATGCTTTCCGAGTAGGCCGGTCATTGTGGCCTTTTCTGAGAGCGAGGCATTCGCGTAGGCGAGTGAAACCATCACGGTGCGCTTACCTTCGCGGATGTCATCGCCTGCGGGCTTACCTGTTTGTGCAGGGTCACCAAAGACGCCAAGAACGTCATCGCGCAGTTGGAAGGCTTCACCAAGGGCTAGTCCGTAGTCAGTAAAAGCCTGCATTGCTGCGTTGCTTGCACCCGCAAGTGCGGCCCCGAGATGAAGCGGGCGCTCGATCGTGTATTTCGCAGACTTGTAGCGCACGACGGTGTGTGCTCGTTCGAGTGACGTATTTGATCGTGCTTGTTCTAGAAGGTCAAGGTATTGACCTGCCATGAGTTCGGTACGCATTACGTCGAAAATTGGCTTGGCTCGCTGCAGTGCTTCGGTAGGAAGTGGCGCTGCGAGAAAGACCTGGTCTGCCCAAGATAGGCAAAGGTCACCTAGCAAAATCGCGGCACCGATACCGAACATCGGTGCTTGACCTACCCATTTTGCTTCCGCATGGATCCCCTCGAAAACTCGATGGGCCGCAGGAAGTCCGCGCCGAGTGTCTGAGCCGTCCATTACGTCATCATGAATAAGTGCGCACGCCTGCAGGAATTCCAACCCCGCAGCTGCCTCAAGTACGGCTGCATGATGAGCAGCAAGGTCGGCCTCAGCTGCAACTGATCGCCAGCCCCAGTAACAAAATGCGGGGCGCAGGCGTTTGCCGCCACTCATGAGGGCGACCAGCGAATCCATTAATGGTGCAAGGTCCGGGCTGATCGCTGCCAAATTGCCAGCTTCCTGGGAATTGACTCGATCAACTACGAGTTGGATACCAGCACGAAAGGCATCGCTGTCCATGGCAGGTGGAGCATTAACGTTCACAAGGCTTGAGCCTAAAGGTTGCCAGAGTTAGGCCACCCTTAGGCTGGCCCTATGACGCATCCGGCAGGTGGCCCAGATCTGGGCACCCTCCTAGCTCAGGGTGGCCGAAGTTTCTCCTTTGAGCTCTTTCCACCCAAGACGGATGAGGGTGAGCGCGCGTTATGGCAGACGGTTCGTGATCTCGAGCGGCTGCATCCCACCTTTGTCTCGGTCACCTATGGGGCTGGTGGATCCACCAGAGACCGCACCGTGCGGATCACGGCAGAGATCGCCGAACAAACATCGATGGTTCCAGTGGCCCACCTGACCTGTGTTGGGGCAAGCCGCGAGGAACTCCGCGGAGTTATCGCTGAGTACGCCGATGCCGGAATCACCACGATCTTGGCCCTTCGCGGAGATCCGCCAGGCGGCCCGACCGCTGGATGGACCCCGCACCCTGACGGCCTACAGCACGCAGATGAGCTCGTTGAACTGATTAAGTCTCTAGGAAATTTCACGGTTGGCGTCGCGGCCTTTCCCGAGGGGCATCCATCGTCTCCCGATCTAGACACTGATGCTCGAGTCCTAGCAGCTAAACAAGATGCTGGTGCAGAGTTTGCGGTCACGCAGTTCTTCTTTCGTTCTCGCGACTATGCCGACCTTCTGGAACGAGCTAGTGCGCATGGCGTATCGATGCCAATTATTCCGGGCTTAATGCCCGTCACAAACGTCGCGCAGATTTCGCGTTTTGCTGAGCTTTCTGGCGCGGCATTTCCGCCAGAACTCGCAGCGCGATTTGAAGTCGTCAAGGCTGACGACGATGCAGTTCGCAAGCTAGGCGTTGAAATTGCCGTGGAAATATCGAATGAGTTGCTCGATATGGGCGCGCCAGGTTTGCACTTTTACACATTGAATCGGTCAACTTCAACTGTTCAGGTATACGAAGCTCTCGGCCTAGGCTCGAGATAGCAGCGATGACGCTGGATTCACTTGCGCCGGCGTTGCTTGTCGGTGCGGTCATTGTTTTGGTCGCCATTCTTGGTGTGCGTTTCGCTGGACGCCTGGGAGTACCTGGGTTGCTGCTCTACTTGGGGATTGGTCTAGTTCTTGGCACCGTTTTCGAGCAACTTAATTTTCAGGACGCTGAACTCGCTGCCGTCCTCGGTTACATCGCACTTGTCTTAATCCTGGTGCAGGGTGGTTTAACTACCCGAATTTCTGAATTGCGCCCGGTGTTGTGGCCGGCAGTCGCTTTGGCTTCGGTAGGTGTGCTTGCGAGCATCGGGTTGGTCGCGGTGCCGCTCATTTTCTTTGCTGGAATGTCCACAAGTAATGCCATGCTTTTAGCCGCTGTTTTGGCCGCGACAGATGCGGCAGCCGTGTTCTCGGTGCTTCGTAAATTGAAGTTATCTCCGCGATTGCGCACAGTGCTTGAAGGTGAAGCCGGATTCAATGATGCGCCGGTCGTGGTGTTGGTCAGTCTTATTGCAAGTGGTGCTTTCACTGATTCACCCTGGTGGCTCATAGCGTTTCAGATCTTTGCTGAACTAGTGGGTGGAGCGATCGTCGGTGTGCTTGGGGGCATGGCCGCGAGATGGATTTTGCCTCGACTGGCGCTGCCTGCAGTCGGGCTTTATCCGATCGCTGCGATGGCCATGCTTGTAGGTACTTTCGCGCTAGCTGACTTCATCCACGTTTCAGGATTCATGGCGGTTTACGTAGGCGCTGTCATCTTGGGCTCTGCGATTCGACTTCCGCATCGTCGCTCCATTATTGGATTCGCTGACGGTTTAGCCTGGATTTCGGAAATTGGGCTTTTCGTAATGCTCGGCCTTCTGGTAAATATCAGTCGCTTACCGCAAGCGCTAGGAATCGCTGCTGTTGCTGGTGTGACCTTGGTGTTCTTCGCACGTCCGATCGCGGCCTTTGTATCGCTAACTCCGTTTAGATGGGGGTTAAGGGAAAGATTATTTGTCAGTGTCGCTGGCCTGCGAGGTGCAGTGCCCATTGTTTTTGCTGCAATTCCGCTAGGTCTAGCTGTTACTGGTGCTGAACAAGTCTTTGATGCAACCGTGATCGTCGTGATCGTTTTACTCCTGGTGCAAACGCCTTTCTTGCCGATGCTTGCAAAGAGACTTGGCGTAATTTTGCCGGCCGAAGTGGCCGAGTTTGATTTGGAGAGTGCACCCCTTGACGCAATGGATGCAGTGGTTTTGGCATTGGATGTTCCGGAAGGATCGGGACTCATCGGCGTCTTTATTAGTGAGCTTGGATTGCCTAAGGGCGTCGTCGTGTCGCTCATTGTGCGAGATAACGAGTCGTTTCCCATTGATTCAAACTCAAGGCTACGTGCATTAGATCGCGTGTTAGTGGTGTGTCCGGGTGATGCGCGTAACGCAACTGAAGCAAGACTGCGTCTGGTGGCTAAAGATGGCAAGCTGGCTACTTGGATTCACCCACCCGAACCAGTGAAACGTAATCACGAAAAACCTTCGTGGCCGCGAGTGGTGGCTAATAAGGCGAAACTTATTTTTTCGCGCGACCAATAAGTTCGGCCGTGATTTCGGCTCCCATCCCGACTAAGGGAAGCCCACCGCCTGGATGTGCGGAGCCCCCAACCAAATACAGCCCCGGGATAGGTGACTGATTTGTCGGTCGCTTGAAGGTTGAAAGCGGGCCGTGGCTTGCGATGCCGTAGATCCCACCTCCTGGAGCACCTGCATCCCGCTCGAGATCTGCTGGAGTAGAAATCTCTTGCCACAGCACTCGAGAGCGAATATCTGTGCCCCGGGCTGCTAGCAGATCCAGAATCCGTTTTCCATATGCCTGTGAAATTCCTGGGGTATTCCAGTCCATCGCGCCCGCCGTGCCGTCATCGCTGTGACGCGGAGCGTTCACCAAGATGAACCACGATTCATGCTCGTCGTCCGGGCGCATCGCGGGATCGTTAGGAACACAGGCATAAATAGTGGGATCGGTTACTTCGTGGGGATGTTTTGCAAAGATCTCATCGAATTCAGTGTCGTAATTCTCCGGGAACCACACGTTGTGGTGCGTGATGTTTGGCGTTTTTCCACTCACGGCCAACAGCATGACAAAACCGGCAAGCGATGGGGTGGAACGGCGCAGGGTGCGAAGCACTTTTGTGGTTCGCGAGTCTGATGATAGGAGTGATCCATAAAGCACCGACGCATCTGCATCGGAAATAACGATGTCGGCATCAAGGAATTCGCCAGTCGCGAGGGCTACTCCCGAAACTGCGCCAGCTCGTAGCGCAATTGAAGTTACGGGGGAGTTCAGTCGAATATCAACTCCCCGAGCCCGAGCCCGGTCAGCAAGTACGGGCGCCAGTGTTCCGACGCCACCACCGATATGCCAAGCGCCAAAGGTTTGCTCGACAAATGGAACTGTTGCTAGCGCAGCAGGAGCCCGCCGAGGATCGCTGCCGGTATAGGTGGCGTACCGATCAAGCAGGGTGACAAGCCGAGGGTCAGTGAAGGTGCGTTCACCAAGACCGCGCAAGGTAGTGAAAGGCGCAATGGTGCGAATATCACTCACGCTTCGCGTGAGTCGTGCTGCACTGCGTAACCCCTCTAATGGAGATTGGAGTACGGGTGCGCGGGTCAGTGCCCACATGTCACTTGCGCGCTGCATCAGGGAACGCCATTGGTGAGCAGCGTTTCCGCCTAGCGCATCGCCAAGTGCTTCAGCTGCTTTCCCGATACCGACTCCAGGTAAAACGGCGGTTGTTCCATCGCTCCAGTGGTACGTAAATCCTGGTTCGACTGCTTGCAGATCAAGGCAATCTTCTAAGGGCTCTCCAGTTTTTAAGAAAAGATCTCGATACACGGCAGGAAGCGTGAAAAGTGATGGCCCGGTGTCAAAAGCGAAACCTTCTCGGCGGTAGGTGTGAAGTTTTCCACCTACTCGTGAACCTTGCTCAACGACGGTGACTTCGTGGCCTTTCACAGCTGTACGTGCTGCCGTTGCCAAGCCGCCAACCCCGGCCCCAATCACCACAATGCGACTCATGAAAGCTTCCGGCCTTTCCAGGCATTGGTTCCCTTGAGATGTCGCGACCAAGAGATGACAGACAACGCGCTGAAGGCAGTAATAGATGCAGGATGCAGCGCGCTATCTGGCCAAACTCGAGCGCCAGTTCGACCAGCGACGAGTGCGCGGCTTGCAACGCCTGCAAGATAGCCCGCCGTGCCGATGGCCCGTGTGCGAGGTGATCGAGAAACTACTGCCGCAAGCGGTGGCACCACGAATACAGAAAGGAGAAGTAGGTTCACGCCAATTGAACCGGCTGGACCGCCAAAGCCGGCCCATAGTGACTTTGCGTAGCCGTCAATGACTTCATCAGTGGTGGAGTACATCCGGCAGGTGGCAATCGCTGAGCCGTCCATCGTGCACGTTAATGAACCAGAACTTTTCAGTGCGCGCATCAAAGCGATGTCTTCAAGAACTTGCGACCCAACAGCCTCGTGACCTTTGATGCTGCGGTAAGCCGTTGCATCAATGACAAGAAACTGGCCGTTTGCAGCGGAAAGTGATGGACGCGTTGATCGCTGTGACCAGGCAAGAGGCAAGAAAGCGCACCACGACCAAGTCACGATTGGTTGTACCAAGCGTTCTAGCCAGCCTTCGGCGAGTTGCCTTGGGTAGGGCGAAATCAGAGCGAAGTTGCGAGCCCGGAGTTCGTTAACGCAAGCACGAAGAGCATCAGGTGAAACCTGGACATCAGCATCAAGAAAGACCAGAGCAGTTCCTGTGGCTTGGGCTGATAAGCGAGAGCAGGCCCAAGGCTTACCTAGCCAGCCTGCTGGGGGATCTTCAGTGCTTCGGATGAGCCGTACGCGTGGATCGGATATCGAGCTCACAATTTCTGCAGTTCGATCCGTTGATCCGTCGTCAAGCACGAGCACTTCAAGTGCAGACACACCAGAAGAAGCAAGCACGTTCAATACGCAACGTTCAATATTTGCTTCTTCATTACGTGCCGGAATGAGCACGCTGACTTTTTCGAGCACTGGTGGCGATACAACGTTTGGCTTGCGCAAGTTCGATAAGTTCAGTGCAGTGTGGATAGCAATCGCACCAGCTGCAAGCGAACCCACCGCGGTGATTGGTTTCATCACCATTGTGGTCGGCTCCAACTTCGCCACCACCATGGAATCACGATGGCTCCCATGATTACAGCGCCCCATAATGCAACTCCTGGCCTACCGAAGAACACCAGTGCTGCCATCACGTTTGAGACATACACCCAACTGAGCATCACGGCAGGAACGCTGTCTTTTGCGACCCGACGAGGTAGTCGATCAAGGAGCGCAATCAGAACGAATGCAGTGAGTAACCAGCCTAGGAAATTTTGTAGTGGAATTCCATCGATGCCAGGAATCGTCCAACCCGCATTTCCCCAGGTCCAGTAACCCTGACTCACCATCTGTGGATCAAGGAAAAGGTCCCACGAGGCAAAGAGCACGCCACCTAGTAGTGCTGTGGTGAGTGGATCAACTGCGAGTCTTTGCACTGCCAATAAACACGGATAGGCCATCGATGCCCATGCAAGTGGAATGAGTAGGGGCACGCCGAAAAGTTGTGGCCCCAGTGCATCGGTGTAGCTGTATTCGCCGAAGGGGAATTGGGTTCCAACGCCGAGCACTTCAACAACGAAACTCACCCCGATAGTGATGCCAAGGTACTGAAGCGTCCATTTCGTGCGACGCGTCAGACGAGCATGAATAGCCGAAGCGCCAAAGAATGCCAAGACAGAAACGATGGTCAAGATTTGACGTAGGGTGCCATCGACCAAGACCCACACGATCTGAGCCAAGATTCCTAGGCTGAGCAGCACCCAAGGAACCTTCGGGACCCACGGTGGAAGATTGCTGCCGCGATCGGCATGACCTCCCGTATATACCCGCACGCTCATGAGGCCTAAGTCTAGAGCGCGACGGCAGCTACTCCATGCGGGCTAAATGCTGTCGCAAGCCTTGGTTACTTCGCTCCAGG
>WLNQ01000027.1 GCA_009699705.1 Actinomycetota bacterium | reverse complement strand
GTTGCTTCATTTTCAAGTTGAGCATCATCAGCCTTGTTTGCTACCAAAATTACTGGCTTACCCGAGCGACGTAGAACTTCGACAACAGCTTCATCCGTGGCCGTAGCTCCAACCATGGCATCAACTACGAAGGCGACTGCATCAGCGTCATTGATGGCTCGTTCGGCTTGCGCAGCGATTGCGGCTGCCATCCCCTTGACTTTGACATCCCAGCCACCGGTGTCGATGAGAATGAAACGTTTTCCATTCCAATCAGCTTCATACGTGACTCGATCTCGAGTAACCCCGGGAAGATCTTCGACAACAGCTTCTCGACGACCGATAATGCGGTTCACCAAGGTTGACTTACCGACGTTTGGCCTCCCGACGACAGCAAGGACCGGCCAGCCTGCGGTATTTGATACTTGCGTGAGATCAGCTAAATCCTCGTCAAACTCACCAAACTCAGCCCTTGCCGCGGCAAGAGCGCGCTCCAAAACTGCCTCGTCTGCGAATGGATCAGGCTCGTCTTGCGCCTCGTCAAAAGCGGGCAGGTCGACGTCGTCTTCGTCCCCATCTATGGAAACCCAACCGTCAGTCATGCCGTTCCTGCTTTCATTATTTCGTTCGAGCATCTACTCGAGCTTGGCGCACCTGTTCGCCTACCTGCTGGAGGGTGGCTAGCGCACAAGGATCGCCATTCGGCGAAATCTGAAGGGGTGCTTCGTAAAGGATACCGACTTTTGAACGTGGTCTTGGCGGGTCGGTCGCCACCTTGCCTCCAGCCCCGGAAATTATCACCGGCTGGATCAAAGCGCCGGTCATCGCCACGAGGTACGCCAATGAGGGAAATTCCCCCATAATCCCAACTGCTTGGCCTTCCTGTAGGTAGGAAAAACTCTCCTGCGTGGCTTCAAATCCGGGTGGAATTAGTGTGAGATCTCCCCCAAATCCACTCGAATGACCCGCGAGAACTTGCCCCAACGCACCGCTTACCACGACGTGGACCGGTCGAGGCGTAATCGCCTTGAGTAGCGGAACTGCTAGAAGGCCATCGCCTTCAATCAGCAAAATTAATGGCCCCGACATTGGCACTAGATCGCTGCCTTGCTCTTCAATCTTGTACAGAGCCTTTAAAGCTGGTGCGCTTAAGTTACGAAATGTTGCGGCCCTTGAAAACCCAATCACTTTGCTACAGCCTGGGCACGCTTCACAACTTCATCGATGACTTCGGCCAGCGTGAGCTCACTGGTATCGAGCTCATCGGCATCGTGGGCTTGCTTGAGTGGACTTGCCTCGCGAGTTGAATCCAGATGATCGCGCCGCTGCAAAGCCAGTTGAGTTTCGCTCACCGCTTCTTGACTTGCGATTGCAGCTCCGGCTTCCTCTTTTGCCCGACGTAAAGCTCTGACTTCAGGACTTGCCGTTAAGTACACCTTTAATTGCGCATTTGGAAGTACCACGGTTGTGATGTCACGACCTTCTACCACGATACCTGTACCTGACTGCAGCGCTTTACGAGCTTCGTCACGTTGTTGTTGAACGAGTAATTCTCGAACTCGAGGATTCGCGCTTACCGCGCTGACTGCCTCCGTGACATCCGCACCTCGAATTTCAAGACTCACATCCTTACCATCAACTTCAATAGTTGGTTCCTCAGGATTTGTTCCACTGCGAATCACTGTTTTCTTAGCCAGCGCAACAACTGCCTCTGAATTCTCTGGCGCAATTCCGGCTTCTAATACTGCCCAAGTCAATGCGCGATACATCGCACCTGTATCGAGATAACGCCAGCCGAGTTCCATTGCGCAGCCTTTGCATACGCTGGATTTACCTGAGCCCGCTGGTCCATCAACCGCAATGATTATCGCTTTCATCCTGTACCCCGAACATCGAATCCTCGAACTGAGAGCGCCTGAATGAGTGCGTCAGTTACGTCTGGCTTCACGGACAATTCAACAAGGCCACTTGGTTTGCCAAGAACATGCTCAATGCGCACATCTTCGAGGTTCACCCCCGCATCACCAGCCGCGACGAACAGTCGTGCCAACTCACCTGGTTTGTCTTCAATGAGAACAGCCACTTCAATAAACGGCGCCTCGATATTGCCGTGACGGCCAGGTATTCGCGCGCGACCCTTGACACCAGCTTTCAGCGTGGCATCAATTATTTCTTCGTGATCCTGATCGCCGCCCGCTAATTCTTGAAGAGCATGTAGCACTTCTTGCAATTCCCGCACGACCCCGCTAATCACTTCCGAAACAGGCCCGGCATTTTCGGTCAAGATATCCACCCACAGCGAACTGTCAGATGCTGCGATACGCGTCATATCTCGCAATCCCTGACCAGCTACAGCAATGTGTTTTGCGTGCGCAGGAAGCAGTTGCGCAGCCAAAGCACTGCTGATCACCTGCGGTGCATGTGACACCAAGGCAACCGCTTCATCATGTTCCTGCGGCGACATATCAATCGGCACAGCGCCACAAGTGATAGCGAGGTTGTTTACGTTTTGGTGGTGCAAAGCACCAGTCTCATGACAGGGGCTAACAATCCAAAGGCGATCGTCGAAAAGGTCCTTGCGCGCACCGACGGCACCTGAGACCTCGCGACCTGCCATTGGATGACCACCTACCAGTCGGGACTCATCGGCTCCAAACGCAATGGCTTGCTTCAAAATTCCAGACTTCACGCTTGTGACATCCGTAATTGTGGCCGTTGGGAAATCCTTACTGGCCTGTGCGATAACTTCTGCTGCAAATCTTGGTGGAACTGCGACAACAACGATGGTTGGATTTGGTGTTTGGGATCGCTTGACACCTACAACTTGTCCGGCACCCATATTGACCGCAAGAGTGAGCTGATCAGAGTCAACGTCGTCTAACAGAACGTCAACACCGGCACGAGTCAACGCAAGAGCAATAGATGTGCCGATAAGTCCGGTGCCGATAACGAGAATGGGTCCAACCACAGCTACTGGCGGCAAAGACGTCACGACTTAACATCCGGGCGAAGAACTTCCGCCCCGCGTAGGTAGACGTGCCTGATTTCATCACGAGGTGTATCGATGTTTGCATGCAGCATGACGCGAACGGTGAGTTGTAGAGCTCCAGCAACATCAATTTCCTGGGCACACATCAAGGGCACATCGCCAAAGCCAAACTCTCGTGCCGCCCGAGCAGGAAAACCGCAATGAATATCTGGTGTGCAGGTGAAAAGAACGCTCACGAGATCATCTGTGGTGATCTGGTTGCGTTCCAGAATCGTGGTGAGCATCTCTCCCACGGCTTCCAGCATCTCGTCGGCATTGTCTGCTTTCAGACAAACCGCTCCTCGTATCGCACGCATCATCCGCAGAGCCTACAGACCAACAGCCGTATATAGGGCGTGTAAATCGGTGCCTTGGAGTACTTTGATTTGTCCCGCCTTGAGGTTTCCCAAATGGAGCGGTCCAATTCTTGTTCGTACGAGGTCTATGACCGGGTACCCAACCTCATCCATGAGACGGCGAATGATCCGGTTACGCCCCTCATGGATGACGAGCTCGACCATCGCTCGATCCTTGGCCTGCTGAATGATTCGAACCGAATCAACCTTCATCGGTCCGTCCTCGAGTTCAACGCCCTCTTTGAGTAAGCGCAACGCTTGAGGGGTGACCGTGCCTGACACTGTCGCGACGTAAGTTTTATCAACTCCATGCGAGGGGTGCCCTACCCGATTGGCCAATTCACCATCGTTCGTCAACAGAAGCAAGCCTTCAGTATCGGCATCAAGACGCCCGATATAAAAGAGTCGCTCTGGACGATCAGCAATGAGGTCGCCCACACACGGACGGCCTTGTTCGTCATTCATCGTGGTGACGACCCCTCGAGGCTTGTTCATCACAAGCACGATGTTGCCTGGCGCCGTGGGAATACGTTTGCCGTTCACATGCACGATCGCTGTCGCGGGATCAACTCTCATCCCCTGCTCGACTACCTTTTCGCCGTTGACGCTGACGCGACCTTCTTCGATGAGTTGCTCGCAGCGTCGGCGACTACCAATACCTGCTTGAGCCAATACTTTCTGAAGTCGAATTTCTGTCTCTTCAGTCATTAGTCACCAAACGCGACTGAGTCGAGGACATCTTCAAGATCAGCGAGATCCGGAAGATGCTCTGCGAGAGGTGGAAGGTCTTCTAGTGAGGCAATTCCAAGGCGTTCCAGGAACGTCGAAGTAGTGCGGTATAAAATTGCCTGTGATTCTTGCTCATGACCCGCTTCTTCAATGAGTCCACGTGCAACCAGCGTTCGAATAACACCGTCGACATTGACACCACGAACCGCACTTACCCGACCACGAGTCACAGGCTGGCGGTAGGCAATAACGGCCAGCGTTTCTAGGGATGCCTGAGTCAAGCGCGCTTGCTGACCATCGAGCACAAATCGCTCAACAAGTGGAGAGCATTCAGCACGCGTGTAGTAGCGCCAGCCCCCAGCGATTTCACGCAATTCAAACCCACGAACAGCCTCGTCGTATTCCACAGCCAGCGCGCGCACAGTGACATCCACATCATCGACGGTTTGACGCGTCGCCTGAGCCAGCGACACAACGCTCATGGGTTCATCAGCAAGCAACAGCAATGCTTCGATAGCAGCAGAAAGGCTCGGCGCACCGAGTTCTTCTGGCTCCTGTGTCGGCTCAGTGGCATCTAGTTCGCCCTGAACGCCACCATCTCGGACAGTTGGTTGCTCGAGCTCAGCCTCTTGCCCGAGTTCAGTCTCTTGCGCCTGGACGCCCTGCTCCACGTCACTCATTGCCTTGCTCCTTCATTTCACTTTCATTACGTTCCGCTTCAAGTTCATTGACATGCTCTGCTTCTTGTCCGAAACCCTGCTCACGATCCTGCTCAACATCTGCGCTTCTATCCACTTCGCGCTCTTCGTCAAACTCATCCGTGACTTGGATTTCACCTTCGTCATTGCCTGTCCACCGAATAGTGAGATCACCAAGAGGCGTGATCTGTTCAAAAGCAACAACCGCTTCGCGATACAACTCAAGCAACGCAAGGAATCGGCCAACAACGAGCAAAGTGGTATCGCAATCAGCGATGAGCGCGCGAAACGTGCTCGTGCGTACTCGGCGCAGGCGATCAATAATGATCAAAGCCTGCTCTCGCACGTTTACTCGCTGCACGTGGGCGTGGGCTATCGAAACTTCCTCAACGATCTTGGGTGCGAGCGCACGCGCTGCCAATGCCGCAAATTGATCTGGGCCAAGTCCAATGAGCACTTCAGGAAGGAGCGCAGCGAATTGTGCTTCTAGGCCAACCGTGCGAGGGAAGCGCTTATTAGCATGAGCTATTCGGTCAGCGAAAATTGCTGACACTTCCTTGTAGGCCCGGTACTGCAATAGTCGAGCGAAAAGTAGGTCTCTTGCTTCCAGTAGCGCGAGGTCCTCTTCGTCTTCAACTTCACCGCTAGGGAGCAAGCGCGCCGCTTTGAGGTCAAGAAGAGTCGCTGCGACTACAAGAAAACTACTCGCTTCATCGAGATCCCAAGATTTACCTTGCTCACGAATATATTTAATAAATTCGTCAGTTACGGTGTGCAGCGCTAGCTCAGTTACCTCAAGTTTGTGCCGTGAAATCAGCGTGAGAAGCAAATCGAAAGGGCCGTCAAAATCACCCACCCGCACTGAGAAACCTTCGGAAGTGACTGCTTTTGCTGTTGGAGTTTCAGCAGGGCTGGTCTCTTCCGCTATATCTGTCCCGGTCACCGGGCCAGAACCTCCCGAGCCAGTTGTCGGTAGGCATCAGCGCCGGCGCTTGTCGGCGCAAATTGAGTAATGGGTTCGCCAGCCACCGCAGCATCTGGGAACTTGACCGTACGACTGATTGTTGTTTTGAAAACCTGATCGCCAAAAGCCTGCTGAACGGTTTGCAGAACTTCGCGGCTATGCAAGGTGCGAGGGTCGTACATCGTTGGCAGCACACCAAGAATCACCAAAGTCGGATTGAGCCGAGCCTTCACCTTATTGATGGTGTCCTGTAGCAATGCAACTCCGCGCAGTGCGAAGTATTCAGTCTCCATCGGGATGATGACTCCAGTGCTTGCCGTGAGTGCATTCAGCGTGAGCAAACCAAGCGATGGCTGACAGTCAATCAAGACGTAGTCATACTCGGGAAGCAAAGGTGCAAGCGCTCGGCCGAGGGCATACTCGCGACCAACTTCGCTGACGAGCTGCAACTCAGCAGCCGACAGGTCAATGTTGCTTGGCAACAAGTCCAGGTTTTCCACGTCGGTATGAATGACTACGTCGCGCACGTTGCAATCAAGCTCGGTTAACACGTTGTACACCGTGAGGTCCATCTCATTGGGATTTACCCCAAAGGAAACAGAAAGTGCGCCTTGTGGATCAAAGTCGACGAGCAGAACTTTGCGGCCGTAGCCAGCAATTGCTGCGCCCAGGCTGACCGTCGAAGTGGTCTTACCTACACCACCTTTTTGGTTCACCATCGCTATGACCTGAGCTGGGCCATGAGAGGTGAGTGGCGCCGGCTCTGGGATAGAGACCGTGGCTGCCACAGGTTGACCCGCTGGCTGCACTTCCGAACTCATGAACAACCCTCTCGCCAAACCCCGATGTGTAGCCCACAGCCTAACGGGCTCAGGCTTGTGCTCGTGGATGACTCGTGGCATAGACCTCACGAAGTGTGTCGATCGTGACTGCCGTGTAGATCTGGGTGGTCGTGACTGAGGCGTGCCCGAGCAGCTCTTGCACCACCCGCACGTCCGCGCCGCCTTGTAAAAGGTGGGTGGCGTAACTGTGCCTAAGGGTGTGGGGACTGATTTCAACCCCCAAATGTGCCCGTTCGGCAGCCTGACTCACGACCCCATAGGCACTTTGACGGCTCAGCCGACCTCCCCGGGAATTAACAAAAACAGCCGGGGTTCCTTTGCCTTTTGCCAGCAGAGCTGGTCGGGCCCGTACGAAGTACTCCTCCAGTGCTAAGATGGCGTATCCCCCAAGCGGTAAGAGTCGCTGCTTGCTTCCCTTGCCCGTGACGACCATCGACCGCTCATCAAAATTGAGGTCGTCGAGATCTATCCCAATGGCCTCGCTAATTCGAACCCCTGTGCCGTAGAGGAGTTCCACGAGCGCACGATCGCGAAGCCCCATCACACTCTCAGCGTCTCCCGCAATTTTTAACAGCACACGAACCTGTTCGTATGTCAGCGCTTTAGGGAGCCGTCGTCCCGTGACCGGCGGGGAAATTCGCTGACTCGGATCAAGATCGGCTAACCCCTCCTCTAAGGCAAACCGGTGAAATCCCCGGATAGCAACCAGCACGCGTCCGGCACTGGCTGCTGCCAATGGCTCGCCAAATTCAGGATCCCGCAAGGAAGCCGAGAATGCAGAGATATCTGACTCACGTATCCGCCTCACCTCAACGAGTGCGTGCTGCTCACACCATTGGCAATATCGAGCAAGATCACGTCGATATGCCGAAAGCGTATTGGCTGCCAAACCTCGCTCGATGGCAAGGTGATTGAGATATCCCTGGATCTCGCGTTCAAGCTGCACGACTATGCAAGGTCTTTCTTATTGAAATTTAAAGGTACGCGATTCGCGTTAAGTAACGCCGATCGCATCAGCCAAGGCTCATCACACGACCGAAGATTGACCCAACCGTTTTCACGCGCTGCCCAAGCCGCCAATATTCCTGCGACCGCTGTGGGTCCGCTCACTGCACCAGACAGCACCAAATTTTTGGCTTCATCAAGTTCAACCCAAACTCTAGGCAAGAAGGCCTCCTCTGCTTCACCAGTTTGTGGTCGACCGCCAGCAAGCTGATGAAGCTCACGGGCGAGGTAGACGCGGATGGCTTCACTTGAACCACCAGGGGAATTCAAGAAGTCCACCAGGGTGTGCCAGCTATCTGCTTGGTAACCAGATTCCTCAGCCAACTCGCGTTGCGCAGTTACGAGAGGCGGTTCACCTGCAACATCGAGTAACCCTGCTGGTGGTTCGAAGATGTACATGCCCAGCGGATGGCGATATTGACGAATGAGTAGTACTCGGTCTTGCGCATCAATTGCGAGCACGGCGACTGCACCTGGATGCACAACTATGTCGCGTTCGATTACTCGACCATCAAAGTCCAAGACATCTGTGCGAATAGTCCACACTTTGCCTTCGAATTGCGTCGTTGATTTGAGAATTGGAAAAGACTCGCCGCCGTCAGCAACGAGTCCCGTCCAAGTTTCGTCAATCATTTCGAAGCTAGGCGTTTACTGCTGCCTGCTGCTGTTGGCGCACGAGCGCCGCAGCTGCCAGGCCAGCAAAGAGTGGGTGCGCGCGCGTTGGACGCGAACGAAACTCAGGATGCGCCTGAGTCGATACGTAATACGGGTGAACATCTGTTGGGAGTTCGACAAACTCCACTAAGCGGCCGTCGGGAGAAGTTCCCGAGAATACTAAACCTGCTTCTTCAAGCGGCGCGCGATACTCATTGTTGACTTCATAGCGGTGACGGTGACGTTCATCAACATAAGGCGCACCGTATACGCCCGCGACTACTGAACCTTCTTGAAGTTTTGCTGGGTACAGACCCAAACGCATAGTGCCGCCCATGTCGCGATCGCCAGAAATAACATCTCGTTGATCGGCCATCGTCGAAACAACTGGATGCTGCGTTGACTCATCAAATTCGAGTGAATTCGCATCTACCAAGCCCGCAACATTTCTTGCATATTCAATAACCATGCACTGCAATCCAAGACACAATCCCAATGTCGGAATCCCGTGGGTGCGCGCATAGGTCAATGCACCAAGTTTGCCCTCAAGTCCGCGCACACCAAAACCACCAGGAACACAAATGGCATCAAGGTGCCCAATGGCTGTCTTAGCTCCTGCGTCTGTGGCGCAGTCGTCACTCGCTACCCAATTAATGTTTACTTTTGTGTCGTGATGAAAGCCACCTGCTCGAAGAGCTTCAGTCACAGATAAGTAAGCATCAGGAAGGTCAATGTATTTTCCAACTAGCCCAATATTTACTTCATGTGCCGGATTGTGTACATGCTTAAGAAGTGCATCCCAACTCGTCCAGTCCACATCGCGAAATGGCAAGTCAAGGCGGCGTACGACATAGGCATCAAGACCTTCGGCATGTAGCACCTTTGGAATGTCGTAAATGCTCGGCGCATCGGTGGCCGCGACAACTGCTTCAAGATCAACGTCACACATAAGGGAGACCTTGCGCTTGATCGCCGAAGGTACTGGACGATCTGCGCGCAGCACGATGGCATCAGGCTGA
The DNA here is from genome assembly GCA_009699705.1 of Actinomycetota bacterium. Lineage (GTDB taxonomy): Bacteria > Actinomycetota > Actinomycetes > S36-B12 > S36-B12 > UBA11398. Next base: position 7,761 of record WLNQ01000027.1, on the reverse strand, counting down.
ATACCAATATTGCGCAGAGCCGCAACTGAGTGCTGTGTTGGTTTAGTTTTTAACTCACCTGAGGGTCCGATGAATGGCAGCAGTGACACATGTAGAAAGAAGGTGTTGTCTCGTCCAACTTCATGACGCACCTGACGAATTGCTTCCAAAAAGGGTAGGGATTCGATATCACCAACGGTGCCACCGACTTCGGTAATCACGATGTCAATGTCAGGGCCTGCCATGCGCCGGATCCGGGATTTAATCTCGTTGGTGATGTGCGGGATTACCTGAACCGTGTCGCCGAGATATTCACCACGACGTTCTTTTGCGATGACATTGGAGTAGACCTGCCCCGTGGTGACGTTGGCAGACCCATGCAAGTCAGTGTCCAAGAAGCGCTCATAGTGGCCGACATCTAGGTCGGTCTCGGATCCGTCATCCGTCACGAAGACTTCGCCGTGTTGGAAAGGGTTCATGGTGCCCGGGTCGACGTTGAGATACGGGTCAAGTTTTTGCATCGTCACGCGGAGTCCGCGGGATTTCAATAAGTTTCCAAGTGAAGAAGCCGTGAGGCCTTTTCCAAGGGAGGAGGCGACGCCTCCGGTGACGAACAGATGCTTGGTTTGGCGCGGGGCACTCATGGAAGACCAGACTATCAGCGAGAGCGGTCAGCTGCTGCCATGGCGAGTAGTTCTTCGGCGTGGGCGAGCCCTGTATCCGACTCGTCTAGCCCAGAAAGCATCCTGGCTAGTTCACCAGCCCGCTGTGTTCCGGTGACATCTTTGACACTGGAGGCAGTGACCACTCCATCGCTGGACTTCTCCACTACAAGATGCCGGTCTGCGAAAGCCGCTACCTGAGGTAGGTGGGTCACGACGATGACTTGAGCATCTTTAGCGAGTTTCGCTAGGCGACGACCAACTTCAACCGCGGTTCGTCCGCCAATTCCGGCATCAACTTCATCAAAAACAAAAGTAGGAACACTATTTCGGCCTGCCATCGTTACCTCGATAGCCAGCATGACCCGAGACAACTCCCCACCAGACGCCGCCTTTGTGACCGGTAACGGGTCAGCCCCCTTATGAGGGCGCAAGAGATAGGTCACAGAATCCGCTCCACTGGCTCCGTATGTGGCGACATCTGCAGAGCCGACGACTGAGATGACGAATTCAGCATCGGGCATTGCGAGAGCGTGAAGTTCAGCGCTGACCGCTTTTGCTAAGTCTTTCGCGGCAGTGTCACGGGCTTTCGTGAGTTTGCCCGCAGCTAGGACGAGGTCTTTTCTATCGTCCTCAATCTGAGCTCGAAGTTGATCAACGCGATCTTCGCCACCATCAAGTCCGGCCAATTTTGACGACGCATCCGCACGCCAAGCCATCACCTCGGCCACAGTTTCACCGTACTGTCGCATGAGTTTGCGAATGGCTGCGCGTCGTCCTTCTACCCAAGCCTGGCGTGCGGGATCTGCGTCTAGGTCACTTAAGTAAGAAGCCATTTCGGTTCCCGCATCGGCCAGCAGTGCGGTGACTTGTTTCAACTGCGCCCGTAGTTCACCAAGTGTTGGATCAATCAGAGCTAACCGGTCGATTGCCTTCAGCGCATCCGCAACTTCACCCATAGCGCCATCGCCTTGTTCATCTCCGACAAGTGCATCATGGGCAAGTGTGAGATCGCTGAGCAACGAGCCAGCATTTGAGAGGCGTGCTGCCTGAATATCCAGGGCACTATCTTCGCCAATTTCAGGACTCACCGCATCAATTTCTTCAACGCCAATGCGAAGTAACGTTGCCTCGCGTTCGCGTTCGGCCCTGTTGGTCGTGAGATCTTCCAGTTCGACCACTTTGGACTTCCACGCGGCAAACCTCACTCGATATTTCATTAGAGTCTCAAGAGCGCCTGATCCAGCAAACCGATCCAGCATTTCCCGCTGCCGTTCAGCAGAACGCAACTGCCATTGGTCTGCTTGTCCATGAATAGCGATCAGATCTCCGCAGACTTCTTCCAGCAATGTTCGTGGCACGGTTCGCCCGCACGCAACTGCACGTCCCCGACCTTCTAGGGGAACTGTCCGCGCCAAAACGATTTCAGCGCCCTCTGAATCAATATCCGCAGGCGCTCCAGCTTCTTCTAGCCGTTGAATAATCGTTTGCGCGCTTAGTGGAATCATCCAATGACCTTCGACTGAAGCTTCTATTTCACCTCGGCGAACGATCGCACTTTCTGCTTTCCCGCCAGCAAGTAAACTCAACCCAGTGAGCACCATGGTTTTACCCGCACCCGTTTCGCCAGTAATAACGGTGAGCCCCGGCGAGAAGTTCATCTGGGCATCATCGATCACTCCCATACCGTGAATGCTCAGACCTGTAATCATTTATATTCGCCAGCCGTCAACGGGTAACGCAAACTTGGCAACGAGCCGATCCGTGAACGGGGCATCAACTAACCGAGCAAGGCGAACTGGAACAGGGTCTCGGCGAACTTCAACGCGATTACTGCCTCGAATCTCAGATGTTCGACGGCTATCAGCGGCGAGAAGACACTCAGACCATTCAGCAAGTTCAAACGAGATCACACTTGATGGGCCAACGACGAGCGGCCTAGCGAAAAGGGCGTGTGCGCTCAGCGGGACGAGCAGCATGGCTTCTACTTCTGGCCACATCACCGGACCGCCTGCAGAAAACGCGTAGGCAGTCGAGCCCGTAGGGCTTGCTGCAACCACTCCGTCACAACCCCAGCGAGATAGAGGGCGACCATCCACCACGACTAAAACATCAATCATGCGAGCACCTGCTGGTTTCTCTAGGCTCACTTCATTTAGTGCCCAAGTTCGCATCACTTCTTTATCGCCATCAAAAACCCTAATGTCTAGAGTCATTCGCTCTTCTACATGCCAGCGCCGGTCAACGATCGCCTGCGTTACCGAGTGAATATCTTCAGATTCAGCTTCAGCTAGGAAGCCCACGTGTCCAAGATTGACGCTGAGAATCGGAACTGATGAGTTTCGGGCACGTTCGGCTGCGCGCAGGATGGTTCCGTCTCCACCGAGAACGACAACAACTTCGCAGTTATCTGCGGCCCGCTCGTCCGCCAGAACCACTTGCACCCCAGGCGGTACGCCTTCTTGCCAATCTGATGCATCGTCTTGAGCAAGAAGAACTATGAACCCTGCCGATTGAAGGTCCCCCACAACACCAACCGCTGCAGCTCTAGCTGGCATCGCTCGAGTGTTCAGCACCAGTAGGGCACGACGGGTGGTGGTCATTGCGGTCCTTCCTGGATGGCGCGGCTGATTGCCTCGCGAAGGTCATCATCGCGCAAACGAAGGGGTTGCGGTGCTCCATCCACAGCCTTTCCTCCGAGTCCTCGCTGCAACCACAGGAAGTACTCCACGTTCCCACTTGGTCCAGGCAATGGGCTGGCTACGACGCCCGCGACTCCAAGACCAAGAACCAGGGCTCGATCAGCCACTGACTGGACGGCACTCATGCGAATATTTGGGTCGCGGATAACTCCATCACCTACTGCTTCGCGCCCCACCTCAAATTGTGGCTTCACCATAATCACAAAATCAGTATCTGGTGCAGAGCAAGCCACCATTGCTGGTAACACCAAGGCAAGGGAAATAAATGAAAGATCCGCTACAAATAAATCAGCGAGGTACTCGACATCCTCAGGAGTCAACGTGCGAATGTTCGTTCGCTCCATGACTAGTACTCGATCATCTGTTCTCAGCGGCCAAGCCAGTTGTCCGTAACCCACGTCAACCGCTAGGACCCGGGTTGCACCTCGTTCGAGCAAGACTTGAGTGAAACCACCAGTGGACGCACCGGCATCAAGACAGTAACGGCCCGACACGACAATCGAGGGGAATGCATCTAGCGCACCATTGAGCTTTACCGCGCCACGAGACACATACCCGTGATCGCTGGAAGAAATTACTTCAATAGCGTCTGAGGTTTCTACCTGCGTGGCAGGTTTCGTTGCTACCCCACCTTTAACAGTGACATGCCCGCCCGCAATGAGTTCTTGTGCCTGTTCACGTGAACGAGCAAGTCCACGTCGCGTGAGCTCAGCATCTAAGCGCCTACGCGCCATCGGTTCTCTGCGCCATTGTTACTTCGCGCTGAGATCAGACAAGCGCTGATGTAAACGTCCGTGCACTGAAGTGAATACAGCCGCATGATCGTGGATTTCAATTTCGTCAAGAGTCGCAAGTTCTTCAAGAGCTGCGTCTACACCAGGATCTCCAGTCGGTTCCCAGACCGCGAGCACCAATGCATTGTCGTGCTCTTCCAAAACCATCACTGTTTCCAGTAGATCAATTGCTTCGTCCTGAGAATCTTCGTCACTCAGCGCCGCATCCACACCGTCTACTTCGAGGATTTCACCTTCAACAAAATCTGCTGTGTCAGCTTCGTAATCCGCATCTACTTCAACATCATCAATGTCACGAACTTCGTCGATCACTGCGCTTCCTTCGCGGATGTGGCTTTCTTCTCAGACGCTGCCTTCACGTTAACTTTCTTCACAGTAACTTTCTTCACAGCAGCTTTCTTGGCGGGCTTGGCGGTCGCATTCTTCAGTTCTACGATTTCCTTTTCGAGTCGCTGAACATGACGTCGCACGGCCGCTAATTCATCTTCGCGCACGAAACCCATGCGACTCACAGCGCGATCGACTTCTGATGTCACGAGCCCGAGCAGCATCTCTCGGTTGTTTCGGCTCGTGGACAGCAAGTCATCTGCAAGTTCTTGAACCTGACCCTTAATGTCTGGGGCCTTGGTTGAGAGCAAAATGCCCTGATTCACCAATTCCATGGCGATCTCTTTTGCCTTGGCCTTAGTAACTTCACTGAGGCCATTAGCTAACTGTAGATATCCGCGTAAGTCATTCAGCATGGCTTCACGTTACCGCGATCCAGGACTTGTTGGGCAACAGGCAGGTCAGATCTGACGACATAAATGTAGGACGTTGGTCACCGACTGCGTTTCGACCCAATTCCAGGGTGGAAACTCCGGTTGCGACCAGCAAAGTTGGGATGCCTAGTCTGGAGCCGGCGGCGATATCGGTATCAAGTCGATCGCCGATCATGAGTGGGCGTTTAGCTCCTGTCCGCCGAATGGCTTCGATGAGTAGCGCGGGCTCCGGCTTACCTGCCACACCGTCTGGAACTCGACCCGAGGTTTGGGCAACGACCTGGACCAAGGCCCCGTTTCCTGGAGCAATTCCCCTGGCTGATGGGAATGTCGAATCTAAGTTGGTCGCGATCCAGGGCAATCCCGCGCGCACGGCAAAAGTGGCCTCGGCTAGATCCGCCCAACCCACGTCTTGCCCAAAGCCCTGCATCACGGCAACGACTGAATCGGAATATTTGCTAACGGGGGTGAATCCACGTTCGCGTAACGCAGCCTTCACCCCTTCCCCTCCGACGGCTAGCACTTCACCCGTTGGAACGAGTGCCGCGATCATTGAAGCTGCCGCCATGGAAGATGTCACTACATCTGCGTCAGAAGCAGGAATACCTAATTGGCGTAAATGTTGCGCAACTTCGAAGGCGGTCCTTGAGGCATTATTTGTGACGTACACACACCGCGCTCCTTGTTCCAGCACTGAGGTAATAGCTTCACGGGCACCGGGAACAATATCCGCGCCGATATAGACCACTCCATCGAGATCGAAGAGCAAAACATCATGATTACCAACGCTCATGACTCGTCACCGAGTATTCGATCAAATTTGTCTTGGTTATCGATTGGCCCGTTAAGTGGGAGGCCCGCCTCAATTCGCGCACGCAAGGTCGCTTTAACTTGGGCGTAGGCCCGAGCGTATTCAAGGCGATCCGGTCGCATGACCGATGCCATTCCAAGTTCGTCTCGAGACAAAATGAACTGTTGCATGCGCCACAAGCACATGCCTTTCCCAAAATGCGCATAGTCGTTGTCGGGCGAAAGTTGAATGAGTACATCAAAGGCCATTGCGGCTGCCCTGAAATCCGACGTATCAAAAAGCGCACGTGCATACATCTCCATGACCGAGGCCGACTGCGGTTCCTGCGCCATCAAACGATCTATGAGCAGCAGAGCAGCATGCGGATTTGATGATTCCAGTAGTTCTCGTGCCCTGGAGTACCAACCGTAGGCCTCGTCCTGGCCATCAGAGTTTTCAGCGATCGACACTCGTAGATTCTCGCACGCGCACCAGGGTTCTGACTTCAATCTCAGTGGAGCTGGCCAGCCCATTCCCGCTTTGCCAAAATCTCCTGCGCAGGGTCCCTTCGAGTTCAACCCATGACCCTGCTGGCCAGGAAAGCACTTTATTGCGAATTCCCACTTTCATAGACTGACAAGCAAGCGAATCTAACCGTGGCGATCCTGGACGTAACTTGCCAGAACGCGGCACGACAACGGTGAACGTTGTTAACTCGTCACCGCTCGGCATTTCCTTGGTCTGCGATTGCTGCCCCAATCGGCCAATCAGATGGACTTTGTTCTGGCCCCAATTTGATTCACTAGTTTCCATAACCCAAGACTGCCGACATGACTGTGGGTTCGCACCCTTCGATAAGCACCGGTGGATACGAACCCAGAGTCATCTGAATCTGTGGAAAACTTAATCTTCTTCTGAGAACTCAATTCCGTCCATCAAGCTGCACTGCTCTTCAGCGTCGGTAGCACCGTCAATATCGGAGCCAGCCGCGCGCTCCATCCATTCGCGCGCCTCATTCGCGCGGCCTGCATCCTTGAGCAACATGGCGTATGCGTACTGCAAACGCGCACGAGTGTCGCCTGGATTGAGCCGGGTCAATTCTGGAATCTGCAAAGTTACAATTGCGGCATCCAGCTCACCCAGATCTCCACGAGCACCCGCTGCCACGATCATCATTTCAGCACGAGTTTCGGCCAACATCTTGGTTGTGTCGATTGTTCTGATGTAATCCAACGCCTTTTGCGGCTTACCTAATCCTCGTTCACAATCTGCGATCATCGGAATGTACTGATCTCCACCAGCCATGCGACGAACGGCACGAAGTTCTGTCAGAGCTTCACCGAATCGACCAGACTTGTACGCAACGATGCCGCAAGCTTCACGAACCATCGAAATGCGAGATGCACGACGACGCGCTGCTCTCACATGCTCAGTTGCAAGATCGAAATCTTCTTCGGCCATCGCGCGTTCTGCAGCGACAAGGTGCCTAGCAACAAGAATCTGCAATCCCTCGGGAAGCGAACGCAGCTCTTGCGACATGCCCTTATCGAAGTCTTCAGGTGTGATGTCGTCAGGAATGCGCGGATCACGAATCTCATAGCCCACATCGCGGCGGTTAACTTGTTCGTGCTGGCCACGATCATCGCGACGATTGTTGCTTGGACGACCAGAAGTGTTGCGATTGTCGCTGCGCTGCCCATCTGGGCGACCCCGCTCATCACGGCGATCATTGCTTCTCGACACTGGGCCGCGATCATCACGACGAGGAGCACGGTCATAACCACCCGAACGAGGGGCAGATGAACGTGGCGCGGAAGAACGTGAATCGCGTGAACCAGAATCGCGAGATCCCGAATCACGAGGAGGAAAACTGCGTGGACGTTCGTCACGATCATCACGACGAGGAGCACGGTCGTAGCTACCTGTGCGTGGAGCACCGGTGCCGCGTGGACGATCATCACGATCATCACGACGAGGAGCACGGTCATAACCACCCGAACGAGGGGCAGATGAACGTGGCGCGGAAGAACGTGAATCGCGTGAACCAGAATCGCGAGATCCCGAATCACGAGG
>WLNQ01000026.1 GCA_009699705.1 Actinomycetota bacterium | reverse complement strand
GACGTCATGCTCAAGCCGGAAATTCTCGACCCACAAGGTCGCGCCGTCCAAGGGGCTTTAGGCCGCCTTGGAATCACTGGCGTGACCGATGTGCGCCAGGGAAAGCAGTTTGTGATTCAGGTCGAAGGTGAGATCACTGACGAGCGCCGCGAGCAGTTGCACGCGCTGGCGGCTGAACTCCTGTGTAACCCGGTCATTGAAGATTTCATTCTCGTAGTTGAAGAGGATCAGTAACCCATGCGCATTGGCGTCGTAACTTTCCCGGGTTCACTAGATGATCGTGATGCTGCGCGGGCCGTGCGGCTTGCAGGCGGTGAAGCAGTAGCGCTGTGGCATGGCGATGCTGATCTCCACAAGGTTGATGCGGTCATTCTTCCCGGTGGATTTTCATACGGCGATTACCTTCGGTGCGGGGCCATCTCACGTTTCGCTCCTGTTATGGGTGAAGTTGTTGCAGCGGCCAATGGCGGCTTGCCTGTGCTGGGTATCTGTAACGGGTTCCAGATCCTTTGTGAATCGCACTTGCTTCCTGGCGCGCTGACACGCAATGAAAAATTGCACTTCGTCTGTCGAGATCAGAAATTGCGAATCGAAGACAACACCTCAGCTTGGACCAGCAGCTATGCGAGCGGCCAAGAAATTATCGTTCCGCTCAAGAACGGTGAAGGCTGTTTCGTGGCCGACGAAAAGACGCTCGATGAACTTGAGGGTGAAGGGCGCGTCATCGCGCGCTATCTCGATGTAAACCCAAACGGCAGCCTGCGCGATATTGCAGGAATTAGAAATACTCGAGGCAATGTCGTTGGCTTAATGCCGCACCCTGAGCACGCAGTGGAACAACTCACGGGGCCGACCACTGATGGTCTTGGCTTCTTCACAAGCATCTTGACAGCGATGGTGAACGCATGAGCATTGACACGGTTTCCCAGGCAGCACAAACACCAGATCGCGCCCAGCCTTTTGCTGAACTTGGATTAAAGGCTGATGAGTACCAACGAATTCGCGAAATTCTTGATCGCCGACCTACCAGCAGCGAACTCGCTATGTATTCGGTGATGTGGAGTGAGCATTGCTCCTATAAGTCAAGCAAAGTGCACCTCAAGCAATTCGGCGATAAGGCGCCAAAGACTGACAAGTTACTTGTTGGTATCGGTGAGAATGCTGGTGTTGTTGATATTGGCCAAGGCTGGGCGGTGACGTTCAAGGTCGAAAGCCACAACCATCCTTCCTATGTCGAGCCGTACCAAGGTGCAGCAACCGGCGTTGGTGGCATCGTGCGCGACATCATTTCGATGGGCGCACGTCCGCTCGCGATCATGGACCCATTGCGCTTTGGCCCGGCAGACGCACCAGATACCTTGCGGGTTCTTCCCGGAATTGTTTCCGGAATCGGCGGCTACGGAAACTGCCTAGGACTACCAAATATCGGCGGCGAAATTATTTTCGACGAGAGTTACGCAGGCAACCCACTGGTTAACGCGCTGTGCATCGGTGCCATGCGCCACGACGAGATCCACCTAGCAAGTGCAAAGGGTGTCGGCAATCTTGTAGTGCTCTACGGCGCTCGCACCGGCGGCGACGGTATCGGTGGCGTTTCTGTTCTAGCCTCAGAAACCTTTGATGCAGATAGCCCAGCAAAGCGGCCAAGTGTTCAGGTAGGCGATCCATTCATGGAGAAGTTGCTCATTGAAGCAACGCTTGAGGTTCTGCATGCCGGATTAGTTGAAGGTATTCAAGATCTTGGCGGCGCCGGCATTTCCTGTGCAACCAGCGAACTCGCTTCCAATGGCGATGGCGGAATGCATGTGTGGCTTGATCGAGTTCTTTTGCGAGATGCCACATTGACGCCAGAAGAAATTCTGATGAGCGAGTCCCAAGAGCGCATGTGCGCTGTGGTTTCGCCAGAAAACATTGATGCCTTCATGGTCATTATCAATAAATGGGATGTTGAAGCCGTTGTTATTGGTGAAGTAACCGATTCGGGTCGCCTCACCGTTGATTGGCATGGCGAGCGCATTGTTGATGTGCCACCTCGCACAGTGGCGCACGAAGGCCCAATCTACGAGCGTCCGTATGCTCGCCCAGATTGGCAAGACGCGTTGCAGGCTGATGCGCCAACTCCAGAGCGGCTCGCGCGCCCAGAAAATGCTTCGCAATTGCGGATGACGTTGCTGCGGATGTTGGCTGCCCCAAACCTTGCGTCGAAGGCTTGGGTGACTGATCAATACGACCGCTACGTGCTTGGAAATACAGTGCTTGCTCAGCCAGCAGATGCGGGAATGATTCGCATCGACGAGGAGTCAGGTCTTGGTGTTGCGATCTCAACGGACTGCAATGGTCGATTCACCAAGCTGGATCCATACACCGGAACGCAGCTCGCTCTGGCGGAGTCGTACCGAAATGTTTGTGCCTCGGGCGCAGTGCCACTTGCTGTGACGAACTGCCTGAACTTCGGCTCACCTGAAGATCCAGATGTGATGTGGCAATTCGCAGAAGCAACGCGCGGTTTGGCTGATGGATGTTTGCAGCTTGGGATTCCGGTCACTGGAGGAAACGTTTCGTTCTACAACCAAACTGGATCAACCGCGATTCTTCCAACACCTGTTGTTGGCGTTCTCGGCGTCATCCAAAACGTTGACCTGCGCACTCCGTTGGCTTGGAAGAACGATGGCGACATCATTTTTGTTCTCGGTGACACTCGTGATGAATTTGCCGGTAGCGAATGGGCAAACCACATGCATAAGCATCTCGGTGGCCTGCCGCCAATGGTTGATCTTGAGCGTGAGCGCAGTCTGGGTGAAGTTCTTGTCACCGGATCAAGGGAAGGCATTTTGAGTGCTGCTCACGATGTTTCCGACGGCGGCATCGTGCAAGTGATTGTGGAGATGGCCCTGCACTCGGGCATTGGCGCACTCATCACGATTCCTACCGACATGGATCGGTTCACTTTCTTGTTTAGTGAATCAGCAGGGCGTGCTGTCGTAGCTGTTGAGCCAGAGCAGATCGAGCGATTCCAGGCCTTGTGTGCTGCCAACGACCTGCCGGTTACCCAAATCGGTGTCGTGGATTCAACTGCAGGCTTCGCCTCGCAAACCCAAGTTGTCAAGATCGCGGATATGTTCACCCTGACCTTTGCCGAACTTTTCGAAGCTCACACCAAGACATTGCCAGCGTTGTTCGCGTAATGCTTACGGCCATTGACAGGGTCTTAGCTGCTTTAGACGCGGGCCAAGTTGCGGATAAGACATTGTTGAAAACGGCTGTGAAGGACTCTCTGGCATCACTAGTTGAACTTGCACCCGGACGTAGCGTGGAGGTCCGAATACCTCCATTTGCTGCGGTTCAGGCCATCCCCGGAGCAACTCACCGCAGGGGCACTCCACCGGCTGTCGTTGAGACTGATCCGGTCACTTGGCTGCTGATGTGCTCGGGGCGATTGAGCTGGCAAGAAGCGCGCAGTTCAGGCAAGGTCCATGCAAGTGGGGAACGCTCTGACCTGTCGCAATGGCTACCACTGAAAGTCGCGTAGGCTATGCCTGTGCGAGGTGACGGTCTTCTAAACCATGACTTAATGCCAGGTGAGAAAGGCCCGCAGGATGCTTGCGGAGTCTTCGGGGTCTGGGCACCTGGCGAAGAAGTTTCCAAACTGACGTACTTTGGTTTGTACGCCCTCCAACACCGCGGCCAAGAGTCAGCCGGCATCGCGGTAAGTGACGGCGGAAACATCACTGTCTATAAAGATATGGGCTTAGTTTCTCAGGTCTTTAACGAGGCGGTCTTGGAATCGCTGCGCGGACACGTTGCCATTGGCCACACGCGCTATTCCACAACGGGTGCCAGCGTTTGGGAAAACGCCCAACCAACCTTCCGTTCAACCGCAACCGGGCATATTGCGTTGGGCCACAACGGAAATATCACCAACACTCCTGAACTTCGGGTTCGACTTCGCGAACTTTCCGTGTTGTCGGGAGAGTTGCAGCTGGGCGATCAGATAGCGATGTCTAGCGACACCGATGTACTCACGAGCTTGATTGCTGCCCATCCAGATCTGAGTATTGAAGAAGCCGCAAAACTTGAATTGCCGCACATTCGCGGTGCTTTCTCCTTGGTCTTTATGGACGACGATGCGCTCTATGGCGCCCGTGATCCTCAGGGGATCAGGCCTCTGGTGCTTGGCCGACTTGAGAGCGGCTGGGTACTTGCCAGCGAGACAGCCGCGCTAGACATCGTTGGTGCAGCATTTGTGCGTGAAGTTGAGCCAGGTGAGCTCATCACCATTGATGGGCAGGGCATGCGCACGCAGCGTTTTGCCGAAGCCGACCCTAAAGGTTGTCTTTTTGAATACGTGTACTTAGCTCGACCAGACACCACGATCGCTGGCCGCGGAGTGCAGGCTTCACGAGTTGAAATTGGACGACGCCTTGCCATTGAGCATCCAGTTGAAGCTGATCTTGTTATTCCAGTTCCAGAATCTGGCCGTTACGGCGCTATTGGATATGCCCAAGAGTCGGGGATTCCATTTGCCGAAGGACTAGTGAAGAACGCTTATGTCGGACGCACCTTCATCGAACCATCACAGACGATTCGCCAATTAGGCATCCGGCTTAAGTTGAACCCACTGCGTGATGTGATCGCTGGCAAGAAATTGGTTGTTGTCGATGACTCCATCGTCCGAGGCAATACCCAACGTGCCCTAGTACGCATGTTGCGTGAAGCCGGTGCGTTAGAAATCCACGTTCGCATCTCAAGCCCGCCGGTCAAGTGGCCGTGCTTCTATGGCATTGACTTTGCAACGCGAGCAGAACTCATCGCTAACGGACTCACCATCGACGAAATCTGCAACTCAATTGGTGCCGATTCCCTCGGCTACGTGTCACTTGAAGAGCTCGTTGAGGCAACCACCATTCCCGCAGAACGCTTGTGTCGTGCGTGTTTTGACGGTGTCTACCCCGTGCAAATTCCAGATCCACAAGTAATGAGCACTCAAGTTCTTGAAGGAATAGAGCGCAAAGTTGTAGCAAGTACGCAAGCCGAGCCAACGATTTCAGCCATAAATCAGGAAGATCGTTCATGACCGGAGCTTCATATGCAGCGGCCGGAGTGGATGTTGAAGCCGGCGAGCGTGCAGTTGAATTAATGCGGGCATCGGTGAAAGCCGCGCAACGTAAAGAAACGGTTGGCGACTTCGGCGGATTCGCTGGTTTGTTTGATGCCAGTGCGCTTCTCAAATATCGCCGACCACTTCTTGCAACATCCACCGATGGCGTTGGAACAAAGATTGCCGTCGCGCGTGCAATGGATATCCACGACACGATAGGCATCGATCTCGTCGCAATGGTTGTTGATGATCTTGTTGTTGTTGGCGCAGAGCCTCTTTTCATGACCGACTACATCGCAACTGGGTCAGTGAATCCTGAACGCATCGCGGCAGTGGTGTCCGGGATTGCAAAGGGTTGTCAGCTCGCAGGCTGCGCGCTACTTGGTGGTGAAACTGCAGAGCATCCAGGGCTTATGGCACCCGACGAATATGACGTTGCTGGAGCTGGCACCGGAGTTGTTGAAGCGGACGAATTATTGGGACCTGATCGAGTCCTCACAGGTGACGTTGTCATCGCGATGGGCGCATCTGGCTTGCACTCCAACGGTTATTCCCTTGCGCGCTATGTGTTGCTAGGTGAGTCTGGCCCAGGTCTGTTTGCGAATATCGAAGAGCTTGGGCGCACTGTCGGCGAAGAAATGCTTGAGCCAACCCGGGTATATTCACTCGATTGTTTAGCGTTAGCTAAAGCTGTTCCTGTGCATGCTTACAGCCATGTCACTGGCGGTGGATTGGCTGCGAACATTGCTCGAGTACTCCCACCAACGTTGGCTGCTGACATCAATCGGTCAACTTGGCGGCCGCTACCGATCTTTGATCTCATCACCCGCACCGGAAATGTCGCGCGACTTGAAAGTGAGCGCACTTTCAACATGGGTGTAGGCATGGTTGCGTTAGTGAGTCCTGAAAATGCAGATGCAGCGATCGCCTTCTTGCAAGCGCGTGGAATCCCAGCTTGGATTTGTGGTGAAGTTCGTGCGCGACTCGATGGCGAAATTGGTGATGCTGAGGCCAAAGGCGGCAAGGGTGGAGCAGTCACACTTCTTGGTGACTACCAGCACTAGTTAGCGCTCGGTTTCTTCCTCGTCGTCGTCGTCCTCGTAGTACTTGGCATAAGGATCGTCGTCGGTTGTTTCTTCAGAAGTTTCTTCAGCAGCAAATGAGCGCACGGGAACCTCGCTGTTCGCCAGCTCTGCTTGCAGTCGATCAAAGTCAGTCTGAGGACCCCCGTATTTCAACTCGCGGGCTACCTTTGTCTGCTTTGCCTTCGCACGGCCGCGCCCCATGGCTCGACCCCCTCATCCGGGAACGCCCCGGCTCGTTTGGACAGAATATTTCTCAGGGGGCTGGGCCCAACCTGAGAGGTTTAGCCTACCTGCTCCCTCTTGTTGGCATGCGCAACGGGTTGGCAATTAGTTAGGGTTTCCTCAAAAGCGCGGAAATACGTCCCTTTTGTGAATTTTATTCGAACAAATATGGACAAAGCCCTTGCAGTGTGCCGTGGTGAATGTCACAGTACGTCCAACGTCAGGCAAATTGCCGGGCCGATAGGAGGATCTCGTGACAGGTCGCGGGGCAGACATCGAGCAGTTGCTCACTCCATCGGAAGTGGCAGCCCTTTTCCGAGTGGATCCAAAAACGGTGACTCGCTGGGCTAAGGCCGGCAAGCTCACCAGCATTCGCACCTTAGGTGGCCATCGTCGCTACCGGGCTACAGAAGTGCAGTCACTTCTGGAGGCTCAAGGGCCGCTAGCTGTGCATTCCGCTTCAGCCTAGATCTTCGCTTTGCTCGGCCTGATAGGCCAAGACGGCTGTTGGCAGGGTCGGGTACATCCGTTCTGGACCAATCCGACCCCCAACTCCGTGGCGCATTAAATCAAGTTCCACCTCATGCTTAACGCGCACGAGCGCCAGAACCACGCCCGCCCGCTCGCAGTGACTGCGAAGCCTTTCCAGTGCGTCTAAACCGGTGATGTCTACTTCGACATTGGCTTCCATATTCAGCAGCATCCACTTAGGCGTTGGATCGTAGTTATCGACCGCAGCTTCGCATTTGCTCACAAAGTCATTGGCGTTAGCGAAGAACAATGGCGAGTCGTAACGGAAAACTAGAAGCCCTGGGATTTGTTGGGTGTGTTCGTAGTCCGTGATGTCGTGCCAGCCAGGAACGTCAGGAACTTGACCAAGGATCGCGGCATGAGGGCGCGCCGCTCGAGTGAGCAGTTCCAAAACCGAGAGAGCTATCGCGAACAGCACTCCCCAAAGAATGTCGAAAATAAGCACGGCTGCTGCTGCAGATATGGCTAAAAGAAATTCGCGTTTGCGAAACCCCCACAGGCGACGAAACTCAGCAACATCGATAAGCCGCAGCGCTGCGTAGGCGACAACTCCACCAAGTGCCGCGAGGGGGAAGCTTTCGAGCACTCCACTGAAAACAAAAAGAATGATGAGTGTGCCACCTGCTGCTACGAGCGAATACAACTGTGTTCTTGCACCCGCCGCCTCACCAAGAGTTGCTCTACTCGCACTCGAACTCACGGGAAAACCATGTGCAACACCAGCGACGATGTTTCCCACGCCTAGTGCGAGAAGTTCTTTATTTGGATCGATGTGATGTCGATGGCGATCGCCAAACATGCGGCCGGTCAACAAGTTATCCGTGTAGCCAACGATGAATACTCCAAAAGCTGGGATGAGCAACATGGTGATGTCGCTCCCGGAAATCCCCGCAAACGACGGAGTAGGAATTCCGGTCGCAATGGTGCCAACGGTGGTGACACCGTGCTGACTCAAATCGAAAATTGAAGTAACAATCGCAGCACCTGCGATAACGATGAGAGGTGTCGGTAATTTTGGAAACCTTCGACTCAATACGAAGAGCAAAATGGTGACGGTGACACCCATGATCAGACTTGCCCAAGAAAGTGAATCCCAACTCACGTTGGAAGCAAAGGATTTCAGGTCTGTGAAAAATGAGTCTCCGGAAATATTGATACCGGTGATCTTGCCCAGCTGGCTCATGATCATGATCACTGCGACACCGGCCATGTAACCCACGAGGACGGGTTTGGAAAGTGCGTCGCCGATGAAACCTAAGCGCATGACCCAAGCGATGAGTGCAAAAGCACCACAGAGCAAAGCCAGCAGGGCAGCTAAGACTGCATAACGACCCGAATCACCGACAGCGAGTGGAGCAAGTGTCGCAGCCGTAAGTAAGGCAGTGGTTGATTCAGGGCCACTGCTGAGCAGTCTGGATGTACCAATAAAAAAATAGGCAACGAGGGTGAGAATGATTATCCACAAGCCCACCTGAGCCGGTAGTCCGGCGAGAGTCGAATACGCCATGACCTGTGGCACCAGGTACGCAGTGACAGTCAGTCCGCCGATGAGATCGCCACGTAAGTGCCGACTCTCGTAATGGCGCAAAGTGGTGAAGCCCGTCATGACCGCAGGGAGCGCGGTGCTTCTCGGAGCCTTCACCACTACACGGTAGTTGCTGTGGCGACTACTTTCTCGCCTCGAGCTTGGACATCCATCTTTCAATTGCCCAGAAGAACAGCCCAAGCCCGGTACCAATAACGATGATCCCGATGAGATTGATCGTCACGGTGCCGTAGCCCCAGGTTGCAACATTGATAAACCCGTATGGATACGCCCCGATGATTGCTCCTCGGATGAGTGCAATGCCGACCCACACCAGCGGCAGGATCAAAGCCGGAAGCACCGCGCCCAAGCGAATCTGGCGGCGAGGGCCAAAAATGATAAAGATAAGGATCGTCAAAAGCGGCGTGAGGTAATGCTCAAGGGTGTTGGAAATGTATTGCCAACCCTGCACGGTGTCAGCGGGGGCAAGAATCAGCGCATAGACCAAGCCCGTGACGGTAATCATGATGAGCGAATCCAGGCGCAGCACGGAGAACAACGTCGAATTACGCTTACTGTTTCGCCAAAGCATTGTCATCACGATGGCAACGACCAGATTGCTCCAGTGCGTGAAGTAACCGAGGAAGTCGCTGACTCGGCCGATGGCACCCTCAAGGCCTTGCGCGTTGAACCCCACCAGGGTCGGGTCAGTGTTTGTGCTCGGGTAGCTGCCGAAAAGCGCTAACACAAAGGAAACGGCTAGTCCTAACCAAGCCACGAGGGCATTGATTCCGAAAAAGAGGCGACCGGTTGGGCTCACAGTGCTGGGTTGGGATGACATCTGGCTCAGCCTAGGCAAGAACGCCGCCAGACCCTGACGAAACCCAAACATCAGCGCCATTGATTCCAAACATGGATCGGGCAATCTATAACCAGTGACTCGCGAGGTGCGAGCCAAATGAAGGAGGCGCAATGTCAGATCAGCCAGAAAACGCCAATGCGGAGACGTCACAATTTGATGCAGTGCAAGCCGCACCAGTTGAGGCAGCGCAGCCAGTAGCAGCAGCGGTACAGCCATCTGGTGCTGATAAAGCAAAGACCTCCAACCGTCGAGTTATTGGGGCGGCCATCGCCGGTGCCGTGGCGGTTGCAGTGATTGCCCTGGCTGGCGTCATAGGTTTCGCGATTGGTTCACATCATGGAGATGATCGAGCAGGTTTCGGTGCAGGTGGCCGCAGCCAGATCGCCCAGAATTTTGAGCGCCATCACGATCAAATGATGCAAGGGTTCGGGGAGCAGCAGCCTCAACAAGGACAAAGCCAGCAGCAGCCACCGGAACCAGGCTCGATGATGGCGCCTAACCAGCAGGACCAAGGCCCTGGTCAGTTTCCACGGGGAATGCTGGATCAACACTCAAATCAGTAACAGCGACTTGGCATTAATCCCGGTAGTTGGGAAAGAAGAAGGCGGCTTCTAGTGAGGTCGCCTTCTTCAATCTTTCATAGATAGTAAAAACCTATCGAACATCAAGAATCATTTGATTTGCACTATGTATTCCGGGTACCTACTCTGTAATGCATCGCAACCGGATTCGTTTCTAAGGATGGAAAAATATGTCGGTCATTAACACTGAGATCAAACCCTTCTCATCAACAGCTTTTCACAATGGCGCCTTCGTGCCAGTCACCGAAGCAGACCTTCGTGGCAAATGGGCAGTGATGTTCTTCTACCCTGCTGACTTCACCTTTGTTTGCCCTACTGAACTGGGCGATCTCGAAGATTTCTATCCTGAATTGCAGAAGCTCGGTGTCGAGGTTTACTCGGTTTCCACTGACACTCACTTCACTCACAAGGCTTGGCACGATTCGTCAGACACGATTGGCAAGATCACGTACCCAATGATCGGTGATCCAAACGGCGACCTGACTCGCAACTTTGACAACATGCGCGAAGGTGTTGGCCTGGCAGATCGAGGCACTTTCGTGATTGATCCAGAAGGCATCATTCAGCTCGTTGAGGTCACATCAGAAGGTGTTGGACGCAACGCTTCAGAGCTTCTTCGCAAGATTAAGGCCGCTCAGTATGTTGCAGCTCACCCAGGCGAAGTGTGCCCAGCAAAGTGGACCGAAGGCGAAGCAACCTTGGCTCCATCCCTAGATCTCGTAGGCAAGATTTAATTAGCCAACATTTGACGGGGGAGCCGATGATCTCGGCTTCCCTGTCAACTCGGTACGTACCCCGTGCCCCTCAATCTCAGCACCGCGATCCGGTGCTGAATTCTTGGAGGAACCATGCTCGACGAAGCAATCACCCAGCAACTGAGCGGACACCTGGAGCGGATTACACGCCCGATCGCCCTCGTTGCTTCATTAGACGCAAACACGAGTTCAGTTGAGCTTCGTGGGCTCTTGAACGAAATCGCGGCGCTCTCGTCGCTGATCAGTGTTGTAGAAGAACACGATGCGCGCACTCCCTCATTTGCTATTCGTCGGGTCGGCACAGACGTTGAAGTTCGCTTCGCGGGTATCCCCATGGGCCATGAGTTCACATCGTTAGTTTTGGCACTGCTTTGGGTTGGTGGGCATCCATCAACCTTGGATCCCGAAGTCATTGAACAGATACAAAATCTTCAGGGCGATTTTCACTTCGAGACGTACATGTCGTTGAGTTGCCAAAACTGCCCCGACGTTGTGCAGGCCCTCAATCTCTTGAGCATTCTTAATCCGCGCATTACCAATGTGGCGATTGACGGTGGTCTCTTTCCAGACGAAATCGCACAGCGTGAAATTCTTGCCGTTCCAACCGTGTATCTAAATGGTGAAGTCTTCGGTCAGGGCCGAATGACCATTGAGCAGATCATTGAAAAGCTGGATGTGAATGCGGGAGCTAAAGCTGCACAGTTACTGAACGCCAAAGAAACCTTTGATGTGCTCGTCATTGGTGGGGGTCCAGCTGGAACAGCAGCCGCTGTTTACGCAGCACGAAAAGGTATTCACACCGGCATAGTTTCCGAGCGATTCGGGGGTCAAGTACTCGACACGATGGCTATTGAAAATTTCATTTCCATCAGTCACACCGAAGGTCCACAACTGGCGAATTCATTAGAAGCACACGTCAAGGAATATGGCGTGGACATCATGAATTCACAAAAAGCCGCCAAATTAATTCCAGCCAATGATCAAGGGATCATTACAGTCGAACTCGAAAATGGCGCAGCGCTCAAGGCTAAGAGTGTCATTCTGACGACAGGCGCCCGCTGGCGCACGATGTCCGTGCCTGGCGAAGAGGAGTACCGCAACAAGGGAGTCACTTTTTGCCCGCATTGCGATGGCCCGCTTTTCAAAGGTAAGCGCATCGCAGTTATCGGCGGAGGCAATTCGGGAATTGAAGCAGCAATTGACCTCGCTGGTTTAGCTAGTCATGTCACGGTGCTTGAGTTCGACAACAAACTTCGTGCTGATGAAGTTCTGATTCGCAAACTGCATTCGCTGACCAATGTCGATGTAGTGCTTGAAGCGTTGACCACTGAAGTCATCGGCGATGGTTCAAAGGTCACTGGCCTGCACTATCAGTCACGGGTCGACAGCGTTGTTCATGAAGTGGCGCTTGACGGTATCTTCGTTCAGATTGGCTTGCTGCCAAACACTGAATGGCTAAAAGACACCGTTGAACTCTCGACACGAGGCGAAGTCGTGATTGACGCAGCAGGAGCAACAAACCTTTCTGGCGTATTTGCTGCAGGGGATGGAACCACGGTGCCGTACAAGCAAATCGTCATCGCGCTTGGCGCAGGAGCCACCGCTGCCTTGAGCTCATTCGACTATTTGATTCGGCACTAGAACTCATAGTTAGTCGGTCAAGAGGAAAATAAGCGAGCGGCATTAACTCGATACTAGTTCGCGATTCTTGCGAACCACTCGGGCAAAATAGGCGAGCATCGGCAGGCCGAGGGCGAGCAAAAGTAGCGCCGACATCGCAAACACGGCACGGTAGCCCAGGTGCACAGCGATGATGCCGCCGATAGCCGGACCAATTTGGCTGGAAAGAGCTTGTACGCTCTGATACAAGCCGAAGATTGAACTGAGTGCGGTGGCGGAAACCAACGTGGGAAGCAAGGAGGCGCTACTTGTTGAAAGCAGTCCCTGGAAGAATGACATTGCCACAACGAATACGGCGAGGAGCGGAACACCTTGGACCAGGGCTAGAGGGAAAAGGAAGACGGCAACTCCGATGGAGGAAATGAGTAGGAGTCGTTGATGTGTGACCCGACCAAGAATTCTGCCAGCAAACATCGCACCAATGGCACTTGCTGTAGAGATACCAAAGAAGAGCCAGCCGACGATCGCGCTTGATTCTGCCCCTTCGGGAAGTAGCGACACTACGAAACTTGGCAAGATGGGTTGCACCATAGGCGCGGCAAAACTGACTACGAGTACAAGTAGCAGCGCAACAGAAGCCACAGGTGATTTGATTACCGACTTGAAACTGTCCATGGCGCTCACTCGTTGGGATGTCTGTGGGCGTTTTGGTTCGCGAATCAAAATAACTGCCACGAAAGTACCGGAGAACATCAAGATGCCGCCGATCACAAAGGTGGTGCTGTAGCTCCAAAATGAAATCATGACTGAAGCAATCACCGGTCCAATTGCCATGCCGGCAAGTGTGACGGCTTGAAATTGTCCGAGTGATTTTGCTAGATGCTTGCTTGGTGTTCCAGCAGACACCATTGCCATGCCTGCTGGCCCAGCGCCTGCCATCACGCCGATGAATGTTCGGATAACCACGACCTGCCAGACCGAAGTGGCAAGGCCTATGAGCAAGAGTCCAAGCGCTCCACCAAACAGAGCCCGCACCAGCATGGCCTTGCGTCCGAATCGATCGCCTAATGCTCCCCAGATCGGTCCAGTAATGAACAGAGCTAAACCACCAAGGCCAGTAGCAATACCAGCCCACATGGCTGCATCAGCGCCAGAAAGGTCTGACATTTGTTCAAGGTATAGAGGTAGGAACGGAACTGTGAACGAAAAAGTTATACACACTAGAACAAGGGCCAGCATGGTGGCATAGTTATTTCGTTGCCAGCCAGGTAGGCCTTCAAACTCTGTGTCTACGCTTTGCATTCTCGTTCGCTCCTGAATTAAAAAGTCGAGGCCTGAGCGATCAACAGTAGCGGCGGAAGGCCTCCTCATGCAGGGGATTGGAATCAGCTCACATCCGCAGTTCGACATTTGGTGAGGAAGACGCAATCAATTCTTAGCTTGTTCTACTAATTAGGGCTGAGTCCATGCTAGAAATATGTCGGGATCTATCGGTGCACATTACCTGCGCGCGAATGTGGACAGACTTTAAAAGAAAGCAATTCCATGGCTTTTATGTCTTGGGTAACTTGAGGAGCAAGTAATGGAACTTGATGGCAAAGTCGCAGTCGTTACCGGGGCTGCACGTGGCATCGGCAAGATGATCGTCGGGTCGTTACTTGATGCAGGTGCAATTGTGTACTTGGGGTCCCGGTCAGAGTCCGATGCAAATGCCGCAGCGCTTGAGTTTGCCAACCGTGGAGATTGCCGACCACTCGCTGGAGTCATAACTGATGATGACTCATGCCGAGAAATGGCGTCACGAGTTGCCAATGAAGTGGATGCAGTGCACCTGCTGGTAAACAATGCGGCCGCTAGTGCCACAGCGCCGATGTATGAAGTGGATCTCGGTGCCTGGGACACCACATTTGAAGTCAATGTGAAGGCACCATTCTTGATGACGCGCGCCTTCTTGCCGCTACTTACTTCACTTGCTACGCAAGCCAACACTTCGCGCGTGGTAAATATCAGTTCAATGGCAGGGGTGATGATCGATGGGCTTCCAAGTTATGCCTACAGCGCGAGCAAAGCAGGCCTTAACCAACTTACGCGCACTCTCGCACTTGAATTCGCCCCGATGCATGTGACTGTCAATGCGCTAGCGCTGGGGCCTTTTGAAACAGACATGATGACGGCCACCTTGGCGCTCATGAAGTCAGGTGCAGAGCGCCCAAAACTTCGCAACCCTCTCAGTTCACCTCAGCGTCGAACGGGTCTGCCAGAAGAGGTCGGTGGAACTGTTGTATTTCTTGCTAGCCGCGCGGGTGGCTACATCACGGGGGCGATCCTGCCTGTTGATGGTGGAATGGGCACTACCCGCTGATTTCTGTACGCGATGTTTGGTTTGCTGTGAAACCGAAAGTCACGCGGACACACTGATGATCTGGTGTTTTGGTATTAGGAAGTACGAACCCACTGAGCGAACATCCGCACGGTATTTTCATTGGAACCAACCACTGGTGTTAAGACACTGCCGAGCGCGGCTGGAGTTCCAGTTCCATCGCCCCGAGTGTTCCAACCGGCCAGGCGGTACCCGGCTGGTGCACACACCGCGAGCACCGGAGCAGGAGTGGTGCTCAGTGCCGGTTGGTCAGCTCGCCCAGAAACGCTCATGCCCGAACGCTGCAAGAACATTTGACTCGTGCGCTGAGCTAACGGCAGGGACTGCCCGCTAACCAGACAGGCATCCGCCGCCGCGACATTTGCATCCAGTTTGATTTGCACAACAGGTTCGCGTAGCACCGCGGTGAACACCTGCGAATCAACCACGTTGACGACTCCAGATGGGCCAAATGCCCACGACTGTGCTGGAATTTGCCAACCGGTGATTACTGAACCCGGTGTCCGACAGTCCGCATCTGCACCCGGCAGTTGCACTGATGTGCCGTTGATAACTGTTTGTGGGCTGATCGAACCGCACTCACGACCGTCAGGCAGCCGGTAGGTGAACTGCGAAGTCGGTCGCGCATCATTGGTTGGATCATCGTTGAGAAAGGTGATGGTGCCGCCCAATTCCTGAGTAGCAACACAATTGTTCGTGAAAGTAGTGCGCAAGAGACTCACGTCTGCACCAGCCCATGCAGTCACGCTCGGACAAGCGCTGTCGATCGTGCTGTCTTGGATGAGCACTGGCAGATATTGTCCGGCAGTGGGGGCGACTGCGATGGCCGTACCGCAGGCGTTAGAGATCGTTGAGTTTTTGATCAAAACTTTGGTTGGCGAGGAAGTCGGCGTGATATTTATGGCGTTTCCACTCACTCCACCGATATTGGAGTTCTCGATGCGCACGGTTCGCGCGGAAGTGATTTGCAGCCCTGTGGTTGCCTGATACGAGCAAGCTCCACCCGTCAGGTTTGACGAGATGTTCAGGCCTCGAAGGATGACATCCGACGTCGCTGGCACATCGACTGTAATCAAGCTTGTGAAAGGTGAGCTCCCCGTGGGTTGCACCTGTCCACCCACTGGTGAGGCATCGATAGTGATGGACTTTCTAATCGTCAGACTTCTGAAGTTTCCAGTGTCGAGAGCGTTTATCTCTCCGCCAGTCAGAGTTTTCGGATACGCGCCAGCGAAGGTGCGACACGGAGCAGTTCGCGAGCAGGGGTTTGCATCATCACCAAACGCGGAGACCCATGTTCGGGATGCTGAGCCGCCGCTACCGGACAGGTTTGATTCGACCAGACTGCCGTTGGAGACGAAATGATTGTTGGTCTGACTGGAATCGATGCTTCCGGTTCCCGAAGTTGCAAGAGCCTGACCATTACCGAACAAGGTCGCACGTGACAATGTGACGTTGGCGCCATCTGCAGCTCTGACGCCGGTGACAAATCCCGAGATGGTGGTGTTGCTGAGTTTCAGCGATGCGGTTGCTCCCGCAGCAGGAGTGGCTTGAACGCCGTCGCCGCAACCATTGCGGATTTCGACGTTGTTCACCGTGACGTCGGATGTTCCTGACGTTGGTGATATGAGAATACCGGCCGTCTGAGCGAAGGAGATCCGAGAATCTTCGATAACGACGCTGCCGGCTTGAAGGACCCGGACGGCTGAGGCCATCTGGTAGGTGCCTGGTGTGCTCGAGCAAGATCCTGAGACTTGCGATGGATAGAAATCCAGACCGCGAAGCACGACGCGATCAGTTGGGCCGGCATTGACGGTGACTCCAAACCCGCCCGTACTCACCTGTATGCCAGATTCGACAGCCGATCCATCGATCGTGATCGACTTCGTCACAGTCACCGTACCGAAACCACCGGAGTCCTGCGCGATAATCGTGCCGCCGGCTGCGGTTTTGGAAATGGCACCAGCGAAAGTCTTGCAAGGATCAATGGAAGTGCAGGCATTGACATCGTCACCAACACCACTCACGTAAGTGGTATTCGCTCCGCCGGTGGCGTGCACCGGTGTAGCAACCAGTGCGTACATCGATGAAAGCCCTAAAAACACGAGCATGAATGACGCCGCAGCCTTGCGCAGGGATGGAGCTAGTGTCATTTTCGGGGGCCTCGTTGTTTCAGTTAGTGCCGATTAATTCGACAACAGAAATTTCCCCCGAAATTTGTGATCACTTTATTGCACGACATAGCCAGCGAACAATGCGGTAGCAAGTGTTGCAAATATGCAATAACTATCGAGGCGGTTGTACATCCTATTCGCGTGCGGCAAATTTGCTCAGAAGGGAAAGAGCGGTGCTGCTGCGAGCCACTTTGCATCGAAATGATGAAGAAATGTAGTGGCCACAGCCGCAACTATGCCTGAGGTGGAACCGGCGACCTTCCGAGTTTCAGATGGGTGCGCACCATATAAATAGGTCTTGACAGTCATGCACAGTCAGTGAGTGTGTCTTGTGAGTCCCTCACAGTTCGTGTGAGTGCTGCAGAGTCTGTGCACATTGT
>WLNQ01000025.1 GCA_009699705.1 Actinomycetota bacterium | reverse complement strand
GCACGCGGCCTCATGTATTAGTCATGACAGCGACGCCGATTCCACGCACTGTTGCGATGACGGTGTTTGGAGATCTTGATATTTCCACTCTGGAAGGGCTACCTGAAGGTCGCGCGGGTGTCACTACGCATGTAGTTCCCATGAAAGAAAAACCTGCCCATGTTGATCGAGCCTGGCAACGAGTGCGCGAGGAAGTTGCTGCAGGCCACCGTGTTTTCGTCGTGTGCCCTCGCATTGGAGATGACGGCGGTGACGAGGATTTACTCGAGTTAGAAATTGAGGACGAAGCCGAGTCCAAGCGTCCATTGACCTCCGTCATTGAAACGGCAGAGTATTTGACGGCTGGTCCTCTGGCGGGGCTTCGCATTGGAATCCTGCATGGACGAATGTCAGCTGAAGACAAAGAGGCAGCCATGGCTGCCTTTGCAAATATTGAGGCAGATCCAGGCATCGACGTACTAGTTTCCACGACGGTGATTGAAGTAGGTGTGGATGTGCCAGCCGCAACAGCGATGGTGGTGCTGGATGCAGATCGCTTTGGGATTTCGCAGTTGCATCAACTGCGAGGGCGAGTGGGGCGCGGAAAGTTTGCGGGCCTGTGTTTACTGATGACTCAGGCAGATCCAGGAACCCCTGCTCGCGACCGACTTGATGCAGTGGCATCAACCACCGACGGTTTTGAACTCGCGCGTCTTGATTTGGCGCAACGTCGCGAGGGCGATGTGCTGGGTGCATCACAATCGGGACGTCGCTCATCTTTGAAGCTTTTGCAAGTGGTAACTGACGTTCAAGTCATCGAAGAGGCTCGTGCCGCAGCCAATAGGCTGCTGTTACTTGACCCGCTTCTCGATACACATCCAGATCTTCGTGAGGCCCTTGGCGAGCTCGTTGCGCAGGATCAGGCTGAATTTATGGAGAAGGCATGACGCGCATCATCGCTGGTCAGGCGAAAGGTCGCCGACTCCTCGTACCCACAACGGGCACGCGGCCGACCTCTGATCGGGTGCGCGAGTCACTCTTCAACACGCTGACCAGTGAGTTCATGGCTGATGATCGTGACTGGAGCTCCATTTCGGCTCTTGACTTATATGCAGGCAGTGGCGCGCTTGGGATCGAAGCGGCTAGTAGAGGTGCGCAGCCAGTAGTGCTGGTGGAAAAAGCCCGGCCCGCAGCAGAAGCTATTCGCAAAAATATTGAACTTATTGGATTGCCCGGAGTGCAATTAATCTCGACTGGGGTGGCTGATCTTCTCAACCGCACGGCGAGTTCGTCGTTCACGCTGGTGTTCGCTGATCCGCCCTACGACGTGCCAGCAACCTCAATCAATGCACTTCTTGGCGGGCTGGTTCAAGCTGGCTGGATTGCGGTCGATGCCCGGGTTGTGGTTGAGCGCCCTTCATCAGATTCTGCGTCGCCTTTGCCGAGTACCTGGATCGACTTTTCACAACGCAGGTATGGAGACACAACTCTTTGGTACGGTCGCGCCACAAACACGACAGGAGAATGAACGGTGCGTAGAGCAGTTTGCCCAGGGTCTTTTGATCCGGTGACCAATGGGCATCTCGATGTTTTTGCCCGCGCAGCGAAAATTGCTGACGAGGTGGTCATCGTGGTGGCGATCAATAAGAACAAATCCGGCACCTTTAATATCGAAGAGCGCATGGAAATGTTGCGTGAAGTCGTAGCCCCGTACCCAAATATCCGCGTGGATTCCTTCATGGGCCTACTGGTCGACTACTGCAAGGCCAATGACGTTCAGGCGATCGTCAAGGGACTTCGCGCCGTCACTGACTTTGACTACGAGCTCCAGATGGCTCAAATGAACTATCGCTTGACTGAAATTGAGACCTTGTTCGTCTCCACGAACCCGATCTACAGTTACTTGTCATCAAGTCTGATCAAGGAAGTGGCAACCTATGGTGGAGATATCGACGGTTTGCTGCCTGGCTCAGTTCAAGAGCGACTCTTGGCGCGCATTGCCGAGAATAAGAAATAACCCGACTTTTCGCCTGTTCGTGAGATCGTAGAGGCCGAACGCATCAGGATCGATGCTGTTTTAGGCAACTGTTGCGCGCATTGGTAGGGAGTGGTCATGGATCTGCAAGACCGGTTAGAGGAACTTGCCGTCGTCATTGAAGATGCCAAGGCCATGCCGCTTTCGGCATCCTGCATTGTCAATCGCCAGCAGATCTTGGATCTGATCCAGGAAGTACGCCAGTTGCTCCCGGAGTCGGTTTACCGAGCCGATGAGTTGCTTGCTGACCGTGAAGCGGTCGTCCAAGATGGTCGCCGTGAGGCTGATCGGGTGTTGGAGCGAGCTCGCGGCGAAGCCGATCGAATGGTGGCGGAGCATGAGGTCTATCTGGCGGCTGTAGCCGAAGCTGAGGCGATTCGCTCGGCTGTTGATGACGAAACAACCACGATGCGACGCGAAACTGACGACTACATCGACGCGAAACTTGCGACTTTTGAGATCACGCTGCAGAAGACTTTGCAGACCGTTGATCGTGGACGCGAGCGTCTGCGTAGCCAGATGTATCAAGAACTTGCACCAAACTCCGACCTCGAGCCTGACTTTGGCGGCGGCTTCTACGACGACCAGCAGTAGTCGTCGACCTTTCCCGACTTTGGGGAACCTGACCGTAACCGGTACTCTTGCCTGTCAGCCTCTAGCGAGGTCCTGATTGCTTGGGGCAAACCTTGCCACTTGCTGATCCAAAAGGGGAGCTGTGACCAGCCTCGATCCACGTAGTGCCCTCGTGCTCGACACGGATGCACTTGGCCTGCCACGTAGGCCTGGTTCGATGGTCGAAGTTTCCCGGACGGCGCCAGCGCCAAGCGATCTGGGCGTAGCAATGGCCAGAGTTATTCCTGATTCACCTATTGAGATGGAACTTCGTCTTGAAGCGGTGATGGAGGGTGTTTTGGTCAGCGGAGAAGTGGATCTGGAGATCAGCGCGGAATGTGCGCGCTGTTTGGAACCACTGACCTGGGAGGAAACGGTCGATATCAGCGAGCTATTCGCCTATCCCGCCACGGATTCCCGGGGCGCGGTTGTCGAGGAGCCCGAGGATGACGAAGATCCGTTGCCGACGCTTGATGGCGATCTCATCGACCTTGAGCCAACGCTGCGAGACTCTGTGGTGATAGCGATGCCGATGGCACCGTTGTGCTCACCGGATTGCGCCGGTTTGTGTTCCGAATGTGGAATTCGACTCGACGACCATCCAGGGCATGTACACCAAGCCGTTGATCCGCGGTGGTCAGCACTTGCTGGCCTCGCAGATCCACAAGAGGACTAGGCGACCGCCTGCTCCCGGTAATAACGCAACAACCGAAAGAGGAAAGACCGTGCCAGTACCAAAGCGGAAGACTTCGCGATCCAACACCCGTCACCGTCGGTCACAGTGGAAAGCCATTGTTCCCAATCTCGTGACCTGCACAAACTGCAGTTCAAAGCGCCTTGCGCATACTGCGTGCCCAACATGTGGCACGTACGCCAAGCGTCGCGTCCTGGACGTCTAATACTCACATGACAACAGTTGCCCTTGATCTCCTTGGCGGAGATGGGGCTCCTGGTGTTGTCGCAGATGCTGCGGCGGCACTGCTTGCGAACTCCGCGAACACCGGCCTTCGGCTTGCCATTGTTGGCCCGGTTGATGTCGCGCGCGATCAATTAGTCGCGCGAGGCGTCGACTTGCACCGGGTCACGTTGTTACCCGCGACCTGCGGTGTGAGCATGGATGCTGCCCCACTTGAGGTGGTGCGTGCTGATGCGCAGCTTGAGTCAGCGCAGACCACCGTCGTGGTTGCCGCTCGAGCCGTGCGTGACGGTCTTGCTGATGCCTGGGTGTCGGTAGGTCATACGGGCGCTTCCGTAGCATCGGCTGTCCTGACTCTAGGTCGGATTCAAGGTATGCAGCGGCCCGCGCTGGCCGTTGTGGTCCCAGCGCTGGCTTCGCCGGTTGTCTTGCTTGACGTGGGCGCCACAACCACGAGCTCGGTCGCAACGCTGGAACAGTTCGCCCTCGCTGGTCATGCCTTCGCTCAAGCAGTGGGCGTCAGCAATCCGGCCATTGGTTTACTGACCATCGGTTCGGAATCTGGCAAAGGTGATGAACTACGTGTTGAAGCCGATACGCACCTAAGAGAAGTCCTCAATGCTCGGGGTTTGGTGTACGCAGGCCCAGTTGAAGGCTTCGATGTCACTCGAGGCAACCGGGCCCAAGTCATCGTCACCGATGGGTTCACCGGCAATGTGGTCCTTAAAAGTATTGAGGGAGCTGCGGCTTGGGCCGCACATCAAATCGGATTGGCCTACGGAGATTCAGGTCCCGCTCGAGGTGTCGTGCGAGCTGCAGCGGCCGGTGACTTTGCTGGAGGTTTATTGCTGGGTGTAGACGGGGTGACTGTGGTTGGGCATGGTGCCGGAACCGCCGCCCAGGTCATTGGCTGCGTGGAACTTGCTCAACGGGCCGTGGAACAAGACGTGATTGGAAATATCAGTGCTGCCTTGTCGGGTCTTCAATGATGGAGGCTGTGGCGGCGGCTTTTGCCCGCGTCCTTGGGCATGAAGTTTCATTACGTGCAGATACGCCAGTTGAGGCCTATGGCCCTTGGCTAGATATCGCCGTTCTTGTGGCCGTTGCTTTGAAAGAGTCAACAGGAATTGCGTTGTCGGACGCACAACTATTTTTAGCCCAGGTTGCCGGAGATCTCGCAACCGCTTTAGAAGCGAATTCAAGATGAATGCAAAGTTGTCAGATTCTCGATTGGCGCAGTTGTCTGAGCTGCGAAATGAACTTGGCGTGGAAGTCAGCGACGAACTTCTCCATCTGGCATTGATTCATCGATCCTTCGCCTATGAACAAGGTGGGATCCCACATAACGAGCGGCTGGAATTTCTGGGCGATTCGGTTCTGGGCATAGTCGTAACTGATGAGTTGTACCGACGGTTCCCAGATTCGGCAGAAGGTCAGCTCGCCAAAATTCGCGCAGCTGTGGTGAATGCGCGAGCGCTTGCAGAGGTTGCACGTGCAATTGGCTTGGGTAACTTCATCTTGTTGGGGCGCGGAGAAATTACTACGGGCGGGAACGACAAGTCCTCAATTTTGGCTGACTGTATGGAAGCCGTTATTGGCGCCGTTTACCTCACGGGAGGCTTGTCCGAGGCTGGGGATTTCGTTCACCGAGTTTTCGATCCGATGATTGCCGCCTCCGCGGACCTTGGTGCCGGCCTTGATTGGAAGACGTCGCTGCAAGAGGCTGCAGCGGCAGCAGACCTTGGGGTGCCGCAATACCTGGTCGAAGATTCTGGACCAGACCACCAGAAAGAATTTGCCGCTGGCGTTGTTGTTGGAGGCAAAGTTCTCGGCACGGGTGTGGGTCGCTCGAAGAAGATCGCTGAGCAGCAAGCCGCGGAAATGGCCTATCTGGCCTTAACCGAAAATGCCTGAACTTCCCGAGGTTGAAGTGGTTCGCCGGGGGATTGACCAGTGGTCAACCAACCGGATCATTTCCCGTGTTGAAGTCCTGCACCCGCGGGCCGTGCGTCGCCAGGTAGACGATCTTGCTGGCGAACTCATCGGCCAGCAATTTCGGTGTGCATCACGTCGTGGAAAATACCTATGGCTGCCCTTTGTTGGTGAGGATTCTTGCTTAATCGTTCATCTTGGGATGAGTGGGCAACTCCTAGTCCAGCCCGAAAAATCCAACTTTGAAAAACACCTTCGAGTTCGGATCGCCTTCGCCGAGGGGGGTAATGACCTCAGGTTTGTTGATCAGCGCACTTTTGGATTGGTACAGACCGACGAGTTAGTAGATGACGGAACCGGTGGTGGGATTCCGGCCCACGTGGCCCATATCGCGCGCGATCCGCTGGACCCGCTTTTCGATGAGGAAGCCTTCCTGTTTGCGGCTCGAGGCAAAGACACCGAAATTAAGCGCGTGTTACTTGACCAGGGGCTCGTTTCAGGAATTGGCAACATTTACGCCGATGAATCGCTTTGGCGGTCCAAGATTCACGGAAATCGACGAGCCTCATCAATTTCGGCTCCACACCTGCGAGAGCTGCTGGATCAGGCTCGTGAAGTCATGACCCAAGCGCTTGCGGCGGGTGGAACGAGCTTTGATTCCCTCTACGTCAACGTGAACGGTGATTCCGGATATTTCAGCCGGTCCCTGAATGCCTACGGGCAAGAAGGACAGCCTTGCCCTCGATGCGGCTCGGCAATTCAACGTGAAAAGTTCATGAACCGGTCGAGCTTTTCCTGCCCGAGGTGTCAGCGGCCACAACGCCACAGCGAGCGGTAGACTGCTCTAACTGTCAAAGGCGCACTTCCCCCGCCCCAGCGACCCGGAGAACCGTGCATCTCAAGAGTATGACTTTGAAGGGCTTCAAGTCCTTCGCATCTTCCACAACCATGCATTTCGAGCCTGGCGTCACCTGCGTGGTGGGTCCCAACGGTTCGGGCAAGTCCAACGTGGTGGACGCTCTTGCCTGGGTGATGGGCGAGCAAGGCGCCAAGAGTCTGCGTGGCGGAAAAATGGAAGATGTCATCTTCTCTGGCACTGCTGGTCGAGCACCGCTTGGTCGCGCTGAGGTTTCTCTCACGATCGACAACTCCGATGGGGCACTACCTATTGATTACACCGAAGTAACTATTTCGCGAACCCTGTTTCGCAACGGTGGTTCTGAATACGCGATGAACGGCCAGCCGTGTCGTTTATTGGATGTCCAAGAACTTCTCAGCGACTCAGGCATTGGCCGTGAAATGCATGTGATCGTGGGCCAGGGTCAGCTCGACACAATCTTGCAGGCAACTCCCGAAGACCGACGCGGTTTTATTGAAGAAGCGGCTGGCGTGCTCAAGCATCGTCGTCGCAAAGAAAAAGCTCTTCGCAAGTTGGATTCGATGGAAGCCAACTTGACGCGTTTGAACGACCTCACCACAGAACTTCGACGCCAGCTCAAACCCCTTGGGCGTCAAGCTGAAGTTGCTCGGCGCGCAGTGGTTATTCAAACCGATGCTCGTGATGCACGACTCCGCTTGATGGCTGATGATCTTGTGCAGATGCGCTCGGCCTTTGCTGCTGAAGTTGCAGATGAATCGGCACTTCGCAGCCGTCAGACTGAAGTTGAAACGGCGCTCAGCGGTCTGCGCGAGAAAGAATCCTCCACCGAAGCTGAAGTGATTTCGCAGGCTCCGCGTTTAGAAGCAACTCAAGAAACATGGTTTTCACTCAGTGGCCTACGGGAACGTTTCCTTGGACTCGTTCAATTAAGTACGGAACGCGTGCGCAACTTGCAGCCAGAGTCAGCTGAGGAAAACCCTGGCCGGGATCCTGAACAACTCGATGCTGAAGCGCGAACCTTGCGCGCACAAGAATTTGAATTGAGTCGCGAAGTTGAAGCATCCCGTGATGGATTAGCTGGAGCAAGCGCTGCCCGTCAACAAGCCGAGGAAGCGTCCGCGGCTGAAGAACGACGTGTTTCCTCGGTGGAAAAAGCTGCTGCTGGGCGTCGCGAAGCTCTCGTTCGCCTTACTGGCCAAGTGCACGCCGCCCAGTCGCGCCTTGAGGCACGCACTCATGAACTCGAGCGCCTTCGCGAGTCCATTCGCGAGGCAACTGAACGTAGCGATAAAGCGCAATCAGAATTTCAGGCGATCGAAGTCAAAGTCGCTGGTCTTGATGAAGGTGAAGTTGGTCTTGATGAACGCCATGAGCGTGCGGAAACTGCGCTGATCGCAGCAGATGCAGAAGTTGAACGTTTGCGTGGAATTGAAGCGGCTAGCGAACGTGAACGCGCTGCCCTTGCTGCACGTCTTGAAGCCTTGTCAATGTCACTCACTCGTAAAGACGCCGGCGGAGCACTCGTCGCCGCGGCAGATAAAGTCCCTGGTTTCGTTGGTCCGCTTGCCAAGCAGTTGCAGATCGAACACGGCGCCCAAGCAGCAGTAGCTGCAGTACTGGGCGATCTCGCTGATGCAATCGTCGTCCGCGGAGTTCAGGCTGCAGTGAGTTCCCTCGTGCTACTCAAGGAGCAAGATGCTGGACGCGCCGCGCTGGTTGTGGCCACAGCTGGTTTCGACAATCACGTTGCAACTACAGGCGTGGCTCCAACGGGCACTTGGCTCCGCGATCAAGTTCGTTGCGATGAGAGTCTGCGAGCAGTAGTAGACCGGCTTCTTCTTGGCGCCGTCCTGGTGAGTGATGTTGAACAAGCAGCTGAGGCATCACAATCGCACCCAGAGCTTATTTTTGTTACCCCAGTTGGCGATGTTTTCACTCGAGATGTAGTTCACGGCGGATCACAGAGCACGCTCAGTTTGCTCGAGGTTCAAGCGGCTTACGATGAAACAGAGTCGGCACTGCAGCAAGCCGTACACACTGCCGAGCGCGCGCGCTTCGACATGGTTGCCGCAAGGCAAGCTCAGACCCAAGCAGCAACTCTTGTTGAGCAGGCACTCTCTGGCCTGCACGAGTCAGATGCTCGAATGGCAGCTGTAGCTGAACAACTCGGTCAACTTGGCCAAGTTGCACGCGCAGCAACCGCAGAAGCCGCGCGTCTGACTCAGACGTTGTTGGCAGCCGAAGTTGCGCACACAACAGATGTGACGAATCACGAACAGTTACAAGAACGTTTTGCTGTTGCTCAAGCCGAGCCGGAAATCGAAGTGGGTGATGATCAGCGCTCAGTCTTTGCTGATGCCGCCAGAGTTTCGCGTCAGGCAGAGGTTGACGCGCGTCTTGCGCTTCGCACCGGTGAAGAACGAGTCGCCGCAGTTGGTATTCGCGCTGATCAACTTGAACGAGGGGCAAATGCCGAACGTGAGGCTCGGGTGGCAGCCATTGCGCGACGCGAACAACGCGCTCGTGATCTCACCACAGCTCAAGCGGTTCTAAGCGGAGCAAAAGCTGCGCTTTCACGCATCGAAGCCTCAGTTGCTCAGGCTAGTGCTGATCGTTCTCAGGCAGAAAAGCAGCGCAAGGAGCGCGATGAAACCTTGATCGCGGTGCGCTCAAGAATTCGTGAGCTGGCAGCAGAGTTTGACCTCCTTAAAGACAGCGTTCATCGCGACGAAGTAGCTCGAGCTGAGCAGCGGATGCGTATCGAGCAGGTTGTTGATCGTGCGATGGAAGAATTCGGCATTGAACCAGAAGTTTTGGTTGGCGAATATGGTCCTGACCAACTTGTGCCACCAAGTTTGATTGTTGCCGGTGATGAAGTCCCTGAAGATGCTCCGGCACCGCAGGCTTACCCATTCGTTCGTGTTGAACAAGAAAAGCGACTCAAGGAAGCTGAGCGCGGCTTGGCACTTCTGGGCAAGGTAAATCCACTTGCCTTGGAAGAGTTCAATGCCATGGAAGAACGCCATCGCTTCTTGTCTGAACAACTTGACGATCTACGCCGCACCCGCGATGACCTTCTTGACATCATCAAGGAAGTCGACGCTCGAGTTGAGCAAGTTTTCACTGAGGCGTATGCGGAGATCGAACGTGAGTTCTCAGGAGTCTTTGGTCGGTTGTTCCCCGGTGGCGAAGGCCGATTGATCCTCACCGATCCAAGCAACATGTTGACAACTGGTGTTGATGTGGAAGCCCGACCTCCGGGCAAGAAGGTCAAGCGACTTTCATTGCTCTCCGGAGGTGAACGTTCACTTACTGCAGTGGCTTTCCTGGTCGCATTGTTTAAGGCGCGACCTAGTCCGTTCTATGTGCTTGACGAAGTTGAAGCAGCTCTCGATGATGTGAACCTTGGTCGCTTGATCGACATCATTGAAGAGTTGCGCGATAGTTCCCAACTCATCGTGATCACCCACCAAAAGCGCACCATGGAAATTGCGGATGCACTTTATGGTGTGTCGATGCGTGGAGATGGCGTGACGCAGGTCATTGGTCAACGTTTGCGTGAGTCTGCAACTGCATCATGAGTGCGCAGGTCTGGATAGCTTTAGCGGTCATTGCAGTCATTATCGCGACCGTAGCGGTCGTTTTCTTTCTTCGTTCGTCAACGTCATTTGATGGAACTATTTCACGAACTTCGCAAGTTGAGACATTAGAGGATGGCGTTGCACCACCGGACTCCTATGTACCCGAAGTGGCTCATGAAACGGCTACCACCGATTTCTTGCCGAGCACCGCTCAGGATCGGATAAGTGCCGCACCTGGTGATGAGGATTTAGATTTCGGGTTTGAAGTTCCAGATCCTGCTATCGGGCGTATGCATCGGCTTCGGGCACGGCTTGCGCGTTCCAATAATGCAATCGGCAAAGGTCTCCTAGGACTTCTGAGTCGAGATAATCTCGACGAGCAAACTTGGGAAGAGATCGAAGAAACGCTACTTGGTGCTGATCTTGGCGTTGGTCCGACGCTGGAACTCATGGATCGTCTTCGTTCCGCTGTTCGAGTTGAGGGCAATGCCGATCTGGAGCGTCTGACTCAATTGCTGCGAGAAGGACTGTTGGAGCTCGTAGACCCAACGCTGGATCGCTCGCTCGTGACCAAGGTTGATGGTAGACCAGCAGTTGTTCTCATTGTTGGAGTTAATGGCACGGGTAAGACCACAACGACAGGCAAGTTGGCTCGACTGCTGATTGCCGAAGATCAAACTGTGCTGCTTGGCGCGGCTGACACGTTCCGGGCTGCAGCCGCGGAGCAATTGCAAACCTGGGGCGATCGTGTCGGTGCACCCGTCGTGCGCGGGCCCCAAGGATCAGACCCTGCTGCAGTGGCGTTCGATGCTGTTGCCACTGCGATAGCGGCCGAGCTGGATACTGCAGTGATCGATACAGCCGGACGTTTGCATACTAAGACGGGCCTTATGGATGAACTGGACAAAGTCAAGCGAGTTATTGAAAAACAGTCACCTGTCGATGAGGTACTTTTAGTCCTTGACGCAACGACTGGTCAAAATGGATTAGTCCAAGCGCGTGTATTCGCTGAGGTTGTCAACGTCACAGGTGTGGTGTTAACGAAATTAGATGGAACAGCTCGAGGTGGAATCGTTATCGCGGTGCAGCGCGAACTCGGAGTGCCAGTGAAACTGGTGGGTCTAGGCGAAGGTCCAGATGACTTAGCACTATTTGATCCGATTGAGTTTGTGGAGGCGATTATCAATGGTTGAGGCAATTGTTCGGGAGCTCCGTCCGGTTGGCAGAGAAAGACTCCTATTAGCAACTGAAGCTTGTCTGAATGCTGGGATGGAAGTTCGGGTCGCTGACATCTGTAAAGCGGCAGATGTGAGTGCTGCCCTGATCTATAAGTACTTCGTCGACCGTGACGACCTCATCGCTGAGGCGTATGCCCGCATCTTTAAGGGCCTGGTAGCTTCGGATTTGCAGGCTATTTCGCATTTCCCAACTGATCTGGATCAGATGCGAATCGCGATTCGTCAGCAGGCTCGCGAAATCTTTAGTGCGGAGCGCGATGTCGTGCGCTGGACTCGTTTAGAGGCGCTTGCTCATGCTCGAATGAACCCAGGGATAACCGAACGCATCGAAATTGCTCGCAAGGAGCTGGTTGATGGCATGGCTGATGCAGTCATGAATTTTGTAGGCATCACCATTACTCGTGCGGAAGCGGAAACCCTAGGTGTGATCTCGCTGGGAATGATCCTTGGCGCTACCGCGATGTCGCCTCAGCGGATGAGTGAAGACCAGCGAATGATGCTTGCTGAAATGTGGTCAACCATGATCTATTCCACTCTTGAGCGCGCTCGCACCTAGCGATCAACTCTTAGATAGTTAACACAGCCGTTACTTTAGGGGCGATTTTGTCACAGTACGGTAATCAACTACGTCCCTAAGGGAAATCTGAGTCCGACAATCTCTCTCCTGTCGACATACGCGACCGGCCACATAGTGGTTCGAAGGGAGACTGGAAATGGAATCGGCGTTAGATACAGGCAACACAGCATGGCTGTTGACCTCAACGGCTTTGGTGTTGTTAATGATCCCCGGCCTCGCATTCTTTTATGGAGGTATGGTTCGGCAGAAGTCAGTGCTGAACATGCTCATGATGGTGATGGGTGCTTTGTTCGTCGTGGGCGTTCTATGGACGTTCTTCGGATACGGAATGGCATTTGGCACTGATGCGGCGGGAGTCTCGGACAACAATTGGATAGGTAACGTCTCCGAGAACATCGGATTGGCAAACCTCATCACGGATAACCCAGAGGCAAGCTATCCAGCGATGGCTTTCGTTGCCTTCCAGGCGATGTTTGCTTGCATCACGGTCGGGTTGATCGCTGGCGCAATTGCTGATCGTGCTCGTTTTGGTGCATGGATGGTGTTTGCCGGCATTTGGGCGACCGTCGTGTACTTCCCAGTAGCTCACTGGGTATGGGCATCAAGTGGCTGGATCTTCAAGCTCGGAGTGATCGACTTCGCAGGTGGCACCGCGGTGCATATCAACGCTGGTGCAGCCGCTCTTGCTCTCGCAATTGTGCTTGGCCGCCGAGTTGGCTGGCCAAAGCAGCCGATGAAGCCTCACAACCTCACCCTCGTCATGATCGGTGCAGGCTTGCTCTGGTTTGGTTGGTTTGGATTCAACGCTGGTTCGGCACTTGCAGCCAACAACGCTTCAGCGGTCGTGTTCTATAACACCTTCATTGCAACCTGTGCTGCTGCACTTGCCTGGTTGCTCGTTGAGAAACTGCGCGATGGACACGCAACATCCCTTGGCGCTGCTTCTGGTGTCGTTGCTGGACTGGTGGCTATCACGCCTTCCTGTTCCGCAGTCACACCAATCGGGGCCATCATCATCGGTGTCATTGCCGGCGCGCTGTGTGCTCTAGCAGTTGGCTTGAAGTACCTTTTCAAGTTCGATGACTCACTTGACGTTGTCGGTGTCCACCTTGTTGGCGGAATCGTCGGTACGTTGTTGATTGGCTTCCTTGCAACCGACGCAGCTCCAGCCGCAGTCAATGGGCTGTTCTACGGTGGCGGCTTGGACCAACTCGGCAAGCAAGCAATCGGTGCTTTCGCGGTCTTGGGCTACTCTTTGGTCGCAGCACTTATCATTGGCTACGCAATCAAATTCACGATGGGCTTCCGGATTACCGAGGAGCAGGAAATCACTGGTATCGACCTGGCAGAACATGCTGAGTCTGCATACGAATTCGGTGACAGCGGCGGTGGCGGTGTCTTTGCGGGCATGGGCCATGGTCACTCAGCAGCACGGGCAGAGGAGAACTAGTCATGAAGTTGATAACCGCAATCATCAAGCCGTTCAAGCTTGAAGACGTAAAAGGCGCACTTGAAGCTGCTGGGATCCACGGTCTCACAGTTTCTGAAGCTTCCGGCTTTGGTCGGCAGCGTGGCCAC
This sequence comes from Actinomycetota bacterium, assembly GCA_009699705.1. Lineage (GTDB taxonomy): Bacteria > Actinomycetota > Actinomycetes > S36-B12 > S36-B12 > UBA11398. Next base: position 4,206 of record WLNQ01000025.1, on the reverse strand, counting down.
ACAGAGGTTTATCGCGGTGCGGAATACACCGTAGATCTCGTACCAAAGGTACGCATCGAAGTTGTCGTAGACGATGAAGATGCTGACCGTGTTGTTGACGCGATCGTCGGCGCTGCGCAAACTGGGCGCATCGGCGATGGCAAGGTCTGGGTTTCCTCAGTCGAGTCCGTCGTGCGTGTGCGCACCGGCGAACGCGGCACGGATGCTCTGTAATTCACTAGGAGAATGATGCGCGCAGATGTTGAAGTCATCAGCGCACGAAATTCCATCGTGCGTCGTCCAGGGCCTTTTGGTTCTGGACGACGCACGGAATTAACTGAAGTAACTGATGCTTGGCTCAAAGAAGTATTTAAAGCTTCCCACCCACTTGCCGATGGCATTTGCTTAGTGGCCGTTGGTGGTCATGGACGTTCGCAGCTATCTCCGGGAAGCGATCTAGACCTCGTCCTTTTGCATCGCATTGATCCGCGAAGGGCGGCGGCAGTAGCCCAAGAACTCTGGTACCCAATTTGGGATGCAGGACTTTCGCTAGATCACAGTGTGCGAACTGTCGCCGAGGCCAGACGGCTAGCGGGCGAAGATATTAAAGTTATTCTTGGCTTGCTGGATATGCGAGTAATCGCTGGTGATGCCGCGATAGGTGAGCAGCTCCGTAAGGCGATTTATGCAGACTGGCGCGCTACTGCACCCAAGCGGATGCCCGAACTACGCACTCTTGTTAATCAAAGAAAAGAGCGGTTCGGCGAACTTGCAACAATGCTCGAGCCGGACCTCAAAGAAGCTTACGGCGGGCTGAGAGAAGCCACCGTTCTACGAGCAATCGCAGCATCGTGGATCACTGACCTCACGCACACCCAATGGCAACATGGGATGGATTTTCTACTCAACGTTCGAGATGCCCTACATCAAGTAACCAAGCGAAATAGTGACGTCTTGTTGCTGCAAGAACAGGACGCTGTCGCAGAAGTGATGGGCATCAGCGATGCAGATGACTTACTGAGGCAGGTGTACACAGCTGCCCGAGCGATCGCTTACGCATCGGATTCTGCGTGGCATCGCGTTGAGCGGCTGACCCTGAGAACTTCGAAATTTGGTCTGAGGCCTGTAAAAAAAGGTAGTCCAGAGCGGGTGCCTCTCGCCGAGGGTGTTGTGATTCAAGAGGGGGAAGCGGTTCTTGCGATAGAAGCGCGCCCGGAAAAAGACCCAGTTCTTATCCTGCGCGCCGCCGCCGCTGCCGCGCAAGCAGGACTGCCACTAGCCCCGCACACCGTCAGTCGATTGGCTCATGAAAGTGCGCCGTTACCTACGCCTTGGAATCAAGAAGCGCGTGACGCTTTCTTGTCGCTACTCGGGGCCGGCTCTGCAACATTGCCGGTTTGGGAAGCGTTAGACCAGCTCGATCTCATCTCGAAATTAATCCCAGGTTGGGGAGTTGTTCGATCTGCCCCGCAGCGAAACGCTTTGCACAAGTACACAGTCGATCGACATCTTGTTGAATGTGTCATTCAGGCTAGTGCACTGACGCGCAAAGTGGATCGACCCGATTTATTATTGTTGTCCGCACTATTCCATGATTTTGGCAAGGCTAGGTTGGGGGATCACAGCGAAGTAGGAGCTGCGCTCGTGGGAGAAGTGCTGGTGCGCATGGGATATGTGGCTGCTGATATCGGAATAGTCTCATTACTTGTTCGACATCACTTACTCCTGGCGGACACGGCTACCCGGCGCGATTTAGATGATCCGGCGACTGTTGCTTATGTTGCTGAGCGCATTCCAGATCCAGCCATTCTCGATCTTCTTGCAGCACTCACCGAGGCAGACGCGATTGCAACCGGCTCGTCGATGTGGAGTTCTTGGCGCCAGAATTTGATTAAAGAACTGGTCAAGCGCACGCATGAGGCGATCGCTGGTAGGCCGCTGCCCGAGCAGCCCACTCTTACTCAGGAGCAACTTGTCGCGATTGATCAATCGGGTGTCTGGGTGGTCTTGCGCGAGGTGGCAGACGGACACGAGCTCACGTTGGCAGCGCCCGACCGAATTGGTCTCCTAGCCACTGTTGCTGGGGTGCTAGCCGTGCACCGATTGCAAGTGAGATCAGCTCGGGTCATGACTGTTGGCGATCGTGCAGTTCAGGTGTGGAACGTGCACCCAATGTATGGAGACTTGCCGAGCTCCGAGCTGCTCAGTGATGAACTACGCAATGCAATTGAGGGCACACTGGATATTGGCGAAAAGCTTCGAAAGCGGGACGAGGCTTACCCGCCAACGGTGTTCGCCGCGGCCCCAATGATTGAAATCATCGAGAATGCTTCTGAGCGCACGACGGTGCTTGAAGTCCGAGCACACGATGCCCCTGGACTGCTCTATCGGGTCACTCGGGCGATCGCAGCAGCAGATGCAGCCATCACTGGAGCAAAAGTAGCGACTTTGGGGTCTGACGCGGTTGACGTTTTCTTCCTTGTGGATCGAGAAGGCAACCCACTCAGCGAGCAACATTCTGCGGCAGTCAAGGTGACCATTTTGGGTGAATTGCTGGAGCAGATAGCCTGAGCTTGTGTTTGGCAACCTTTCCGACCGGCTCTCCGCGACCTTCAAGGGTCTTCGAGGCAAAGGTCGACTCTCAGAAGCTGATGTAGACGCCACCGTTCGCGAGATTCGGATCGCACTGCTCGAGGCTGACGTCGCCTTGCCTGTCGTGCGTGAGTTCTGTGCCACCGTCAAAGCTCGGGCTCTGGAAGTCTCGTCTGCTGGCGGTTTAAACCCCGCGCAGCAGGTCGTCAAGATCGTGCACGAAGAACTCGTTGCGATTCTCGGTGGTGAAACTCGAACCATTCGTTTTGCCAAGAACCCGCCAACGGTCATCTTGCTCGCTGGTCTTCAAGGCGCGGGCAAAACAACGCTTGCTGGAAAGCTCGCTGTTCAACTCAAGCGTGAAGGTCACACTCCACTCTTAGTAGCAGCAGATTTGCAGCGTCCAAATGCGGTAGATCAGCTCAAAGTCATCGGCGAACGCGCTGGGGTTCCGGTCTTTGCGCCCGAGCCTGGCAGCGGAGTCGGCGATCCCGTCAAAGTAACCAGAGATGCGCGTACGTTCGCTGCTCAAAAATTACATGACGTTGTCATTGTTGACACGGCCGGACGGTTGGCAATTGACGCCGAACTGATGGAACAACTTCGTCAGGTAAAGCAAGCGGCTCAACCCGATGAGGTCCTGTTCGTCGTTGACGCGATGATCGGCCAAGACGCCGTGCGCGTTGCTGAAGAGTTCATGAGCAGCGTTGGCTTTGATGGCGTAGTCCTGACCAAACTTGATGGCGATGCGCGTGGCGGTGCGGCTCTTTCGGTGAAGAACGTCACCGGTGCTCCGATCATGTTTGCTTCGACCGGTGAAAAACTCGAAGACTTCGAAGTCTTCCACCCAGAGCGCATGGCCAGTCGCATTCTTGACATGGGTGACGTGCTCACCCTGATCGAGCATGCTGAGCGTGCCTTTGACTCGGAGCAGACCGAGCGCCTGGCTGCCAAGGTTGCAAAGGGCGAGAGTTTTTCCCTAGATGACTTCCTAGAACAGATGCAGGCCGTGAAAAAGATGGGCTCGCTAGGCAAGGTCCTTGGCATGCTGCCGGGGATGGGCGAGATGAAAGCCCAGCTCGATCAGATTGACGATAAAGATCTTGACCGGGTGGCAGCGATCATTCAATCGATGACACCAGCTGAGCGTCAGGATCCCAAACTCCTCAACGGTTCACGCCGCGCCCGCATCGCCAAGGGTTCCGGCACTGCGGTCCAAGAGGTCAACTCACTCATGGAGCGATTCGCCCAGGCCCAGATCATGATGAAGCAGATGGGCAAGGGTGGAATGCCGGTTATGCCTGGGATGCCGGGATTCGGCATGGGTGGCGGCAAGAAATCCAAGGGCAAGATGCCAAAGCAGCAAAAGGCGGCCAAGGGTGCTCAAGGGCGCAGCGGTAACCCTGCCAAGCGAATTCTTGGAGATCAACAACAGGGTGCTAGCCAAGAGATAGCGCCGCCAAATCTGGGATCTTTGCCACCTGACCTCAAGAAGATGCTGGGTCAATAGGGCTCAAGGGTGGCCGTGGTCACCACCGCGGCAATGGTCTGGCAGAATGAGCGGGCACTTGCTGCGCCGAAGGACCCTCTCAACCCAAGGCACAGCAGTCCGCAAGGTCGAAGTTTCGCTGACGT
>WLNQ01000024.1 GCA_009699705.1 Actinomycetota bacterium | reverse complement strand
TTGGTCGCTACTCATCGTTCGAATACTTATGGGGTCGTGTGCGGCTCTGATACTTACTTCAACCGGTGGAATCCTCGTCACCACGATGCATGGAACGACACGTCATGACGCCTGGCTCCTTTGGCGTGGGGCTGGAATGTCGGGAATGGTACTTGGACCTGTGTTTGGCCCAATTATCTCTACCCAAACGCAGTGGCGATTGCCCTTTTTATTCGATGCCTCACTCATGCTCGTCGCACTTGCTCTCGGTGCGTATGCCATGAAGGAAAGTCGCGACACTGATAGCACCTTCACCCTCGGTCTGCTCTTTCCCACGATGCTTTTAGGCCTTGGAATATTAAGCCCTTACCTCGCGATTCTCGCCGCAAAGAATCAAGTAGCTAACTGGTCACTAGTCTTCACAATTTTGATCGCTGGTGTGGCATGTATAGGTGGCTTTTTAATTCTCAATAGAAAAGCATCCAATAAACTCTTCGATACCAACATTGTCTTGCACAACCGCCGAATGTGGCTCACGGATATTTTCGGAGCCATACATGTGGGCGCGCTTTTCGTAGTTGTGGCTGCATTCACTGTCATTCTTGACGCTGATACCAATCTAAGTTCAGTCTGGATTGGCATCGGACTTTTGCCGCTGGTCGTACCATTAATCTCTTTGCACCTAGCAGCACACCGATTTCGTGAAAAGCACGGGCTTACTAGGCAAAAAGAAACGCTCATTGGATGTGTTCTTTTAGGGCTGAGCATGACTTGGTGGTTCTTCGTTGGAGTGCAGTCACCGTCATATCTCACGGTCCTACCTTCGCTCATCCTTGCCGGCGCTGGATTCGGTCTCATTCGACTGTATGGACATATGGGAGTAATTAAGGAAACGGGCCAACGATGGTCCTCGACACTTTTCGGAACACGCACATTCAGCAACCACATGGGTGCCGGATTCGGAGCCGTGGTGGTGGGATTTGTACTTGCTTCAGCCTCGATTGGAGCCAACACCCTAGAGCCGGAAGTCGGTAGACAGGCCGGCGTGGTTGCAGGATTAGCAATCTTGCTTGTCATTGTCAGCTCTGCTGTTTTCGCCTGGCTTAAAAGTGAACTACTCGGCCTTGAAGACCCACATTGGAATGCGGCTGCTCACGCCATCGAGGGCACTGAACCAATTATTCTTGCGCCGTAACTGTTACTGCAAGAGGTAGGCCGGTTGTACTGTCTCGCAAAAATCTTGACTCACAATTAAGGGGGGGGTCACCTGGATTCACGAACGACCATTTCTTGACCTAAGCCGGCCACGAGCCGACCTTGCTGATCGTAGATATGGCCGATGTAATGTCCGCGGCCGTAAGCCATCGATTGTGGAAGCCAGTCCATCAAGTTCCATTGGTTCATGTTGACCGGGCGATAAAACCACATTGCGTGGTCCAGGCTGGCAACACGAGGGTTCTTTGGAAACTCATCGAATTCGATCAGGCCAGTGTAAAAGTCTGAGACGTACGTCAATACGCAAGCGTGCAGATGTGGGTCATCAGGAAGTTCAGTAATCGATCGGGTCCATGTGCAATGCGGCATATCGTGATCGTCGTTAGGTGCCGCATTGCGCAGTTGGATGTCTTGCGATCCGCGAGGCGCATGTTGGGCGATAGATTCCTCGGGACTTAGCACCGAAGGCATTGAGACTGCTTGTACGTCTGGCCCATCTTCTGGCTGATGAAACGACACCGACATGTTGAAGATCACTTCGCCGTTTTGAACTGCCACTACCCGTCGAGCGGCATATGAACGCCCGTCACGGTCTCGAAAAACCTGCAGCTCAATTGGCCGTGCGCTGCGCCCTGCCCGCAGGAAGTACGCATGAAGTGAATGTGGAACTTGGCTTGGTTCAACTGTCTGACACGCAGCCAAGAGGGATTGTGCGGCAACCTGGCCGCCGTACAAGCCAGGAAAGTCAGGATCGACAACTCGGGTGATGAAGTTATCTTCATCAATGCGATCGATTGTCAGGATGTCAAGAATGCTGGCCATTGTCGGGAGCCTACGCGTGGATGGCTAGACGTGAAGAAACGGCCGGCGAAAGGATATCCGCCGGCCGTTTCTACTTGAGTGCTTAGAAGCGCTGGGCTCCATCAAGACGGATGGTGTAACCGTTGAGGAAATCGTTCTCACAGATCTGCATTGCGAGCTGTGCATATTCATCAGGGCGACCCATGCGCTTTGGGTTAGGGATAAGTGCACCGAAACGCTCGTTGAGTGCTTCAGCAGATGCATCACCGTATGCGTAGGTGTGGAAGGTTCCAGGTGCGATGGTCATCACTCGGATACCTGCAGGACCAAGATCACGAGCTGCAGTAAGGGTCATGCCGATGACGCCACCCTTAGCGGCAGAGTAAGCAACCTGGCCAACTTGGCCTTCAAAGCCGGCGATTGAAGCAGTTCCGATGCAGACGCCACGTTGGCCGTCGGCGTCGGCTTCATTCTGACTCATGACGGCTGCTGCACGGGAAAGTACCGTGAAGTGACCGACGAGGTAGATCTCGACTGTGAAACGGAAAGACTCAAGTGCAATCGGTACGCCATGGCGATCCACCATACGAACCGCGCCTCCGCCTGGGCCGCCCATGCCACCATGGACTGCAACTGCGACACGAAGTGGGGCCATTTCCTGAGCCGCGTTCACCGCTTCGATCACGGCTTGTTCATCGGTGATGTCAGTGCGCACGTACTGCACTGAAGAGCCAAGCTCCTTTGCAAGCGCAGTTGCCCGCTCGTCGTGGAGATCAGCGATAACAACCTTTGTACCTGCAGCTACCAAACGTCGAACGGTTGCTTCGCCGAAGCCGCCGGCTCCGCCAGTCACGATTGCTGATGCGCCTTTGAGTTCCATAGTTCCTCCTGTTGATCCTGGTAAGACATTTATTGAATGGGCAGATTATGGCTGGAGATGGGCCGTGCTGGGGTGGAACATCACAAAAGTGACCGACCCAATATCGGTGCCAGCCACTTTTATGGTGTGGATGCTTAGAAGCGCTGGGCTCCATCAAGGCGAATCGTGTACCCATTGAGGAAGTCGTTTTCGCAGATTTGAAGCGCGAGCTGTGCATATTCATCGGCCCGACCCATGCGCTTTGGGTTAGGGATGTGCTGAGCGAACCGCTCGTTGAGCTCTTCGATCGGCGTATCGCCGTAGGCGTAGGTGTGGAAAGTTCCTGGCGCGATGGTCATTACTCGAATTCCCGCTGGACCAAGATCACGAGCTGCAGTAAGGGTCATGCCGATAATGCCACCTTTTGCTGCTGAGTAGTCAGCCTGGCCAACTTGGCCTTCAAAACCGGCGATTGAAGCGGTTCCGATGCAAACACCACGCTGGTTGTCAGCGAGAGGCTCATTTTGGCTCATAACAGCAGCCGCACGAGAAAGCACGGTGAAGTTGCCTACGAGGAAGATTTCAACCGTGCGGCGGAAAGTTTCCACTGGGTAGGTCTCGCCGTTACGTCCGACAATGCGCTTACCGGCTGCTGGGCCACCGTGAACGGCAACTGCCACGCGAAGTGGAGCCATGTCCTGAGCGGCATTGATCGCTTCGATCACGTTCTGCTCGTCAGTTACGTCCGTGCGCACGTATTGGATGCTGGAACCGAGTTCCTTCACGAGGGCATTAGCCCGCTCGTCGTGGAGATCAGCGATAACGACCTTGACACCTTGAGCGACCAAGCGACGAACTGTTGCCTCGCCGAAGCCGCCGGCACCGCCGGTTACGATGGCTGAAGAACCCTTGAGTTCCATTTTTCCTCCTGAATAGTGCCATGAGGTCGATGGAATCAAGGACCTTCATGGGAGTCGGCAGCGCGCTCGCTGACGCCGAAAGCGAATATTAGCGAATCGTCTACCGCAATTACATATATGGCCTTATTATTACTAAAGTAAGAGGTCCGAAGAGAGCCCGCCATTTGACGGGAAGCTCGTGGAACCCGTCCTTCGGCGTTAATTTTGACGCCATGTCTTTGTGAGGTAATCGTGACCGAAGCAGTCATTGTCAGCGCTATTCGCACCCCTATTGGTACTGCACGCAAAGGTACTCTGAGTGAAACCTCAGCTGAAGATCTTGCGACATTCATCATCGGCGAAGCGATTAAAGCCGCAGGTATCGATGGCAGCGATGTCGACGACGTCATTCTTGGCGAGGCTGGCTACGGCGGCGGCGACCTAGCTCGCTATGCAGCTGTTGCAAACGGACTCCAGGGTGTTGCCGGCCAGGCCGTGAACCGTCACTGCGCTTCAAGTTTGGCTGCTGTTGGCAGTGCCGCTGCATCAATCATTGCCGGCATGGAAGACGTAGTCGTCGCGGGTGGAGTGCAAGCTTCATCAGCAGGACCGCGCACGGTTTTCCGCGTGCTTGGCACCGAAGATGAGTTTGAGACACGTATGGCACCAACATTCCCACATCGTGAAGACGCAAACGACGATGTGACGTTGTCGGTTGGCTGGAACGTTGCTCAACAGGCTGGCTTGAGCCGTGAAGACATGGACAAGTGGGCTTGGCGTTCACACATGCGTGCCTCCAAGGCAATCGAAGATGGCAAGTTCCTCGATGAAATTCGTCCCATCACAGTGAAGACCAAAGATGGTTCGACTGTCGAGTTCTCAGTTGACGAGCACCCACGTGCAAGCTCAACTTTGGAGAAAATGGGAACACTGAAGCCGCTTCACCCAGAAATTGATGATTTCTCAATTACTGCCGGTAACTCTTCAGGCGTCAATGATGCAGCTTCTGCAGTTGTCGTTGTGAGCGACAAGTACGCAGCAGAGCACAACCTGGTTCCACTAGCCAAAGTAAAGGCTTGGGCTGCGGCTGGCGTTGACCCTAAGTACACAGGCATGGGTGCTCTAGCAGCAGCTGAAAAAGTACTGGAGCGCGCTGGCCTCACGATTGCTGATATTGACCTCTGGGAGATCAATGAAGCCTTCGCCTCGGTTCCTGTCGCTGCCTGCAAGTTGATGGGGATTGACGAAGAAAAGGTCAACATTTACGGCAGTGGTTGCTCACTTGGCCACCCTGTTGCGGCTTCAGGTACCCGCCAAATCGCAACTTTGGTTCATGAACTTCGTCGTCGTGGCGGCGGCATCGGCCTTTCCACTATGTGTGCCGGTGGCGGACAAGGTGGAGCAGTCATCATCGAGGTTCTAGCACCGTAGTTTCTTCATCGAAAAGCCCCGTCGGCCGCTGAATATTTGCGGTGAAGTGGACGGGGCTTTTCGATTGCACTAGCGTCGAAATAGTCCTCAACACCCAACAGGCTTAGGTGCGGCCATAGCCCGCGCAGTCAAGGAGACAGGTTCGTGGCAGTTAACAAGATGGCCGTAGTTGGTTGCGGCACAATGGGCAGCGGAATCATTCAGGTCGCAGCTCAGACCGGAATTGAAGTTGTTGGTATCGAAACCAGCGATGCAGCAGCAGAGCGAGCACTCAATCGCATCAACGCTGGCCTTGATGCCACATTGAAGCGAGGCAAGATCACTGAAGAGCAAGCGGCGAGAGCTCGTGAAGTCTTCAGCATTACAACTGATCTTGGCGCAGTAGCTGGCGCAGACATTGTGGTTGAAGCAGTCTATGAAGATGTTGCCCTCAAGAATGACATCCTGGGTCGTATCGACAAGCTCGTTGGACCAAACACGTTCATTGCTTCGAACACCTCGACTATCCCTTTGGTGATTTTGGCCGCTGCCACAACTCGTCCAGAGCGTGTCGTGGGCCTGCACTTTTTCAACCCAGTTCCAGCGATGAAATTGGTTGAAGTTATTAAGACACCAGTGACATCCGAAGCTGACGTCGCTGCGATGGTTGAGTTGGCACAGCGCATGGGCAAGAGCCCAGTAGTGGTGAACGACGTGCCGGGTTTTGTTGGCAACCTACTCATCACCCCGTACCTCAACGATGCGATCCGCGCGTTAGAGCGAGGCGTTGCGCCGATGGAATCCATCGATGAAGTCATGATGCTCGGCTTCAACCATCCAATGGGCCCATTTCGGCTTGCAGATCTCATCGGCCTAGACATCGTCCATGACATGGGCGCTTCGATTTACGAAGAGACTCGGGATCCGAAGTACTTCCCACCCGTAATGCTCAAGCAATATGTGCGTTTAGGTTGGCTTGGTCGCAAGACTGGCCGCGGTTTTTATCACTACGACGTCTAATTACTCATTCGGAGGTTCACCATGGCAAGCACACTGCTCATTGCGTACTCAAGCCCGACGTCTGTAGCTGACGTCGAAGGTTTTTCACAGTGGTACACCGAGCTTCATATCCCTGAAGTCCGCGCTGCAATTCCGTCAATCAGCAAAGTCACTCGTTGGCAACTGACGGATCCCGCTACTGGCGACAAGTTGAATCGATTCGCAGCAGTGTATGAAATCGAGGAAGCAGATGTTGCAGTTGCAGCAGCTGGACTTTTCTCGGCGGCAGCAGGGTTCACCCAAACTGAGTTCATGGATCGTGAAATCGATCCACCTGTCCTGCATTGGGTGAGCAAGACCGGGCCAGACGCCTAACAGCAATTTTTTCAGCAATTCGTCACGCAAAGTAATTTGTCACGCAATAGGAGAAGTAATGAAGCGCGAGTACAAGACCACCGGTGATTACGGCATCGGAAACATGATCCACGTCATTCACATGTCGGACGATGTCAATAAGCTCAACGAGTTGTATCACCGTGCTTTCGGTGCCTTTGGCTTCATGACTGTTGACGTTCCAAGTTACTTGCCACCAGAAGATCGCTGGGCATCCCTGCTCATGGTTGGCGATGTGTGCATCGAGACGATGGCACCGAACTTCCCAGTCGACGTGAACAAGCCAGTTGGCAAGTTCTACTCAAAGTTTGGCGAGCACCTGCACTCAGTTGGCTACAAAGTCGAAGACCTTTCAGGCCTAGCCGCACGCATGCTTGAAAAGGGCATCTACATCGGGGCACCTGGTGGCGGAAAGATCGAAAAGCTTGAAGAGGACACTCACTACTTCTATCCAAGCCCACGTGATACTGCTGGTCTGATGGTTGAACTGTGCAAGGTCGATATGCCAGATGACCCAAAGGATAACGAGCACTACTCAGAGTTGATGCGCTTATTCGAACAGCATCCAATGACGATTGAGCGTTTCTCATACGTCACGCTCGGTGTGAAGGATCTGGACTCAGCAGTTGCGACTTACGTGGACATCATGCAGGCAGTGCCATTGCAAGATGGCATCGATGAAGACCTGCAGTGCAAGTACATGACCGTTCAACTAGGCGACTGCTTGCTGCAGCTTGCTCAGCCACTTGAAATGGACACCGACTTCGGTCGTCACGTCGAGAAGTACGGCAACTTCATCTACAGCCTTCGCTGGAAGGTGCGCGACATCGCTTCTGCAGAAGCATGGTTGAACAAGCAGGGAATTCGCACCACGCGTCCCCGCCCAAGTCTGCTGGTGGCAAATGTAGAAGACACCTTGGGCGCTCCTTGGTTCTTCACTGATGAAGAAATCCCAGGGGATCCTTTCTCAAAGAACGCGTAATTTCGCGAAACAGTTTATTGACGGTGAGGCCCTGCAGTTTTTTGTGGGACCTCACCGTTAAAACATCCCAGAAGTAATCGTCACTCAAAACGTATAAAAGGAGAGTAATGAAGCGCGAGTACAAGACCACCGGTGATTACGGCATCGGAAACATGATCCACGTCATTCACATGTCGGACGATGTCAATAAGCTCAACGAGTTTTACCATCGCGTGTTCGGCGCTTTTGGCTTTATGACTGTTGACGTTCCAAGTTACTTGCCACCAGAAGATCGCTGGGCATCCCTGCTCATGGTTGGCGATGTGTGCATCGAGACGATGGCACCGAACTTCCCAGTTGACGTGAACAAGCCAGTTGGCAAGTTCTACTCAAAGTTTGGTCAGCACCTGCACTCAGTTGGCTACAAAGTAGAAGACCTCGCTGGCCTTGCAGATCGTTTGCTCGAAAAGGGTGTCTACATCGGCAAGCCAGGTGGCGGAAAGATCGACAAACTTGATGAAGAGACTCTCTACTTCTACCCAAGCCCACGCGATACTGCTGGCCTGATGGTTGAACTATGCAAGACGGATATGCCAGATGATCCAAAGGACAACGAGCACTACTCAGAGTTGATGCGCCTATTCGAACAGCACCCAATGACTCTTGATCGTTTTTCCTACGTCACCCTTGGCGTGAAGGATCTGGACTCAGCAGTTGCTACTTATGTTGATGTCATGCAGGCAGTGCCAATTCAAGACGGCATTGATGAAGACATGCAGTGCAAGTACATGACCGTTCAGCTCGGCGACTGCCTATTGCAGCTTGCTCAGCCACTGGAAATGGATTCCGATCTTGGACGCCATGTCGAGCAGTGGGGTAACTGCATTTACTCACTGCGCTGGCAGGTTAAGAGCCTAGATTCGGCAGAAGCATGGTTGAACAAGCAGGGTGTGCGCACTACTCGTCCCCGCGCCAACCTCATTGCATGCAATGTGGAAGATACCCTCAATGCTCCAATGTTCTTTACCGATGAGGAAATCCCGGGGGATCCGTTCTCCAAGAAGGCGTAATTTCGTCAAGATTTTTCTGCGTTTTGGCCCCGAGGTATACCTCGGGGCCTTAACTTTGGGCTAACCCTTTTCGACGATTAGGCCTAAGCCCTATGAAGGAGAGCAATGCGCAGGCAGTACAAGACCACCGGTGATTACGGCATCGGAAACATGATTCACTTCGTGCACATGACTGACGACGTCCACAAACTCAATGATTTTTATGCCCGAGTCTTTGGCGGATATCGCTACATGGGTATTGATGAGCTGAACTACCTTCCGCCAGAAGACCGCTGGGCTTCATTGGTAATGGTTGCTGATACTTGCATCGAAACGATGGCACCCAACTTTCCAATCGATGTGAACAAGCCAGTCGGCAAGTTTTACACAAAGTTTGGTCAGCACCTGCACTCAGTTGGCTACAAGGTTGATGACTTGGCTGGGCTAGCTGATCGCTTGCTTGAAAAAGGCATTTACATTGGCGCTCCTGGTGGCGGCAAAATTGAGAAGCTTGATCCAGAGACTGTGTACTTCTACCCAAGCCCGCGCGATACTGCTGGTCTGATGGTTGAACTGTGCAAGACGGATATGCGCAATGATCCAAAGGATCAAGACACGTACACCGAACTCATGCGCCTGTATGAACAGCATCCAATGACGTTTGACCGCTTCGCATACGTCACTCTTGGTGTGAAGGATCTTGATTCTGCAGTTGCTACCTATGTTGATGTCATGCAGGCAGTGCCAATTCAAGATGGCATTGACGAAGATTTGCAATGCAAGTACATGACTTTGCAACTTGGCGACTGCCTATTGCAGCTTGCTCAGCCACTTGAAATGGACTCGGATCTGGGACGCCATGTTGAAAAATGGGGAAACTGCATCTATTCACTTCGCTGGAAGGTGCTTGATCTGAATTCCGCAGAAGCTTGGTTGAATAAGCAAGGCGTTCGCACCACGCGTCTTCGCGAGAACCTTGTGTATTGCAACGTTGATGATACCCACGGCGCACCGATGTTCTTCACCACCGAAGAAATCGCTGGGGATCCGTTCGCTAAGTAGGTATTCAATAGTTCTGATGTTCATGAGTGAGGCCCACGAAATATCGTGGGCCTCACTCATTTCCGATGTCTATGCAGGTACCCAGGTCGATGGTCGAACAACCGCTGAACCGTGCGCGAGTTGGTTTCCTTCTTGGTCTTGGGTCCAAATATCCAGGGAAATAACACCATCCGTCACTGCAGTGATCTTGCCTTGAGCTGTGAGTGTTTGGCCTTTGGTGTTTGGGCGCCGAAACTGAATTTCGAGCTTCATGATGGTGCCGTTTACGCCGGCGAAGGTACGAAGCATGTTATGTAGATAGGCCCACTGAATATTGCCCATGCCGAAAGCTGAAGGGAACCCTTCCGAGATCGCAGCCTGATCATCCATTGAATGCGGAATAAATTCGTCATTGATCGCGGCGAAACGGTTCCAGTTCTCAACGGTGGTGGTGACAACATAGGGATGAATTGAGTCCCCAACAGATGTCATGCCACATACATTTCTAGTAACTGATCCCTGTGTTGATTGTGCGCTTGACTTCCTCGCCGCGCTGATTGGTCCAAACGCTAACAACCCGAGTCATGAGCATCAGGCCGGTCTTGCCTTGCCGTTCGCTCCACTGACCCACACTTTTGACATCGGTGATGACATCTCCAGCATGCATACGAACGCCGTACTTACAGTCCATGCCGCCATTGACGCCAACCATAAATTCCCATTCGGGAATCCCGAGAGCCTTCTGATTAATCCCATGCCGGTAGATGACACTTCCGTCATCTTCAGGTAAAAGAGACTCGTACTTGGCCGGACCCCAGGCGAACGGGTCGAAGTCTTCGGGGGCGTATTCAGCATCAATAAAAGCCTGAGGTGGAGTTTCAGGCCAATAGACAGCTAATGCCCACTTGCGGATATCCGATGTGCTGATCGGGAAACTCGTACTTCTGGAGCATTCGCGACCGATCGCAGCGAGTACTTCAGGAACCATATAAGTGTCAGGCATTGCCGGTCTCCTTGTTTGGGTTGCTGACGAAGAACTCGAACGGGTTACCGGCAAATGGCGCGGTAACCCGTTCGCTTAGCTCTGTCTTGAATTACTTGCCCATTCGCACGGTGGCAGATCCAGGTGCGAGCTTGAGGCCATCTTGCGTGTCAGTCCATATTTCCAAGGAGATGACGTCACCCTCAATACCGGTGACGACTCCATGCGCAGTGAGGGTTTGACCCTTGACGTTTGGGCTACGGAATTGAACTTCCATGCCCAAAATCTCGCCATTTTCGCCAACAAATGCACGAAGCATGTTGTGTAGGTAAGCCCATTGCAGATTGCCCATGCCGAAAGCTCCGCCGTTACCGGCTGCTTCGCCTGCAGCATCATCCATGTGGATAGGAACGAACTCGTCGTTCACTGCTGCGTAGCGGTTCCAGTTCGCAAAACCTGTTTCACGAACGAAAGTTGGGATTACGTCGCCGACGTTTACAGTCATGTTCATTCCTCCTAGTACCGAATCAAGGTGCCGGTGGTCCGCTTGACCATCTCACCTTTTTGGTTAGTCCAAGTTGATATCCCGCGGCTGAAAAGCATGAGACCTAGACGGCCTTCGCGCTCTGAATATTCGCCGACCGAGCTTTCGCTGGTGATGACATCACCAGCACGCATACGAACACCATATTCAACAGACATGCCACCGTTGAGCTGGAACTTTAGGCCTGGGCCGCTCATTCCAAGTGCAATTTCTGGGTTGTCTGGATTGTTGTTCTCCAACTTTCCAGCATTCTTGATGAATGCCTCGTGGGCGGGAGCGATCCAGGCAAAAGGATTGAACTCCTCAGGGGCAACGATCCCGCCGTGAACCGTTTTAGCGGCTGCTGCTGGATCGATAAACATTGCTGGTGGCTGACCTGGCCAATAAACGGCCAGAGCCCACTTGCGAATATCTGATTCGCTGATTGGGTAACTTGTTGTGCGGCCGGTAACAGTGCCGACAGCGGCCTGCATGGCCTCAGAGATGTTGCTCATGGTGTCCTTTCCTTGTTGGAACTTGATGAAATCTATCGTTAATCGAGCTCCTCGATGAACGCTTTCAACTGACGAACATTTCGGCACTCGTAAACGGCGCTGCAATGTTCTGCGTACTTATTGATGACCGAGTCCCCTTCACCCCAGCTCACCTCGCGTTCGGGGTTTAGCCAAAACACGCGATGGGCTCGCTTAGACATGAATTCGACCATGTCTTCTGAAGGTTGGCGGTAGTTGGATCGTCCATCGCCAAGGATCAAGACGATGCTGCGGCTGGTGATTTGCATCCCCCAGCGCTTGACGAAATCGCGGAATGCCGAACCGTAATCTGAGCGACCATCGAGGGAGAAGCCCTTCTTCTCATCATCAATGCGTCCGGCGGCTTCGGTGATGTTCTCAGAGGTTTGCATGATGTCAGTGACTTCGTCGATGCCATCGATGAAGACGAAACTACGCACACTTCGAAATTGAGAGCGAATAGCAAAAGTCAATTGCAGGGTGAAGGTTGCAAATGATGCAACGGATCCTGAGATATCAGCCAGCACAATGAGTTCGGGCTTCGGTGGGTGTGGCTTTTTAAAGGCAATATCAACAGGCACTCCACCAGTTGACATTGAATGTCGAACCGTCCCACGGAAGTCGATTGCTCCTCGACGACCATGCGAACGTTTTGCTGCAAGTTTTTGCGCAAGCTGCACTGGCAGAGGCGCCAAAGTCCACTCAAGGGCTTCGATTTCAGCTGTCGAACCAGTGAGAAAGTCAATATCCTCAGGCAGTTTCGAACGTAGAGATCGGGCAACAGCACTCGCTCCACGATCCGCAACAAGTTGTAAGCGAACGGCGGCTTCAACCTTTTGCTGAAGGAGTTCAACCTTATGATCTGCATCGGTTTCAGCTAAGCGTTGTTGCAGGTCAGCACCGGGAGCTTCTGCATCGATACCTTCGCGATCAATCAATTGTTCTTTGATGTCAGGCAGATCCAGAGACCGCAGTACCCGGAAAACATACAAATTTCCGGCAACTTGCGCACCCTGCTGGATGTTGGCTTTTCTATTCACGAAGGCTTCGATGAGTGCGTTCATCATCAACTCGTCGTTATTGGCCGTGGCGTCGATGAGCATGGCCCGGAGCTCGTCGTCTTCTAGTGCATTGAGCATCGCCGCGATACTGTTCGGACTTCCTTCTTGGCCTTCTTCGGTGAGCTCACCCGTGGGAACGAGGCCGGAAAAGAATAAGTCGAAGACGGTGCTAAAAGCTGCGAGGTGCTCAATTCGCTTCACCATCGTCGCTGACATAGCGGCTTTCACCTGGGACCGATCACCGATGTCAATGACTTTCAATGCTCGAGCGGCATCGATGTGCTCGGTGGTCGAAACTGGGATTCCGATGGTGCGAAGTTCACGCACCAGACCCTCAACTGTTAAAAGCATGATGCACACCGCCCCAATTTCGCTTTATGCTCCACGCATGTCGGTTCCCGTAATGCTCGTCCATGGTCTTGGCTCGTCCTTCGCACACAACTGGGGGGTGAGTGGGTGGGATGACATTTTGGCATCCGAAGGCTTCTCGGTGATCCCCCACGAACTGCCAGGCCACGGCAGCGCCCCTGAGGCACCTGGTGGTGAAAACGAAGCAGTTCAACGACTTATTGACGCCGCGAGTGAACTTGCCCCGGTTGATGCCATTGGATTTAGTGCCGGTGCCCGGCTGGTTCTTCGTGCCGCTATCGCAAAGCCCAGCGCCTTCCGCAAGGTGGTTTTGCTTGGTATTGGCGACGGCATGTGGACGCATAGAGTCAATCCTGATGGCTTCGAGTTGGCTGATTTGGTGGTCCAACTTCTCGAAACTGCGGGCAACGACCGTGCTTCGGTTGAGCGTTACGTCAAGGGCTTTACTGAAATGCCGCCTCTTACTGAATTGTCGAAGGTGACTGTGCCCGTTTTGGTAGTTATTGGTGATCGAGACATGGTCGGCCCGGCAGATGCGATGACCGCTGCACTGCCCGAGGCTCGTCTCGTTGTTCTGAAGGGTGTCGACCATTACGCCACCACTTCGAACTTCAAGTGTCAAGACGAAGTACTCCGTTTTTTGTCGGAGTAGCGTGAGTCTTGTGTGTGAATAACTCATGCGCCAGTGAGTTCCTCAGTTGCCTTTTCAATGTCTGATTGATGCTTGAGTAGCACCGACAGATGTTCAATAACAGTGTCAGTAGTTACATCAGTCTTGCCCTGCAGTACCAACACACGAGCCCAGTCAATAGTTTCTGATACTGATGGACTTTTCTTTAAGTTGAGATCACGAAGCGTGCGAACAATGCGAGCAATTTGCTCTGCAAGATTCTCAGTAATTCCAGGAACTGCGGTCAAAATGATTTCGCGTTCGCGATCCACAGTTGGGTAGCCAACATGCATGAACAAGCAGCGACGCTTGAGTGCCTCCGAAAGGTCGCGGCTGTTGTTCGAAGTAAGAACCACGAGTGGATGCTGACGGGCATGCACAGTGCCGAGTTCTGGAATCGAAACCTGGAAGTCGGAAAGAATTTCTAGCAAGAGCGCTTCTGTCTCGATATCGAGACGATCAACCTCGTCGATCAGAAGTACGACGTCGTCTTCGGCCTGAATTGCTTCGAGCAGCGGACGGTGTAGGAGGTACTCCTCGCCGAAGATGTCGTCTTCGATTGCATTCCAGTCGCCAGCTTCTTCTTGGCGCACAGCCTGAATGCGAAGCAACTGCTTGCGGTAATCCCACTCGTAAAGGGCGCGTGATTCATCGAGGCCTTCGTAACACTGCAGCCGAATGAGCCGGGCGTTCAACGAGCGAGCAATCGCTTTCGCAAGTTCGGTCTTGCCTGTGCCTGCTGGACCCTCAGCGAGTAGTGGCTTGCCGAGTTGGGCAGCCAAGGAGACAACTCCGGCAATGTGGGGGTCAGCGATGTAGCCGGCTTCGGCCAGTTTGACCTGAACCTCCGCAATGTTGGGGAAAGCAGCCACGGCAGTAGCCATGACAGTGGGGGCCGGGTTGTGCGTGGCAGACATGCAGCTCCTTCAACGATGCGCGATGCGACAAACATCTCATACGGGTTGTCCAAGATCGGTTGACAAGGCTTGCGCCGAGTGGTCGTATACCCATCTAGGTCTAATAGGCAGATTTTTAGCATGTATTAGGCCCGTCCGTGTTCCATTCAAGATGTTAGTGACCAATATCCCTGGTCACGACAGAGTTGGGGAGTTCATGTCTGACCAGTTGGAGTCGGTAGAAGATTTCCGGATCCGCGCTCGCGCGTGGCTTTCGGAGAATATGCCGAAACTTGATCCGGCCAAGGAATACAACACGAACCGTGTTGCAGACCGTGAGTGGGTTGAGCACCGTGCGCTACAAAAGAAGCTCTTCGCCGGCGGTTTCGCCGGGATCTGTTTCCCCAAGGAATACGGCGGCCAAGGCCTGTCACCAGCCCACCAGGCTGCTTTCACTGAGGAGTCGGTCTCCTATGAGATGCCGCTTCGCTTGAACGTCCCGTCACTGTCTATTTGTTCCGGCATGTTGCTCGATATGGGCTCAGAAGAGCAGAAGCAGACCTACCTGCGCGGAGCGATCTCAGGCGAAATGATCCTGTGCCAGTTCCTCTCAGAGCCAAGCGGCGGTTCCGACCTCGCAGGCTTGCTCACCCGCGCTCAGCGCGATGGTGACACCTACATCATCAATGGCCAGAAGTGCTGGAGCACTTTTGCCTATGCAGCCGACTTCGCGACCTGCCTCGTGCGCACCGATTGGGACGCACCAAAGCACCGAGGTCTTTCAATGATCATCGTTCCCGTCCACGATGACGCCACCCACCTTCAGCGGGTACGCATGGTTGACGGTTCAGAGGAGTTCTGTGAGGAGTTCTTCACAGATCTCGTCGTTCCTGCTGGCAACCTCGTCGGTACTGAAAACGATGGCTGGACCGTTGGTCAGCGTCAGTTGTTCTACGAACGCCAAGCGGTTGGCGGCGGTTCTCCGTACGTCAGCGGCCAGCCCCCTACACGAGGTGGCTCAAGTGCCACGGTTGAAGAAGTTGCCCGCGCAGTTGGCAAGGACAAAGATCCAGCAACACGCGAAATTGTTGGCTGGCAAAGTGCTCTTGACACCGTGAACCATCAGCTGATCAAGCGGATCACTGTGGGTATGGCATCAGGGGAGTACCCAGCAATGGCCAGCTCCATGATGCGCCTGGCTCACGCTGAAATTCCTCAGCACAAGATGGACGTCATGCTCGATATTGCAGGAGACGAAGCAGTCACCTCAGTTGTTGGCGGCGATGGATATCTGCGCTCAGTCGGCGTTCAGTTCCTCATGCGTCAGGGTGCAAGCCTTGGTGGCGGATCCTCCGAGATGAGCCGCAACATGATTTCTGAGCGGGTTCTTATGATGCCTCGTGAAATGGCTGCTGACCGCGATGTGCCGTTCCGTGAGGTTCGACGCGGACGTTAAGTCCACCCCCACTTACCACTGACCACTGGCTCGGCTGGGCCGAAAAGAATGAAGGAGTAGTCCTCATGGATCTCGAACTTTCAGAAGATCAGAAGTTGTTCCGCAACACCACTGCGAAATTCCTTGATAACGAGTTGCCCGTTGAAAAGGTTCGGGCGATCAACAAGGAAGGTGGCGGCTTCCCCGCAGAATTCTGGACCCAGGGCGCTGAACTAGGTTGGGCCGCGCTCCTCGTTCCTGAAGAGCTCGGTGGCGGCAGCATCTCCGGCAATGGCTTTCAGGATTTAGCGATTGTCGCTGAAGAATTTGGTCGCTTGGTGTCACCTGGACCGTTGCTGCCAGTAAATACCGTTATTGCGGGACTCGTTGAAGGTGCAGCCATCGGCGGCCCCGATCACACGGAAACTATCGAAGGTCTGATGAGTGGCGAACTCATTGGCACCTGGGCCGCCTATGAGCCAAAGGGCCATTGGGATCCACTGAACCCAAGCACGACAGCGACTAAGAATGGTGACAACTACGTCATCACTGGAGTCAAGGATCGCGTTGAAGCTGGCGATGCTGCTGGCGTGTTCTTAGTAACTGCAAAGACTGCTTCGGGTGTGGCGCTGTTCCTTGTACCTGCAGATGCCGCCGGCGTTTCGGTGGAACTCGTTGACTCACTGGACTTCGTACGTCATCACGCCACGGTCACCTTCAGCGATGTCACTGTGTCGGCTGATGCAATGGTGGGAACAGAAAGCGCAACTGCAGACATCGTTGAGCGGATGCTGCAGGTCGTTGTGGCACTTCAGTGCGCGGAAATGAACGGCGCAATCAACCGCGTCTTCGAGTTCACTGTTCAGTGGGCGTTCGATCGCTACTCATTTGGTCGTCCGCTTGCTTCCTACCAGGCGCTGAAGCACCGTTTCTCTGACATGCGCACCTGGATTGAATGCTGCAACGCAACTGCAGACGAAGCAGTCAAAGCAGTCAACAATCGCGCTGAAAACTCAGCTCGCTTGGTCAGTGTGGCTAAGGCCTACATCGGCACCAAGTCAGTGCAGATCATTCAAGATTGCGTGCAGATGCACGGTGGTCTCGGCGTGACATGGGAACACGATTGCCATCTCTACCTACGTCGCGCGACCACTGATCGTCAGTTGTTCGGCACTCCTGCTGATCACAAGCGTCGTATCGCAGACCTGATTGGCCTGTAAAACCAAGGCATTACATGACGAAAAGCCCCGAAGAGTGATCTTCCGGGGCTTTTCGTTTTCTGGAAAGCTACTTGGGCAGATGGATACGCAAGCCGTCAAGGATGACGTTCAGTCCAAAATTGAAATCAGTCCAGGTGGAATACGTTGAATTCCAATAGTCATAAGTCGCGCGCAATGCTGGATATGAAGCATCGATCTTCGCTTCTATAGCGCTGTCAGCATCAGGAAACATCTTGCGATTTGGATCGAAGCCGCCAAGCTCAGCGAGTCGAACTTTTTGGACCGTGCCGCTGGTGTAGACCGACATGGCTTGATAGGCGCGAGCTGCGACCTCTGGTTCAAATCCTGCATAGAGCAGGATCGCAACTTCCTTATTCAACCGATCCATGAAGACGGTGCTATCTGCGCCAATCAGCGAGACGTGGGTGCGCATGATGAGAAAGTCGCAAATCACATCATGGGTGAGAAAGATTCTGCGCATATCGTTGAAATAACGCCGAAAATGCTCATCCCATGCCAGACCCTCATGATCGGGCAGCAGTGACAGGTACTCGTCTGCAACTTGAGTCAGCATGGTTCCAAGAAGCTCTTCCTTGGAGTGGAAATACCAGTACAGGCTGGTAACCCCAACTCCTAGCCGTTTAGCTAATTTCGGCATGCTGAGGTCTTCCACAGACTCGTCTTTGCACAGATAAAAAGCTTCAGTAAGAATGATTTCTGGGTTGAGCGA
>WLNQ01000023.1 GCA_009699705.1 Actinomycetota bacterium | reverse complement strand
GTCGATGGGTCGAAGCAAGTCGAGTCGAATCACATCCCGATAAGGAGCTTGTCATGGCAATTCTGGTAGCAACCCCTCGCTCGGCCACCGCGCTGAGTGCACTGCCTTCGGCAGCACATGAACTCATTGCCGCAGCCCGTCGTAGTTTGGCCGAGGCGATCGTGGCCAGCACTGCAGCTGATCGATATGCGGCAGCCCATTTGGCTGCGCTGCGAGCAGCCGCAGCTGTCCTAGCGACTCGGGGCCGAGTGCAACGTAAATCTCGTAGCCGAGTGCGCAGCGTGTGGCAAGTACTCCCTGAAGTTGCGGGGGAGTTCGCTGAATGGTCTGACTTTTTTGCGGCCGGTGCTCGAAAGCGAACTCTGGCGCAGGCAGGTGTGCCCTGTGTGACTTCTCGCGAGGCCGATGATCTGGTTCGCGAGGTCGAAACTTTTGTTGAGCGGGTCACCGCATCCCTTGGTGTGACGCATCAATCCATGCTGCCTACTGGCAGCTAGTTCACCGGCTGATCCCCGACAGCCGAGGTGCAGCGGCTATCGATTGTGCTGCCTTCCCAACCGGTAGCTGTCGCTTTCTTACTTTTCCTTTTCTGGAGTCTTTATGTTGTTGTCATGGCCGCATTTGCGCGTGGCCTCGAGTTATTCCTTGCAATACGGCACGGCTACCCCGGCTCGGCTCATCGAACGTGCCGCAGCTGACGGTCATCGCATCATCGCGCTCACTGATCGCGATGGGGTGTATGGCGCAGTGCAGTGGGTGCAAGCCGCGCTGAGTGCGGGTATTACGCCAGTGGTGGGAGTTGACCTTGCTGTGGTTCCCGTTCACGCGCCGATCGTTGATTCACGAGCCCGGCGCACTCCTGCTCGAGGTGGAGCATGGGTAGCACAAGGAGACACAAGAGTGGTGTTTCTTGCTCGAGGTAAGCAGGGCTGGGCTTCGCTGTGCCGATTAATTTCGGCTGCACACGCCAATGCCGACGCCTATGGGATGCCGATTCTGGAAGCGTCAGATCTCGTTGCACACAGCCAAGGCTTAGTTGCGCTCTTGGGCCCAGATTCTGAACTCGGTGCTTGCTTATTGCGCGGACAACTACGAGCAGCCACTGCAGTGCTTCAGCATTGGCGTGATCTCGTAGGCCCAAGTCTTGCGATCGCGATCGGGAGTCATCGCACTGATCGCAAGGCTCCGTGGTCCACGAGTCAGGCTGCTGGGATGTGGAGTTGGGCACGCGAACATCACGTACGTGTGGTGTTGAGCCACGGTGCGAGATATTTGGAAGCAGAAGATGCAGCTACAGCAGACGTCTTGGATGCTGCACGTCAGTTAGTGCCGTTGAGTTCATCGCGAGTGGTGAGTAACAACGGCGAGGCGACCTTAGATAGTCCGCAAGCACTTGATGCCAGAGTCCAAGAGATTGCTCAAGTCGCAGGCATTGCTCGCTCAACCTTGCATCGAGACACCTGGACTCTGATTGAAAGTTGCGCGCTTGACCCAGAACATGATTTAGGTCTTGGTCAAGCTTTTGTCCCCGAACTTGATGTCTTAGCCGGTACCAACTCTGCGGATTCAAGCGACGAAGTGCAACAAGCGCAAGCACTCCTTGCAACGCGGTGCCGGCAAGCGATTACGCAGCGATATTCCTCCAAGGTCGATCAAGACGCCGCCAAGATTCGTCTTGAAGAAGAGTTACGCACGATCGGTGCGATGGGATTTGCTGGTTTCTTTCTTACTGTTGCCGAAGTTGTCGATCTTGTTACGAGTCGCAAGGTGCGCGTTGCCGCGCGAGGCTCAGGGGCAGGCAGTTTGGTGAATTACTTGCTTGGGATAAGTGGGGTTGATCCGCTTACGCATGGGTTACTCATGGAACGATTTCTTTCTACCTTGCGTAAAGAACTGCCAGATATTGATATTGATGTCGAGTCTGATCGTCGCCTTGAGATTTACGACTGGATCTTTGAAAAGTTCGGCGATAAGCGGGTGGCTTGCGTATCCATGATGGAGACCTATCGGGTGCGTCATGCCATTCGCGACGTTGGTGCGGCTTTTGGTTTGCCGGCTGGCGAGATTGATGCATTCGCCAAGGCATTTCCACATATTCGGGCCCGTAACGCCCGAGCTGCGCTTGATGATCTACCCGAACTCAAACGCAGTCGATTTGGGGTGATGGCGGCAGAAGGGAAATTGGATGGTTTCCTGGCTCGCGTTGAGGCGCTCGATGGCTTGCCTCGTCATATCGCGATGCATCCATGCGGCGTACTGCTTTCCGACGTATCTCTTCTTGATCGCACTCCTGTGCAGTCCAGTAACGCGGGTTATCCCATGAGTCAGTTTGATAAAGACGATGTCGAGCACATGGGATTACTCAAGCTTGATGTGTTGGGCGTGCGCATGCAGTCGTCAATCGCACACACCGTGGCAGAGATTCAGCGCACTAAGGGAGCCACGCTCGAACTCGAACAAGTGCCGCTTGACGATCCAGCGACCTATGAGTTGATCGCTTCCACTCGAACTCTGGGTTGTTTCCAGATTGAGTCGCCGGGCCAGCGTGAACTCGTTGGTAAGTTTGGTCCCGAAACGTTCAACGATCTCATTATTGATATCTCATTATTTCGGCCGGGCCCGGTGAAGTCAGACATGATTAATCCGTTCTTGCGTGCGCGGCAAGGCTGGTCTACTCCGCAGTTTGTGCACGAAGATTTGCGGCCGATTTTAGAAGAGACCCAAGGTGTTGTGGTCTTTCATGAACAAGTGATGCGCATCGTTTCGGTGATGACGGGGTGCTCGCTGGCTGAAGCAGATGAAACTCGTCGCTCCATGAATACCCAAGTAGGTATTGACGATGTGCGCACTTGGTTTTATCCCACGGTACTCCGTCGTGGTTATTCCTTAGAAGTGGTGGAAAAAGTCTGGGACATCTTGCGTTCCTTTGCGTCATTTGGTTTCTGTAAAGCCCATGCGGCTGCCTTTGCGTTGCCGACGTATCAATCAGCATGGCTTAAAACTCATCATCCAGCTGCGTTTTATGCCGGAATTCTGACGTTCGATCCGGGGATGTATCCCAAGCGACTCATCCTTGATGATGCTCGACATTTCGGGGTAGAGATTCTTGGTATTGATATCAATCGTTCGACGCAGGTGTATGAAGTTGAGCCAACCCCAACCGGAGAAGGCGTGCGCGTTCCTTTCTTTGAGGTCAAAGGCATCAATACTCATGAAGTCGAACGACTCGTTGCTGGGCAGCCATATCAATCCCTTAGTGATGCATGGAACCGTTCTGGGATCGCACGTCCAACAGCTGAGCATCTGGTACTGACTGGCGCATTTGATCAGTTATATGACATCGATCGAAACCGATCAGTACGTGAGCGTGGGCACCTCACTCGTCGAGATTTGTTATTGCAACTTGCGGATCTTGATCGACGGTCAAGAGGCGATGGCCCAGGTCAGTTGCTGCTTGATCTTGGCGACGATCCAGCGACGACTCTGGCATCTGGGCTGCCAGAGATGACACTGGGTGAATCAGTGCGCGCTGAGTTGGATCTGCTGGGTCTTGATGTGAGTAAACATGTCGTTGAGTTCTTTCGACCGATGCTCACCGAGCTGGGAATTACGCGCGCTGAGCAACTATTGAATTGCCGTTCTGAGCAAGAGATCTACATCGCTGGGGTGAAAGTTGCTACCCAGACTCCGCCAATTCGTAACGGTAAGCGCGTCATCTTTTTAACCCTTGACGACGCCACAGGTCCACTCGATGCCACCTTCTTTGAGGATTTCCAAGTGCCGTATGCCAGCACAGTCTTTTCTTCCTGGTTATTGCTCGTACGTGGCCATGTTCGCCGCACGGGTCCACGAGGCGTTTCAATTCGGGCCACTGGGGCTTGGGAACTTGGCGCGGTGCATGAGCACTGGCGTGCGGCCGGGGCTGATGCGGTGCGACAGGCATTGATGAGTGACCGACCAGTTGGCGTTGAGAGTGCAGGTTCGCGGGTTTTAGTGCATGCCAGTGGTTTTCGGGTTTCCCCCTATGCAGATGTCTTGCCGGCGGGGCCAGTCACAAAGTTGTGGCACAGCAGTCCAGGTAGCAGCGGTTGGTAAGAGGAGAGCGCAACAATGGTCAGTGTGAGTCGTAATCAGGTACGTCGTGCCGCCGGTGGATCCGGTGTGGGCAACGACGATGCCGGGTGCACCATTTTGCACGTCGACATGGACGCGTTTTTTGCATTAGTGGAATTGCGCACGAGGCCAGAGCTTCACGGCAAGCCGGTGATTATTGGTGCGGATGGTTCCCGTGGCGTGGTTCTTTCAGCAACATATGAAGCACGAGCAATGGGTGTGCATTCGGCGATGCCAATGAGTCGAGCCCGCCGACTTGCCCCTACTGCGGTTGTCATTACGCCGTCACACCATAAGTACGCAGAAGTCAGTCGCTCAATCATGGAACTTTTTTCTTCGGTCACTCCTGCAGTTGAGCCGCTCAGTGTCGATGAGGCCTTCCTTGATGTCAGTGGAAGTTTGAGACGCCTGGGCAGTCCAAGTGAAATCGGTGAAATGATTCGGGCCCGTGTTCACGACGAACAGGGCATTACCTGTTCAGTTGGTGTTGCATCTACGAAATTCATCGCGAAGTTAGCGTCAACGAGAGCCAAACCCGATGGGCTCATGGTGGTTCCAGCACATGAGGTTTTAGCCTTCTTACATCCTTTGCCAGTAGGTGCGTTATGGGGAGTAGGAGAGAAGACCGAAGAGCAACTCACTCGTTTAGGTTTGACTACCGTGGCAGATATTGCGCACACCCCGCTAGCTACGTTGCAACGAGCAATCGGTGTAGCAGCAGGCGCGCATCTTCATGACTTGTCATGGGGCAGAGATCAGCGCGCTGTTACCGCGCATGTTCCAGATAAAAGCATCAGTGCAGAAGAAACCTTTGTTGATGATCTCGAAGATGCGCCAACCATTCACGCCCACTTGATGCAGCTCAGCGATCAGGTGGGCAGCCGGCTACGCAAGTCGGATCGGGTTGCTCGCAGTGTGCACCTCAAAGTGCGCTTCTCAGACTTCAGCACCATCACGCGCTCTAAAACTTTGCGAGATTCAACTGATGTCACCCAAGAGATCTACACGACGGCCAGGCAGCTCTTTGATGCTCTGGGGCTGCAGCGGGCTCGGGTGCGTCTGGTTGGGGTTCGGGTTGACGGCTTGCAAGCAAGTGCAGGGGCCGCTCAGCAGTTACTTCTGGGCGAGCCAGATTACGGGCGCCGGGATGCCGAAGTAGCGATTGATCAATTACGGGTCAGATTTGGGCCAAAAGCAGTCCGATCTGCCCGATTGGTCGCTCCTGAGGGTGAATAGCGGCTTAAAGTTCGGTCATAATGAACCTGAGGTATCGAATTCGAGGGATCGCATCTAAACTTGCGATTACCTAGCGAAGGAAGGGAGTCGTTCAGATGCCGTTGTCAGAGCACGAACAGCGCCTGCTCGAGCAAATGGAGCGCGCGCTCTATGCCGAGGATCCGAAGTTCGCTACGAGCCTGCGCTCAGCTTCAATTGCTCGTGCATCAAGAGGCAAGGCAGTCCTTGGCGTACTCGTTACTTTCGGTGGTATCGGTTTGCTCGTCACCGCGATGGCCTTGCAAGTAACTGCCGTAGGCATCGTTGGCTTTGCCGTGATGTTGATGGGAGCGGTCTTGGTCTATTCGGCGTTTAAGACGCCAGTCGTAGTCATTGATCCCGACGCCGGCAATGCTGGTAACACGGGCAGCGCGACTAAGCCAAATGCGCCGAAGACTTCATTCATGGATCGCGTTGAAGACCGCTGGCGCAAGCGCCAAGGTGACGAGTAGTAGTTAACTTCCTGCAGGTGGACTTACTGGCGGCGCAAGATCACAGGTAC
Source organism: Actinomycetota bacterium (assembly GCA_009699705.1). Lineage (GTDB taxonomy): Bacteria > Actinomycetota > Actinomycetes > S36-B12 > S36-B12 > UBA11398. Next base: position 12,528 of record WLNQ01000023.1, on the reverse strand, counting down.
GAAGTGCTGGACGTCCGGCGAATCGATCATTAATCCATCGCACCACATCTGGTCCGATGGTCTCTGCTGTCAGTTGATGTGACACTTCACCAACCCAAAGTGTGTTGATTGTTGAACCAGCTTTGCACCATTGGTTTTGCAGGATCGCATTTGGCCAAGCAAGCACAACTTCATCCGCAGTGCTTTGTCCGACAAACACTGGCATGGAAGCAGGCAATGGCGGCGGAGTTTCACTTTCGCCCATGGCTTTCCATAGCGGATTATTGATGGGGTTTACTTCGAAGAAGCTTTGTCCTAAAGACTTTCGAACAAGGAGCTGCACGAGTAATTTTTTGCTGCTCAAGCACTCTTGCGCAATGGAATCAACGTTGTTTATTCCTGCTTCTGACACCACACCCTGCAGCTTTAATGCGGGATTCACGAGTGGCCAAGAGTCGGCAACTTCTGGCCCAATTCCCCAACCGATGAGGCCGCTCCACTGTGCGCCCACGATGAGGTTGAGATTTGCAGCAGGGGCCGCGGCAGCAACGCCAAGAAGTTTCAGTTCAGGTGCAAGTTTCGGTGCCAGGTGACCAGACCACAGCGAACTGTGGCCGCCCTGGGAATGGCCCCATACAACGTAACGATTGCTTGCATTGATACCTGGAAGTTGCCGGGCTGCTCGCACGGAGTTCACCACGTCGCTTACTTCAGCTTTTGCAACCAGATACAAGTTTGGTCCGGCAGTTCCTAGTCCGGTGTAATCGGTGGCAGTGACGACCCAACCCAACGAGATCATTTGGTTCAGCCAGTTCGCGGTATCACCGAGTGAATTCCCAGAGCGCGATGGAGCACAGGAATCGCCCTGGCCGATTGTCCCGTGAGCCCACGCCACGATCGGGCGACCACCTGCGGGTGCTGGGGCAATGGGGACAAACAGCATTCCGCTGGACACGGCCATAGATCCGTCAGGTCGCTGCGAGGAATAGAGCATGCGGTACGTCGTAGCGCCAGGAACAGTGACGCCGAGGGGCTCGGTTCGAATTAGCGTGCCCGGGGTCGAGGGTATGACGGCTGGCGTCTCGTAGAACGGCGCAACCTCGGCCTGCGCTTCATTCGCGGCATGCCGATTCGCCCCAATAAGGGCGATTGCTAACAAGACTCCACTCAGCACTGCTGCTCCTAGAACGAGTAGTGCTTTTTTCATGGAGAGCTCCTTGTGATTGGTATCAGCACTCTAGGCCAGATCGTGGGCAGCACGGCAAGGAAAGTAGTGGAGCGATTTCCCAAAACTCCCGGGCTAAATGGTTGACGGTGGAGGAAAGTGGAGTAGAGTGGCGTCCGCTGGAGTTAAAGAAGATGCCAGTGAGGTTGATGGGTCAAAAGTGATTCATCTGGACAAGGGGAGGTTGAGCAATGTTTCTTGGTACTCATGCCCCCCGTCTTGATGACAAAGGTCGACTCGTCCTGCCGGCCAAGTTCCGTGAGGGATTTGCTGCTGGTTTAGTCATGGCCAAGGGTCAAGACCGTTCGATCGTGGTCTGGCCGGCAGCAGAATTTGCTGACCATGCGCAGCGGCTGAACGAAGCCTCCCGCTCCGATGCCAAAGTTCGCGCCTACCTTCGAGTCCTTTTCTCAGGTGCATTTGACGAAGTGCCAGATAAGCAGGGTCGAGTAACACTTCCTGTTGCCCTTCGCGAATACGCCGGTCTTGATCGCGATGTTGTGGTTGTCGGCAATGGCACCACCGTTGAAATCTGGGATGCCACTGCTTGGGAGAGCTACCTAGCTAGCCAAGAAGACGCCTACTCAGACATCAGCGAGGAGGTTGTTCCCGGAATTTTGTAATCGCGTGGTGAGGCCTCCTCCCGTTGCTCAACTGTTCCTGACTCACTTCCCCGGAGCCTGGAGAAGCAAGGGACGGGCGGGGACCTGATCACACGAATATGCACCACCTTCTTTGCCCGCGAACGTGCACCACACGAAAGGAAGTCATGGCGACTCCAGCGAACACCTTGAACGACATGGTTGATAACCATGCGGTTCGCCATGGTGCTCGCGCGCTTGGACTCCTTGTTGCGGCAGTAAGTTTCACCACACTGACCTTGGTAGCGATTTCAGCGATTGTTGATGGCTTGAGTTCATGAGCGTCCACATCCCAGTTATGCGCGAGCGTGTATTCGCGCTCTTGGCTCCAGCGATCAGTGCGCCTGGTGCAATTTTGGTTGACGCGACCCTTGGGCTAGGCGGCCATGCCGAATACGCACTCACTGAATTCCCAGAACTTCGTCTCATTGGCCTCGATAGAGATACGGATGCGCTAGAGAAGTCTCGCCAGCGTTTGGCATCATTTGGTGACCGCGTTAATTTCGTTCATGCGGTGTACGACGAATTACCAGAAGTACTTGCAGAGCTTGGCTTTTCTTCTGTACAAGGAATCTTATTTGACCTTGGTGTTTCCTCGATGCAGCTCGATCTTCGCGATCGCGGGTTCTCGTATTCGCAAGATGCTCCACTCGATATGCGGATGGATCAATCGCGCGGGCTTACCGCTGCAGATGTTGTCAACACGTATGGAGCCGGCCAACTCGCCGATGTGCTCCGCGAATATGGCGATGAAAAATTTGCTATGCGCATTGCTCGACGCATTGTGGCTGCTCGCGAATTGGAGCCTTTCACAAATTCTGCTCGCCTTGTTGATCTCGTACGCGAAGCGATTCCTGCCGCTACCCGCCGCACAGGTGGCAATCCGGCCAAGCGCACCTTTCAAGCTCTTCGGATTGAAGTCAATGGTGAGCTCGACTCCTTGCGTGCGGCTATCCCTGCTGCAATCGAGGCGCTAGCTATTGGTGGTCGACTCGTCGTGATGTCCTATCAGTCGCTTGAAGATCGTTTCGTTAAGCAGGTATTTGTCGAGCAGACCACAGCAAAGGTGCCGCACGGCATGCCTGTTATTCCAGTTGAGCATCAACCCAAGCTGCGCCTTCTCACTCGTGGTGCAGAAACCCCAACTGAGCAGGAGCTGGAAGACAATCCACGCTCTGCCTCAGTTCGTGTTCGAGCGCTTGAGCGGGTGGCAGCATGAGTCGCCATACGCCACTTGAAGTTGCAGGACGTGCATTCCACGGTGCGGTTGCTGGTGCGACAGCACTTGCTGCAGAAGTAACGGAATACGCAACTCGCGGTGCTGTTGCTCGAAATGAAGATCGCCCAAATCTTAAATTGGTGTCTTCGCTTCGTCCGGTCAAGGCAAGTCGAGGAACATTCTCGATCGTCGTCGGTGTGCTGCTTGTCATTGGTCTCGGGACGATGCTCATCATCAATACGCAGCTTGCTCAGGGTTCATTCGCCATGAGTTCGTTGAAATCACAGCTCAACACTTTGAGTGAACAAGAAGCTGTTTTAAGTGAGCAGGTCTCAAATGCTGCAGCGCCTGAATCGCTAGCGAACAAAGCACACGATCTAGGTATGGTGGCAAGTCAGAACCCAGTATTCTTAAGCGTCCCTGACGGCACTGTGCTTGGTAGGCCTCGCGCCGCCGTCGGCGATGGAGTCCCGATAGACATGAAAGCAAATGCCACTTCCAGTGAAGCTGTAGACAACGGTGCGCTCGGCGAGCGTGCTGTTCCAGGACCAAATTACGATCCAGCAACCACTGATGGTGCCGCGAGCAAGGCCAATGGCGCGAAAAGGGGCGAAGATTCGCTCTGGCAAGAAGTACCGATCCAAGTTGGAAACGTCGGATCAGGTGACGCAGGCCTCGTAGCTGTACCGGTTCGGTAGTTATTCGTGAAGCAAATGGCCGCGCCACCGCGCCAGCAACGCAGTTCTAGACCTCCCACCAACTACCGTCGAGAGGTGCGCACGGGTCATCGGGGTAGGCGAGGGATGATCTTGCTGATTATCACCACAATCGCCTTTTCGCTGTTCGCAGTGCGCTTAGTTGATCTCCAAGTTATTAAGGGATCTGATCTGGCAGCTCAGGCGATAAACCAGCGAATTAAGACTCAATCGATCCCGGCAATTCGCGGCAGCATTTTGGATGCCACCGGTCAGCCAATGGCAACAACCGTCGAAGCCCGCGACGTTACAGCAGATCAAACGCTCATCGCTGATCCGGCAGCGGTCGGTGCAGCGCTTGCTCCGATTCTTGGCGTTGATCCCGGAATTCTTGCCAATCGGCTTACTGGAACTCGTCGGTACATGTTTATCGCCAAAGGTTTGTCTCCGACCACCTGGCGCGCAATCGAAGCACTTCGATTGCCAGGAATTTTCAGTGAAGAAACTCAGCGTCGGATTTATCCAGGTGGAGATCTCGCAGCAAACGTTGTTGGATTTGTTGGCGCTGATGGTAAGGGGCTTGGTGGTATTGAATCCAGCATGCAAACCTTGCTGGCAGGAAAAGCTGGCACGCAAACCTATGAGCGCGGATCAGGTAATCGCATCATCACTACTAGTGACGTAACCAGCACAGCCTCTGTTCAAGGTTCAACTGTTCAGCTCACGATTGATCGTGACATTCAGCTAGTTGCCCAAAGACAGATTGCTCGCCAAGTGTTATCAGCTCGTGCAGACAGTGGAACCGTTGTTGTTCTGGATCCTAAAAGTGGACACATTTTGGCAATGGCCACTGCGCCAACCTTTGATTCAAATACCGCGGCATCATCACCCGATAATGTGCGTGGCAACCGGGCGGTCTCTGAAATCTTTGAACCTGGCTCAACGAGCAAAGTTATGACAATGAGCGCAGTTGTTGACCAAGGCGCGGCGAATGCCGGCACGGCTTTCACGATACCTGGAACGCTGAAGCGTGGCGGCAAGGTTTTCCATGATGACGTTGCGCACGGCACCTGGCATTTGACGTTGGCTGGAGTTCTAGCCAAGTCGAGCAACCTAGGCACGATTTTGGCCTCTGAGCGTATCGGAGGTAAGAAATTGAACACCTACCTCCAAGCCTTCGGAATTGGTGAATCAACTGACTCGGGACTGCCGGGTGAAAGTCGCGGCATGATCCCTGATTACAAAGATTGGTCGCCAACCACCTTTCCAACTCTCGCCTTTGGACAAGGGCTAGCCGTCACATCGCTGCAAGCGGCAAGTGTGTTTGCGACAATTGCAAATAATGGATTGCGTGTGCAACCGCGAATTGTGAAGTCGATTATTTCACCAGATGGTATAGCGACACCAACGCCAACACCGACAGCTATTCAAGTAGTAAAACCATCAACAGCAAAGCAAATCTTGTTAATGCTCGAAGGAGTTGTCAGTAAAGGAGGCACTGCTCCGAAGGCGGCGATTCCGGGTTACCGGGTTGGCGGTAAGACAGGTACTGCGCAATATGTTGATCCTCGCTGCGGCTGCTACAACGGTGAGGTAGTTGCATCCTTCATAGGTATGGCTCCAGCCGATAATCCTCAACTCGTTGTCGCCGTGAACTTGGTGAACCCACGTAACGGGCGATTCGGCGGTCAGATTGCTGCCCCGGTATTCAAGCGCGTGATGACTTATGCCTTGCAGGCTCGCAGCATTCCCCCGACTGGCAAGACGGCACCCCGACTGCTGCTGACAGCTGGATAGAAGATGGAAAACCAATTTCACACTGAATTGGCGCCGGTTGAGTTATCGACTTTGATGCGTTTGGGTATCGCTGGGGCGCACCTTGTTGGCTCCGCACAATCCAGCGTTATCGGTATTGTTATTGATTCCCGAGAGGTCACTCCAGGGGTAATGTTTGCTGCAATCACTGGTCACAATGGTCACGGAATGCAGTACCTCCAGGAAGCCTTAGAGCGCGGTGCAGTCGCTATTCTTACCGATCCCGTCGGCTTGGAAATGTTTGAAAAAGAACTGGCAATGAACCTCGATGTTCCAGTTGTCGTCATTCCAGATCCTCGTGCGTGGATTGGTGAGATCGCAAATGCTATTTATGGCGGTGCAGCCGAAAAATTGCGCTTACTTGGCGTAACCGGCACGAATGGTAAAACTACGACCGCGACCATGATCGAAGCTGCCTTGATTAATGCGGACCGAGACGTGGCATTCGTAGGAACTACGGGCATCCGTATTGGCACGCAAGTGTTGGACTCGTCTCGAACTACACCTGAAGCAACGACTTTGCATTCCCTGTTCGCCCACATGCTCAACGTTCATGTTTCTGATGTGGTGATGGAAGTTTCGAGTCATGGACTGAGTGAACATAGAGTCGGTGGAATGCATTTCGAAGTAGTAGGTTTCACCAACCTCTCCCAAGATCACCTTGATTACCACCGCACGATGGAGGCGTATTTCGAGGCTAAGCGCCAGCTATTTCGCCCAGAACATGCAAGCAGGGGAGTCGTATGTATCGACAGTACCTGGGGTGAAAGACTCGCGACAGAAGCAACTATTCCTGTATCAACCGTGAGCGCCACTGGGAAGAAAGCCGACTGGGTCATTGACCTCACTTCCGACGCGCGGTCAAAAATTAGTGGCCCGCTAGGTGAGCAAGCTGAGCTTCAATTGCTGTTACCAGGGGAATTCAACCGGGCAAATGCGCTGTTGGCATACGCAATGCTGCGATCAATTGACGTGCCAAGCCCCGCGATTGTGTCTGGTCTGAACACTGTTCAAGTTGCGGGCCGACTTGAACAGGTTCAAGGAAGCAATGGCGCCGCTGGTATCGAAGGGTTCGTTGACTACGCCCACACTCCTGACGCAGTAGAACGAGTATTGACCGCCGTTCGCGAACTCACAGCTGGAAGAGTGATAGTCGTGTTAGGTGCAGGTGGTGATCGTGACGCAACTAAACGGCCTCTCATGGGTCAGATGGCAGCCCGGCTCGCAGATCACTTGGTGGTAACCGATGACAATCCTCGCTCAGAAGATCCGGCGCTAATACGTGCCGCAGTTCTTGCCGGGGCAAACACCGCATCGAAGAAACAAGGCGCATCAGTACTTGAAGTGGGCGACAGGTCACTAGCGATAACAACTGCAGTGAAGTTGGCGAGTGCAGGAGATGTGGTTGTGATTCTTGGGAAGGGTCATGAGCAAGGGCAAGATGTTGCCGGAGTCGTGACGCCTTTTGACGATCGGGTTGTTCTCGGTGCGGCACTTTTAGAAATCAATGCAGGTGCCCTGTGATTTCGTTGACTGTGTCTCAGATTTGTTCCATCGTCGAAGGTGAAATGTTCGCTACTTCTGGGGACGAAGTAGTGACGAATGTTGTCGCTGATTCGAGCGAAGTTTCGTCGGGTTCACTGTTCGTGGCCATTGTTGGCGAGCGAGTCGATGGTCATGATTATTCTGCGGCATCCGTTGCGCAAGGTGCGGTCGCTATTTTGGCCGAACGGCTCCTAGATGAGCCATGCATTGTTGTCGCTGACTCAGTTAAGGCTTTGGGGCTATTGGCCGAGCACGTACGTCAACAACTCAACTGCACAGTTATCGCGATCACGGGATCAAGCGGCAAGACATCCACCAAGGATCTACTTGCCAATGTCTTAGCCAGATTTGGTAGCACCATCGCACCAATTGGTTCTTTTAACACAGAGGTTGGCGTTCCTCTCACCATGTTGCGCGCAGACGAATCGACTCGCTTTCTCGTGTTGGAAATGGGTATGCGTGGCGTGGGGCACATCGAATACCTTTGTGGAATCGCTAAGCCATCAATCGGCGTACTTTTAAACATTGGCTCTGCCCACATGGGCATGCTGGGATCTTTAGAGAGTCTGGCTCAGGCAAAAAGCGAAGTGATCGCAGGTCTGCCGGAAGATGGAATTGCAGTGCTCAATGGTGACGACCCCATTGTTTCCCAGCAAGCCTCAAAGACCTCAGCTCGGATTGTACGTTTCGGTAAAGGTTCGAATGCAACCGTTCGAGCTGTGGATGTCACTCTTGATGAGATGGCCCGACCAACATTTACTCTGCAGTATTCCGGGAAAGATGCTCAGGTTGCCTTGTTAATCCATGGTGAGCATTTCGTTTCCAATGCGATGGCAGTTGCTGCGGTCGCTCTAGAGGTTGGGATTCCAATTGCAGATGTTGCCGCGGCGTTAAGTCAGGCAACGATCCCAAGTAAATGGCGGATGGAAGTGACACAGACCAGCGCAGGCGTGACGCTCATCAATGATTCGTACAACGCGAACCCTGAGTCCATGCGAGCAGCGTTGGATGCCCTAGCGGTTATGGGTTCCACAAACCGCACGTGGGCTGTCCTTGGTGAGATGCTGGAACTTGGCGAAGACTCAATTGGTGAACACGAGAGCGTGGCAAGGGTCGTGGCCGATTTGGGGATCTCGCGCCTGCTCTGCATTGGTCAAGGTGCGCAGACAATTTATCGGGCCGCACTTGATGCTGGTTTCCCAGAAGAGCAGGCCTCCTGGGAAAAAGACTCCGTCGACGCCCTCGCGGTGTTGCATGAGGAATTGCGTTCCGGCGATATCGTGCTGATTAAGGCATCTCGTGGGATCGGACTTGAGCGGGTAGCTGCAGCACTCACCGACCAGGAAGCGCCATGAGACTCGTAGTAATTTCGATGACAATCGCCACGATTGTTACGCTCATAGGCACTCCGCTCCTTATTAAATTGCTCGCGCGCCACGGCTACTCCCAAGCGATTCGGGTGTCCACCGAAGGCGAGCAGTACCCCGATCACGAGGCCAAGCGCGGCACCCCGTCCATGGGTGGCGTTGCGATCATCCTCGGCGTCGTCTTGGGATATTTTTTAACTCATTTACTGACCTGGCGTCCAGTGACGCCATCAGCAATGCTGGTTTTGTATCTCACGCTTGGTTTGGGTTTGGTTGGGGTTGCCGATGACTACCTCAAGATCTTCAAACAGCGCAGCACAGGTCTACGGGCGCGCACCAAGTTGATCGGCCAAGCGGTTATCGCCTTGAGTTTTGCTTGGTTGTCGCTGCAGTTCGTCAATGATGGTGGAGCGCCGGCATCTATGGCGATTTCATTTGTCCGAGACACGGCCATCGTCTTACCTCTCGGTTTGTTTTTGTTGTGGATTTGGTTTCTGATCACAGCCACAACCAATGGTGTCAATCTCACTGATGGACTTGATGGACTAGCTATCGGCGCGTCAATCATGACGTTTTTGGCGTACGTGATCATCACTGTTTGGCAGTACGGCCAAAATTGCGCTTTCACCGACTCGGTGAGTTCCACATGCTATTCCACGGTGAGTCCGCTGGATTTAGCGATTGTTGCCGCATCTTTGGCAGGCGCAAGTTTTGGATTCCTTTGGTGGAACACCGCGCCTGCACGTATCTTCATGGGCGACACTGGATCACTCGCACTTGGTGGGGGCATCGCAGGTCTGGCGATTTTGAGTCGAACAGAACTCTTGCTTCCGCTACTCGCAGGCCTCTTCCTGATCACTTCACTGTCGGTGATTGCCCAAGTGGGATCCTTCAAACTCACCGGACGGCGAATATTTCGCATGGCTCCTCTCCACCATCACTTTGAGATGCTTGGTTGGCCTGAGATCCAAATCGTGGTGCGCTTCTGGGTCATTCACGGCTTGTGCATTGGAGCCGGCATCGTCTTGTTCTATGCCGAATGGGTGCGTTCGTGATCCAGGGTTTTCGCCGCGAATCCGACTGGGCTAGCATCCACGCAACAGTCGCTGGCATCGGCATAGCTGGGTTTGCTGCAGCTGATGCGTTGGCCCAACTCGGTGCCAAGGTGACTGTTGTTGATGCTCAAGATGGCGAGAAGCAGCGCGAAAAAGCTGAAATCCTGGATGTCATTGGGGTCGAGGTTCTGTTAGGACACGACGGCAAGTTGCCCATAACCGACTTGCTCGTTGTATCGCCAGGATTGCGTCCGTCTGATCCGCTTATTTTGCAGGCTCAAGAATTACACATCCCAGTGTGGGGAGAACTCGAACTTGCCTGGCGACTTCGGCCGGCCGAAGGTGCGGCTCCTTGGCTAGTGGTCACTGGGACCAACGGTAAAACCACCACCACGTTGATGCTGGAATCCATGTTGAAAGCTGCCGGTTTGCGCACAGTCGCGGCTGGAAATATTGGTCACTCCTTGATTAGCGTGGTGATGCACGACGACCTTGACGTCATTGCTGTTGAAGTGGGGGCTCCGCAGCTACCTTTCGTTGAATCGATGAGTCCGTTAGCTTCCGTGTGTTTAAACATTGCCGACGATCATCTTGATCATTTTGGAACCTTCCAAGATTACGTATCAGCGAAAGCAAAGATTTACGAGCGGACTCAAATAGCGGCAGTGTTCAACGCCGATGATCCGGCAACGATCCGCATGGTTGAAAACGCTGACGTGATCGAAGGATGTCGAGCGGTTGGTTTCACATTGAGCATCCCCGATATTTCGATGTTGGGAGTGGTCGAGGAGTTTTTGGTTGATCGAGCTTTTTTGGACGACAGGCAGCGTTCTGCACAAGAACTCGCAACCACGGATGACGTGCAACCCAACGCTCCACACAACATCGCTAACGCTCTTGCAGCTGCTGCTCTGGCACGGGCCTTCGGGGTTTCCGCAGGCGCCATCAAGCTTGGCTTAGAACAGTTCGAGCCTGCTGGGCATCGAATCGAGCATGTGGCCACGATCGATGGGGTCACCTATATCGATGATTCCAAAGCTACGAATACTCATGCAGCACTGACCTCGATTCGGGCTTTTCAAAGCGTGGTGTGGATTGCTGGCGGAATGGCCAAAGGTCAAGATTTTGATGAATTGGTCTCCGAAGCCGGAGGCAAGTTGCGGGGCGTCGTGCTTTTAGGTGTCGATCGCGAGGTGATTGCGCAAGGGCTTGCGCGACACGCACCGCAGGTGCCAGTGAAAGTCATTGAACGCAGCGACACTGAGGCCATGGTTGAGGTCGTTGCAGCAGCTCAGGCATTTGCCCAACCGGGAGACACCGTTTTGCTGGCACCAGGCTGCGCTTCCTGGGACATGTTTCGTGACTACTCCCAGCGCGGCGAGTTATTCGCCCAGGCCGTGAGAAACCTGAATCAAGGTCAGTTGTGACAGCCACGAAGACGGTTAAGCGAATCAAAGAAAATCGGGTGAAGTATCTACTCGACCATCCGTTGAGCACCTATTACCTCATTGGCGGGGCTTCGGTCCTACTTCTGCTCTTGGGCTTGGTTATGGTCTTGTCAGCCTCGAGCATCGAGAGCTTCAAAACTTTCGGGTCCTCATACACGTTGTTCCAACGTCAGGCTCTCTTTGGCGTTATCGGACTGGTCGGGCTGTATTTCGCGGCGCGCACGTCGATTCAGTTTTGGCGTGGCATTTCCAAGTGGCTATTCATCGGCGCCGTCGTGATGCTGATCGCTGTCTTGGTGATCGGCGTTTCTGTGGCTGGCCAGCGCAACTGGATTGAAATCTTTGGCCCATTTCGCGTGCAGCCTTCCGAGTTTGCCAAAATTGCACTCGTCGTTTGGGGTAGTGATCAACTGGCCAAAAGGGTGAGCTACTACCGCGAGTGGAAAGAACTCCTTTTCCCTCTAGTCCCTGTGGCATCGATCTTCATGATCCTGGTACTCATGGAAGGCGACTTCGGTAACACCTTCATGCTTGCCGCGATCATGTGCGGCATGCTTTTTGTCGCTGGCGTACCTGGACGGTTCTTTGCAGGGTTCGCTGTTTTTTCTATCGTTGGTGTTTGGGTGTTGACCCTTGCTGCGCCATATCGAATGGAACGCATTACGTCTTGGCTCAATCCCAACAGTGATCCGCTTGGCATCGGTTGGCAGCTCTCGCAAGGACACTTCGCACTTGGCACCGGTGGGGTACTCGGTGTTGGGTTGGGGGCAAGCCGAGAGAAATGGGGCGCGCTTCCTGAGGCTCACACGGACTTCATTTTCTCGGTCATCGGTGAAGAACTTGGTCTCATTGGAACACTGTCGGTTCTCCTACTCTTCGGACTTCTCGCTTTCGCAATTTTTAGACTGACTAGGACTTCAGTCGATCCCTTCGTGCGCATTGCATCAGCAGGTGTCGGCTGTTGGGTCGTGGTTCAAGCCATCGTCAACATTGGTGCAGTGCTTGGGCTCCTTCCCATCACAGGCGTGCCGTTACCATTTGTTTCCTACGGTGGATCCTCGCTCGTTCCAACATTGGCAGCCGTAGGCATGCTGTTGTGTTTTGCCCGCAATGAACCGGGCGCTCGACAATCCTTAAGGCGCAGGCAAACAGCGCGCTCGCTGGCCAGGCGATGAGCAGACCGACTCACGTCGTGCTCGCCGCTGGTGGAACAGCCGGACATATAGAACCGGCATTGAATCTTGCAGATGCTCTTACGGCGTTAGAACCTGATATTGAAATCACCATAATCGGTGGTGAGCATGGTTTAGAGACAACGCTTGTTCCAGCTAGGGGATATCAGCTTCGTTCGGTTTCTGCAGCAGCGATGCCGCGGAAATTGTCTTTGGACTTATTTTCGGTTTGGCAAAAAGTTCGCATGGCAACCAGGCAGAGTCAGCAAATTTTGAAGGAAGTTGATGCTGATGTCGTCGTAGGCTTTGGGGGATATGCAGCGTTACCTGCATATCTGGCTGCACGCAAAGTTGCGTGTGGTCTAGT
>WLNQ01000022.1 GCA_009699705.1 Actinomycetota bacterium | reverse complement strand
GAAGATGTTTAGGGGATCGGCGCGCACTTGGGCATTCTGCCGCTAGATAGGCTTGGGCCCGTTGATCTGGGAAAGGAAATCGTGAGCGAGTCCGCAATTGAGCCTGGTTTTTATGACTTCGAGGCGATCCAGGAGCGTTGGCTCCCGGTGTGGGACGAGATTGCTCCGTTTCGGTCTGGTAAGGCTGACGACCCACGGCCCAAGAAATACGTCTTGGACATGTTCCCGTATCCGTCCGGTGATCTCCATATGGGTCATGCCGAGGCCTACGCCTTAGGCGACGTTGTTGCTCGTTATTGGGTGCAGCAAGGTTTCAACGTCATGCATCCCATTGGTTGGGATGCCTTTGGATTGCCAGCAGAAAATGCAGCGATCAAGCGGTCTTCTGATCCGATCGAGTGGACTTACGAAAACATTGAGCAGCAAAAAGTATCGATGCGACGCTACGCATGTTCATTTGACTGGGATCGAGTGTTCAACACTTGCGATCCTGAGTACTACAAGTGGACGCAGTGGTTCTTCCTGCAGATGTACGAACGTGGGTTGGCTTACCGCAAGGACAGCGCAGTTAACTGGTGCCCAACTTGTCAGACCGTATTGGCAAACGAGCAGGTTGTCGGTGGACTTTGTGAACGCTGTGATTCGGTAGTCACTAAGAAGAAGTTGAACCAGTGGTACTTGCGAATTACTGATTATGCAGACCGCTTGTTAGACGACATGAAGCAGCTCGAAGGCAACTGGCCAGAAAAGGTGCTGCTGATGCAGCGCAACTGGATCGGAAAATCAACAGGTGCTGAAGTGCTCTTCGAAGTTGAAGGACGCGATGAGCCTGTCACGGTGTACACCACCCGACCTGACACGTTGTTCGGTGCGACATTCTTCGTGGTTGCTGTCGACTCCGAACTTGCAGCTGACCTTGCCGCTGGCACTACTGCTGAGGCGGCTTTTACTTCCTATCTTGCTGAAGTTCGTAAAAGCACTGACATGGAGCGGTTGGATTCAAGCCGGTCAAAGACTGGCGTGTTCCTCGAGCGTTACGCGATCAACCCGGTCAATGGGGAACGGATTCCTATTTGGGCATCGGATTACGTACTCGCCGACTACGGCACGGGCGCGATCATGGCTGTTCCGGCGCATGATCAACGCGACCTCGACTTTGCGAAGACCTTTGATTTGCCCGTTCGGGTTGTTGTTGCCTCCGATGAGGATCCTGCAGTTACCAGTGTTGCCACAGCTGATGATGGCCCGCACGTGAACTCTGGACCGCTCGATGGTCTTGGAAAAGAAGAAGCCATCGCAGCAATGATTGAAGTTCTGGCCGAACGCAACACTGGCAAGGAAGCAGTGAATTACCGGTTGCGCGATTGGCTGATCTCACGTCAGCGTTACTGGGGCGCACCCATCCCGATCATTCATTGCCCTGCCTGCGGTGAAGTTCCGGTTCCACTTGATGAGTTGCCAGTGCGGCTGCCATCTGCTGAAGGCTTAGATCTCAAGCCCAAGGGTTCATCACCGCTTGGCGCAGCCACCGAATGGTCCAATGTTCCATGTCCGAAGTGTGCAGGACCAGCGGTGCGCGACACCGACACGATGGACACGTTTGTCGATTCATCTTGGTACTACCTGCGTTACCTCGATCCAACAAATGACACTGCAGCCTTTGATCCAGAGTTGGCTCGTCAGTGGCTGCCAGTAGATCAATACGTCGGTGGCGTCACGCACGCAATCTTGCATCTGCTCTACAGCCGTTTCTTCACCAAGGTGCTGTTCGATATGGGTCTGCTTGATTTCACTGAGCCATTTACGCGGTTGTTGAACCAAGGCATGGTTGTCATGGACGGCTCAGCAATGAGTAAGAGCCGCGGCAACTTAGTGCGACTCTCCGATGAACTCAACGATCATGGTGTTGATGCGATTCGCTTGACGATGGTGTTCGCTGGACCTCCTGAAGACGATGTTGATTGGTCTGACGTGTCACCTGGCGGATCCAAGAAATTCTTGGCTCGCGCTTGGCGGCTATCCGGTGATGTCACTAGCCCGGTAGGCGTTGATTTCTCAACTGGTGATCTCGCGCTTCGCAAGGTCACTCATAAAGCCATTCATGATGCGTCGCAAGCAGTTGAATCATTCAGGTTCAACGTTGCAATTGCTCGCACAATGGAACTTGTCAATGCAACGCGTAAGGCAATTGATAGTGGTCCGGGTGCTGGTGATCCTGCAGTGCGTGAAGCTGCGCAAGCAGTTGCAGTGATGCTTTCGCTCGTTGCTCCTTACACAGCTGAAGACATGTGGATGCGCCTTGGGCATGAGCCTTCCGTAGCACTTGCGGGTTGGCCAACTCATGATCCGGCGCTACTTGTCGAGGATTCAGTGATTTGCGTCGTGCAGATCTCCGGCAAGGTGCGCGAGCGTCTTGAAGTTTCCCCTGATATCAGTGAAGCCGAGTTGCGTGAACTTGCTCTAGCAGCAGTTGCTGACACGATTGCGGGCAAAGAGTTGCGCACCGTGATTGTTCGAGCTCCCAAGCTCGTCAATATTGTGCTCGCTTAACTCATCCACAGGAACGCTTTTGTCAGACCTGATCCACAGTTCAAATCTTTAGGAAGTACTTCCACGATGGCAACACCTATTTTTCGTAGGTGTCTACTACGAAACTGACAAGGCTTGCTCAGGTAGCTGAACAATGGTTGCCTGCCTCGCCTGTAGCTAAACCGACGCCTACGCACTCATTGGCACCTTTGGGCCTGCCATTAGTGATGCCAGAGCAGGCAACTCATGAGCGGAAGATCCCCGCGATGGATCGAAGGTCTTGGCGATTGCTCGCAGTCTTCGCCGGGGTGGCCATGCTTTTCCTGGGTTGGCTCTGGATGCAAGGAAGACCTCAACCGGTTGCTTCTGTTAGTGATGTGGGGGCCGCAGCCCCACTGGCTTCTGGTTCACCAACATCGAATATCGCAGTTTCGGATTTGCCGGCTTCAGGATCACCCGTAGCTCGGTCGCTGAATGCGGCAGGTGAGGTCGTGGTGCATGTGGCAGGTGACGTCCGAAAGCCAGGGCTGCTGCACTTGCCGGCGGGTTCTCGAGTTGCCGAGGCCATCAGTGCAGCGGGTGGAGCGTTGAATTCAAAGGCAGAGAGTTCGGTGAACCTGGCTCGACTCCTTGTAGATGGCGAACAAGTAATGGTGGGTGTCAGGGCTCAACAGGTGAGTACTAGCCAACAACAGGGTGATGCGCAGGGGAGTGGCACCTCAACCGGGAAAGTAAGTGTGAATTCAGCAAACCAACAACAGTTGGAAACCTTGCCGGGGGTGGGGCCCTCGCTTGCTCAACGGATCCTTGAATATCGAGCAGCTAATGGTTCTTTTCGCAGTGTTGATGAATTAGATGAAGTTTCTGGTATCGGTCCAGCCACGTTGACTCGGCTGCGATCACTGATCCAATTGTGAATCTGTCGTGCATCCTTGCGCCAGCTGCAGCAGTATGGCTTGGAGCCTTACTCGTTGAACTGTTCGTAAATGCTGGCGTGCTCGCCACCGAAATTGCCGTGAGAGTGTGCCTAGCGATCGCATTCGCAAGTTTGGCAGTTGCCGGAATTATGTTGTGGCGCCTACCGCTTATGCGTCAATCGTGGATAGTTGCTGCGATTGCCGGCGGCTCGCTAGGAATTCTTGCGGCAGCTTTACATGTTGGTGCGCTCACCGCAGATCCTGTGCAGTCTTGGGTGGCGCAACAAAATACTGTGACTGTCGTTGGGCTTGTGCAGAGCGAAGGCAAAGTTCAACAATCCACCACAGCACGAGTGTGGCAGCAGGCTCCGCAATTCGAATGGCGCTTGGATACCAGCGCATTCATGTTTCGAGACGAACAGTGGCTCATCGAACTTCCGATAACTGTCACAAGTAGGCAACCACCGCCAGAAATTGGCAGTCGTATTGCCATTCGCGGAAAACTCACCATGGGTCGGTTGCCAGAAACCGCAGCACTTCTTCGCTCGAGTCTGCAGCCCGAAGTCATCCGAAAACCTGGAGTCATTGATCAATCAGCTAATGCACTGCGGTTAGGTCTGCGATCTGCGTTAGCAGGCAGACCAACAGATTCAGCATCACTTGTGGCTGGTTTAGCTATCGGTGATCAAATGCAACAACCTCAAGAGCTTAAAGACGCAATGCGAACTGCTGGACTGTCGCACCTCACTGCTGTGTCTGGCGGAAATCTGGCGATTCTCATCGTTCTAGTTCTGGGTGGCACTCGACTACTGCGAATGAGATTGCCAGTACAAATCGTCATCGCATTGATTGCAGTGGTGTGGTTCGTGATCTTGGTGCGTCCGCAACCAAGCGTCTTGCGCGCTGCTGTTATGGGTTCAGTCGTACTTGTTGGGATGTTCGGTGGTGGGCAGCGACGAGGCACGGGAGTTCTCGCGTTCAGCGTTGCGCTACTGATCGTGGTTGCTCCAGAACTCGCGCTCTCCTGGGGATTCGCCCTTTCTGTTGGAGCAACGATTGGGTTGATCCTGTGGTCGCCGGGCGTGTTGGTCTGGATCAAGCAGAAGTTTCCGCGATTACCCCCAGCACTTAGTGATGCATTAGCCATCACGATCACGGCCCAACTGGCAACCTTGCCGATCTTGATTGCGATGGGAAGCTCGGTTGGCCTTGCTGGAGTTCCAGCAAACCTGCTTGCCATGCCAGTAGTGCCACTGATCACCATTCTGGGCCTACTCACGGCTCTACTCAGTGTTGTCTGCTTTCCGCTAGCTGTTTTCACTGGACTCATCGCATCGTGGTGCGCGGCCTGGATTGCGAACGTTGCCTTCACTTGTTCGCGATTACCATTCGCGGTCACGCCTTGGCCTTCGGGCTGGATGGGAGCAGTTCTCGCGCTTGTGCTTTTACTGATGGTGGCTACAGCAAATCGCTGGCTGCGAAAGCACTATCCGATCGGAATTCCAACGGTATTGCAATGGTCCGCTTTAGGTTTATCGCTCGTGTTGGTGTGTTGCACCGTCTTTTCCACTTCACGTCAGCACTGGCTGCCTGAGCATTGGGCTTTGGTCGCCTGCGATGTTGGCCAAGGTGACGCAATGGTTCTGCGTACGGGTCCGTCCTCAGCGATGTTGATCGATGCTGGTCTGGATGGTCGAGTTATTGATTCATGCCTTGTTGATCTTGGGATCAGCGTGTTAGACGCAGTGGTGATCACCCACTTTCATGCCGATCATGTTGGTGGTTTGCGGGGAGCACTGGCCGGCCGAGAAGTGAAAGCAGCATTCACCACACCACTCAACGAGCCGCTAGGTGAAGCAAATGCTGCACGCGAAATCTTGGCTGGAAGCGGTCTTGAGTTTGAGGTCTTGCACGCTGGCGACATTCAAGCCACCGGCGAAGTGTCCTGGCGGGTGTTATGGCCCAGCCACCTCATCGCAGGGGGTCCAAACAATGCCAGCATTGTGCTCATCGCCGACGTTGCCGGACTGCGGTTCGTGTTGCCCGGCGACATTGAGCCGGCGGCCCAAGCTGCTGTCATGGCCGAGAACCCTTCGCCGGACGCCGATGTTGCCAAGGTTCCCCATCATGGAAGCCGGTATCAAGATGCAGGTTTCGCAGCCTGGACCGGAGCCAGCCTGAGCCTGATTAGCGTGGGGATAGGCAATGACTATGGCCACCCGGCGGCCAGCACCATCGATAACTGGCACAAGGCAGGGACCCAGATCGCCCGTACCGATCAGCAAGGTGGGCTCGCGATTTTTCGACAGCCCGATGGTTCGATCGGGTTGGTTACGCAGCGCGGCTAAGACATGGCATGCTGGTTCCACCATGGCCAAGGCAGCAGCAGAAACCGCGCGCATCACCATCGCGATGGGCAACGAGCCGCTCCTTATCGATCGAGCAGTGCGCACAAGATTGAAGCAGCTGCGTGCGTCCGAAAGTGAATTACAAATCACGACCTTGGCAGCCAACGGCGAGGATGCGGCTGCGACGCTTCGTGAAGCTTCATCGCCAAATCTGTTTGGTGACGCAACTGCAGTGGTGGTTACTGGCATTGATCAGGCCACTGACGAAGTTGATGCGATCCTTCGAATATTCGCCCAAGATCCAGCAGATCACGCATGGCTTGTGCTTACCCATCCTGGTGGCGTGAAAGGTAAGAACCTGCTGGATGCCTTAAAGAAGGCAGGTGCTGAGCAAGTGTTGTGTGCCCAGCTCAAGGGAAAGGAACTTCGTAGTTATCTTTCTAAGGATCTTTCTTCCTATAAACGAGCGATGACAGATGAAGGCTTGACTGCACTTATTGATTCAGTAGGCGCTGATTTACGTTTACTCACCGGAGCCATCTCTCAGTTGGTAGCCGATGTTGAAGCCAACCCAATCAGCCTTGATGATGTGCACGATTACTTTGCGGGAGTCACCGGCGTAACCGGGTTTGCTGTGTCAGATGCAGTGTGGGATCGACGGCCAGCAGACGCGCTGCGATCACTGCGTTGGGCTATGCGTGAATCGGGCGATGTGTCAGTGCCGATGGTGATGGCTATGGCAGCAGGGTTGCGCTCCATTATTCGCGTTGCTGCGGCTGGCGCTGGAACTTCAGAAGCCGATGTTGCCCGTCAGGCAGGAGTTCCACCTTGGAAAGTGCGAGCCTTGCGTCATCAATGGTCAGCGTGGAGCGGTGATCAACGTCGGTTAGCGGCTGCAGCAGTGGCTCTGGCTGATGCGGATGGTGCAGCCAAGGGTGGCGTGGGGGAAGGGGCAGCCCTTGACCCGGAGCAAAAATTACTTGCCCTGGAACGTCTAGTTTTACTCACGTCGTCGAAACAAACGATCTAAAGTCAAAGCATGTTTAACCTCGCGGGTCGAAGTGCACTCGTCACTGGAGCGGGTCAAGGTGTGGGTGCGGAAATTGCGCGGTGTCTTGCAGCGCAAGGTGCCAAGGTGTTGGTCAACGACCTTTATGTCGATCGCGCAGATGAAGTGGTCGCCTCGATTCGCGAAGCAGGAGGAACGGCAGCAGCACTTATTGCAGACATCAGCAATTTGGCGGTCCTAACAACCGAACTCCAACGAGTGGAACAGGCGCTTGACTGCAAAGTCGACATCTTGGTGAACAACGCTGGAATCCCCGCTGAAGGAATGACCATCGAAAAGTTCGTCGACTCAGATCCCAAAGACTGGCATCGCCATATTGATGTCAACGGTTATGGATTGCTGAATGCAACGTACGCAGTATTGCCCGCAATGGCTGAACGAGGGTGGGGACGTATCGTCACTATTACTTCAGATGGCGCGCGTGTAGGTGATCCTGGAATCGCGGTGTACGCAGCAGCCAAAGCGATGGGTCCTGGGTTCATGCGGGCCCTCTCCAAAGAAGTCGGGCAAGTGGGTGTGACGTGCAATTGCATTTCATTGGGCTCGATTCGTAACCCAAATCATCCAGTTGATGAAGTGCGTCAAGCCAACATGAATAAGCGATACGCGTTACGTCGGTTGGGAACGCCAGAAGATATTGCCCCAGCAGTGTTGCTTTTGGTTTCTGACGAGGGCAGTTGGATCACTGGGCAGACGATTCCAGTCAATGGTGGCTACGCCTCAAGTTAGGCCCCTGAGTAATGCTTGAACACGATCAGGGATGTCACCACAACAATCAGAAACCCGACGTATCCGGTTGCGCGCCACAGAGTTGCCCCACCTGAACGTGATGCAAGGAAGCCAATAGTGCAGACGAAGGCAAGCAGGAGCGACTCAGAAAGCCAGATCCCGACGTTGCCGAAGAAGATGATGGGCACCACTGCCAGCGCCGCCGCAGTCGCAGCACCAAAGGCCTGGGCAAGGAGCAATCGAGGAACCTCGCGATGCACCACTCCACTGTTCATAAAACGGCTTGAGAGTCGAAAGGCAATTTGATGGGCCGCGAGCAGGGCTAAGGTGGCCATTACAACAAACACCACCATTTGAATCCTGGACTGGGCTTGATTGACCGGAATCACCAAGAGCACTGCTAGCAAGGTCAAGTTGATGTAGAGCGACATCGTTATGCCTTCACGAAGTTCTTCGTATCGGTGCTCTCGTCCGACCAGGATGCGATTTAGCAAGGGTGATTCCTTAGGTGAAGTAAATGAAAAGACCCTCGAATCCACCAAAGGCAGAAGCGAGGGTCTTCACTGACGAGGTTGCCCTCATCGAAGTTATTTAGAGTGCTGCAGCGCGAGTTGCGATCGCTGACTTGCGGTTTGCTGCCTGGTTGGCGTGAATGACGCCCTTGCTGGCTGCCTGATCCAGTTCGCGGTTTGCGGCGCGAGCCAAGTCCTTGGCTTCTGGCTTGCCCTGATCTGCTGCTTCGCGGAACTTGCGGATGGCAGTCTTAAGACCACTCTTCACAGCTTTGTTGCGCTGACGATCCAATTCGTTGGTTCGGTTACGCTTGATCTGCGACTTGATGTTGGCCACGGTTCTACCTTTACTCGAATCAGGATGGTGACCTCGAATCCGCAGGTGGCGGTTATCCGAGGGTGAAGCAGGGCCTTAGGCTACCGGCTAGGTGCCGAAAGCACCAAATGACCCCGTATCTATCCCAAAGGAACCACGTGCCAGGACCGCAGCCCGGATCCACAGACCCTTCGGTCATCCGGAATTTCTGCATTATTGCCCATATTGACCACGGCAAATCTACCTTGGCTGACCGGATGCTGCAGGTCACCGGAGTCGTGGATGACCGCTCGATGCGAGCTCAATATCTGGACCGGATGGATATCGAGCGCGAACGCGGCATCACGATCAAGTCCCAGGCTGTTCGTTTGCCCTACTTGGCCGATGATGGTGAGCAATACGTCCTGAACATGATCGACACCCCCGGGCATGTCGATTTCACCTACGAGGTTTCCCGCTCGCTGGCCGCCTGCGAAGGCGCGGTGTTGCTGGTTGATGCTGCTCAAGGCATTGAAGCGCAGACGTTGGCCAATCTCTACCTGGCATTGGAAAACGAACTCACCATCGTGCCAGTGCTAAACAAGATCGACTTGCCAGCCGCCCAACCTGAGAAGTACGCAGCCGAGCTCGCCCGCATCATTGGGTGCGACCCGGCAGACATTCTTTTAACTTCTGCGAAAACTGGTTTGGGTGTTCGCGCGGTTCTTGAGCGAGTGGTGGAAACAATCCCTGCTCCAACCGGCAATGCAGATGGCCCGGCTCGCGCGATGATTTTCGACTCGGTCTATGACACTTACCGCGGTGTTGTTACCTACGTGCGAGTGGTTGATGGCCGCATTGGGTCCCGCGAAAAGATTGCCATGATGTCGACTGGTGCTGTGCACGAACTTATCGAAGTTGGCGTCATCAGCCCAGAACCAGTTCTCTCCAAGGGTCTTGGCGTTGGCGAAGTGGGCTACCTGATCACCGGTGTGAAAGATGTTCGACAGTCACGTGTGGGTGACACCATTACTACTTCACTTAGAGGTGCCACTGAATCACTCGGTGGATATCGCGATCCAAAGCCGATGGTCTACTCGGGGCTCTACCCAATTGATGGCTCGGATTATCCAGAACTTCGTGATGCGCTCGACAAGTTGAAACTCAATGATGCTGCGCTGGTCTATGAGCCAGAAACTTCCCTCGCGCTCGGTTTTGGTTTCCGATGTGGCTTCCTTGGTTTGCTACACATGGAAATTGTTCGTGAACGCCTTGAACGTGAAGCTAATCTCGATTTGATTTCAACCGCGCCAAGCGTGATCTATCGATTGATTCGTGACGATGGCACTGAATACGTTGTGACGAACCCCAGCGAATTCCCAGATCAAAAGATTGCGCACATTTACGAGCCAATCGTCAAAGCCACGGTCATTTTGCCGACTGAATTCGTTGGAACAGTGATGGAACTTTGCCAGCAGCGCCGCGGTGTCATGCTCGGTATGGATTACCTTTCGGAAGACCGTGTTGAATTGCGTTACACCCTTCCGATGGCCGAAATTGTGTTCGACTTCTTTGATGCGCTGAAGTCAAAAACTAAGGGTTATGCCTCGCTTGATTACGAACTCAGTGGCGAACAAGACGCAGACCTCGTCAAGGTCGATATCTTGCTGCAGGGTGAAGCAGTAGATGCTTTTAGTTCGATTGTGCACCGCGACAAGGCAATGGCTTACGGCACGATGATGACGGCAAAACTGAAGGATCTGATTCCTCGTCAACAGTTCGAGGTGCCAATTCAGGCTGCAATTGGTTCACGAGTTATTACTCGAGAAACCATTCGCGCTATCCGCAAAGACGTTCTTGCCAAGTGTTACGGCGGCGATATCAGCCGTAAGCGCAAACTTCTGGAAAAGCAGAAGGAAGGCAAGAAGCGTATGAAGATGGTGGGCCGAGTTGAAGTTCCTCAAGAAGCCTTCATCGCAGCCCTCTCAACTTCTGACGCACCAAAGAAGTAGTGCCGATGCACGATCACAGCACGCTCTCGCTGTATGTGCACGTGCCGTTCTGCTCAAGCCGCTGCGGCTATTGCGATTTCAACACCTATACGGCAACTGAACTTGGCACTGACGTACGTCGAGATTCTTTCCATGAGGTGCTAGCCAAAGAGGTGCGCTACGCGGCCGAACAACTTGGCGGCGCGAGGAAAGTCAGCACGGTATTCGTAGGTGGTGGCACTCCGACCTTGTTGGGTTCTAGCGGCTTGAACTACGTGCTGGGAGAAATCAAGAAGTCCTTTGGTCTTGTTGAAGGTGCTGAAGTCACCACTGAGGCAAATCCTGATTCCGTCACCCCTCAAATGCTTGCCGAACTTCGAGAAGGCGGCTTCACGCGTATGTCTTTTGGCATGCAAAGCAGTGCGCCGAACGTGTTGCAGATTCTGGAGCGCACGCATACACCTGGTGCAAGTGTGCAGGCTGCAAAGTGGGCGCGGGAAGCAGGCTTTGAACACGTCAATCTCGATTTGATCTATGGCACTCCGGGTGAATCCGATGATGATCTCATCGGATCAGTTGAGGCAGCGCTTTCTGCTGGTATCGATCATCTTTCGGCGTATTCACTCATCGTTGAAGACGGAACGGCACTGAGTCGTCGTATTGCGCGCGGTGAACTTCCGATGCCCGATGACGATGTCTGCGCGGATCGCTATGAACTCATCGATGAGCGTATGCAGGCTGCTGGTCTTCCTTGGTATGAAGTTTCAAACTGGGCAGTTCCTGGCGGCGAGTGCCAACACAATCTTGCCTATTGGCGAAGTCAAGACTGGTGGGGGATTGGGCCAGGTGCGCATAGTCATGTCAATGGCAATCGTTGGTGGAACGTAAAGCATCCGGTGCCATACACGGAAAAAGTGATGGCCTACGAACGCCCGAGTGCAGGCTCAGAAGTCTTGACTACCGACGATCTTCGCTTAGAGGAAGTGATGTTGGGCGTTCGACTTGCTGAAGGTATTCCGCTTGCAACTGTTGACCTTGAAAAGGTTGAAGACCTTGTGGCAGGTGGACTTGTTGATCCAGTTGGCGTGAGTGATGGTCGCGTGCGATTAACCAGAGCCGGCCGGTTACTTGCTGATGCCGTTATTCGAGACTTGCTGACTGAGTAAGCCTAAGAAGTCCTCGCGGCCGTTGGCAGGAAGACCGAAATTCCAAGGAGTTTCTCAATTTTCCCTTGACCAGAGGCGCAAGTAAATAAGATAGAAAGATGAAACTGACTCGCATCCTTATGACTCTCGCGATGTCACTCAGATCGTCAGCTAAGAAGGCCACGGCCATTGGATCAACGGCGCTGATCGCTGTGCTCTCGTTTGGCGGATCAATCGATTCAGCTTTTGCTGCTGGTCCGCAAGGTCCAAGTTGTGGAACTTATAAGTTTCAAAAGGATGAAATTATTGCCGGTCAATTATTTCCAAAGGGTACATATGTTGTGAACTCAATTGGAATTTCTTGCGCGAAAGTATTGGGTACTAAAGGTGTCATTGCTCAGTTCTTGAAACTTGGCGACAAGGATCTACTTCCCAAGCCATGGCAGTATTTGTACGGAGCTGTAGGGGCACCAAAGTTTATATCAGGGCCAGGACTCGGTTTTCGAGTTCAATGGATTTCTCCATAGTTTTTAGTGCGATCTGTAGGTGACAAATTTATGGGGAAGTACATCGAGCCAACACCAGCGCCAAAGCGCACGACAGCAACTTCGAAGAAGTCCGTGACCATTAGCTGTGTTAAAGGCTCAAGCACTAAGAAGATCACATCAGTCAAGTCAATCTGTCCAAAGGGTTATGCGAAGAAGTAAACACAGGATCCCTCAGCGCACTTTGTTGCTCTAATCCGATAGTCTCATTTTGAGACACTCTTTGTGCTGTCCACATACACACACTGTTCCGTGTGATGAAAGTTGTTGCAACTGTGGAGTTCTCACTTGTCCCGTACAAAAGATCCATCTGCAAATCCTTTGCACATGCGTGTTTCTTGTGTATGCACATTTCACTGGCGGCTAGTGAATATTCCTTCTATGGTCATTGGGTTGCGTCCGACTTAATTGAGCTTAAGGAAAATATATGTCGCTGTTAAATGAAGTGCTTGATGCTAATAAAGCATACGTTGAAAGCTTTGGCGAGAAAGGAAATTTGGCGTTGCCACCTGCCCGCCAGTTCGCCATTCTCACATGCATGGATGCGCGGCTTGATCCAGCAAAATATGCAGGTTTAAGCGAAGGGGACGCACATGTAATTCGCAATGCGGGTGGTCGAGCGTCAGATGACGCTATCCGTTCCTTAGTTATTTCCTATAAGTTGCTCGGCACGAAGGAATGGTTTGTTATCCATCATTCAAACTGTGGAATGGAATTCTTCACAGACGAAATAATGCGCGGATTGCTCTCCCAGAGTTTAGAGACTGCAGCTTTGGGAGATCAAGGTTTTTACGATGTCGGAAACGGCCCAGGATCAGATGAGGGTTCGTATGTAGATTGGCTGACAATTGCTGATCGCAATAAGTCTGTAATTGAAGACGTACAAAGAATCCGTCGCCATCCTTTAGTTCCTAAGAACATTCCGATACATGGGTATGTGTATGAAGTAGAGACTGGAAAGCTTCTTGAAGTGCCTGGCGCAAAAGAAGCAGGTGCTGCCAAGTAGTCAAGGCTAAGCCCAATCCTTGGGATACGAAACTCAAGGATTGGGCTTGCAGGTTCGCTTCATTGATTGTGGGCAGATACGAATGTTGATTCCAAATATTCTCAGTGAAGCATGAGATTCAAGTAGTTTTAAGAAATATTGACACCGGCTGCTCTCTGAATCGATAGTTGAACGTCAGGTCCTGCAATGCAAGAAACGACATGGCCGCCAGCGGTTCGATCGGCTGTGACTCCATGCAGGTGTAGTCCTGGTGCACCAACGCCTGCAAAGTCTGGGCCTGTTCTAAAGCCAACGAGAACAGCTTTGCGTGCACCAAGCGGAAAGAGTGTTTGTTTCGCAACAACTTCGCTCAATGGTTTATATGGCGTGGCTTGTGCGGGAACGCTACGAGTAACCAAGTCGGTGAAAGTTCCGCGAACGCGAACTGCGACAACGCCGCTGTTTGTTTTAGCAAGTTCGTTGACGGCGTTCACCAAGGTCGCACATGGGGTGCCGGGCGGGACTGGGCCTGATGCATCGGGATGAAAGTTAATAGCTTCGAAGAATGGCGTGGACTGGCTGCCGTCGATCTTTTGCGGGGTTCCATCGGTACTGACGCGATACATCACGCCGCCCACCAGCACGAGTTCACCGTCGAGATGGTCAAAGGTGCCAAGGCCAAGTGTCTGGCCGTTCCACACCGAGTTGATGGGCGCCAATCCGTCGTAGTTAGGAAGAGTCAAGGAATCGTAGGTTCCGATCTGCACCACGCGATTGTCATCGTTGGACGCTGCTGCCGCAGGAAGCAGGCTTGCACAGGTGGCCAGAGCGATAAGAGAGCTCGATAAAATTGCGATGCGGCGGTTCATGGGACTCCTTCATTCAGATGGTGATTGTAGAGGTGTGTCACTTATTGCAAAAGTGATACACTTTACGCATGCCAACCACGCGACAGCGGTTCCAAATAACTGAGACTGACGAGCTTGCCGCGTGCCTTGATAAGGCCGCGCTGAAGTGGCCCGATGAGTCGAGATCCAAACTGCTGGTCCGCTTGGCTATGGCCGGGGCTCAGACTTCTTTGAAGAGCCCTATGGAAGAGGCGTTCGCCTTCCAAATGGCATTGGATCAGATGTATCGAGAATTGGGCGATAGTTATCACGGAGTGACCCTCGAAGATCTTCGGCAGGATTGGCCAGAGTGATTGCGCTAGATGCGAGCGTTTTATTGGCCCTCATTAACAATCAAGACAAGCACAATATTCTCGCGCGAGCACTCACCCAAAGTTATATGCGTCCCTACCTTGTTCACGAAATAAACCTTGCTGAAGTACTTGTTCATGCAGCTCAACTTGGGAACCAAGAAGTCATCCTCGAACGCCTTCGTCTGGTTATGTCAGTCGTTGGATCCACAGGTGAGGCTGGCGCTCTGCGATTAGCAAAACTGAGGGCTTCGACGAGCCTGCGGCTCCCAGATTGTTGCGCGCTTGATGCCGCACGTGAGGCAGGTATCCCGTTGGCAACCTTTGACCGAAAACTCGCTGAGAAAGCCCGCGGCCTTGGGCTTGAAGTCGTGCCCGCCTAACGCCGTAGACTTGGCACTCAAGCAATATGAGTGCTAACTCCTGGAGGTGAGCATGCTGGAAGATCGTCGCCTTGAAGTCCTGCGCGCCATCGTCGAGGACTACGTCACTACCCATGAGCCCGTTGGTTCCAAGGCCTTGGCAGAGCGGCATAACTTGGGCGTCTCACCGGCCACCATTCGCAACGACATGGCAGCGTTAGAAGAAGAGGGCTTCATCGCCCAGCCACACACCAGTGCCGGTCGCATCCCAACCGATCTTGGCTACCGACTGTTCGTTGACCGCATTTCTGATGTGAAGCCGATTTCCTTGGGTGAACGACGCGCGATTGAGCAATTTCTTTCTGGTTCTGTTGATCTTGACGACGTCATGGTGCGCACTGTTCGACTGCTTGCGCAGGTGACTCGCCAAGTAGCTTTAGTGCAGTACCCATCGCTTACCCGTAGCGCTGTGCGTCACGTTGAACTCATCGCAACCAGCACAACTCGGCTCTTGCTTATTTTGATTGCCGACACCGGTCGCGTTGAACAGCGGCAGATTGAAATGTTAGCTCCGGTAACGGAACAAAACTTGAGTGACGTTCGCGGGCGTCTGCTCAGCGATGTCACCGGTCAGCAATTTTCGATGCTTCCAGAGATACTCGAACACTTCACTGAAAAGTGCGACCCTGAAGTGCGGGCCATCGCTGCCGCAGTTGTTGCAACCTTGCTCGATGCCGCTACCGAACATGTAGACGAACGAATTGTTATTGGTGGCACTGCACATTTGGCTCGCTATGGCGAAGCTTTTCCACTTGCTATTCAACCTGTTCTGGAAGCACTCGAAGAACAAGTCGTGTTGATGCGACTGATGGGTGAAGTCGCCACCAGCGGTGTCACTGTGCGCATTGGTCAGGAAACTGCTGTTGAGGGTCTTGAATCAACATCCATAGTCACCACCCGTTATGGCCGACACGGCCAAGAACTTGCCTCCCTTGGGGTTGTTGGACCAACGCACATGGATTACCCAGCTGCGATGCGTTCAGTTCAAGCGGTTGCGCAATATGTCACCCGAATCATCGAGGAACAGTGAGCAATAGGTGAGTACTGATTACTACGCACTACTTGGCGTAGACAAAGGCGCGACGGCGGACGAGATTAAGAAGGCGTATCGCAAACTCGCTCGGGAGTTACATCCCGATGTGAATCCTGATCCTGTAGCTCAGGAAAAATTTAAAATGGTTACAGCTGCTTACGAAGTATTAAGTGACGCCGAAAAACGCCAGATGTATGACGTTGGCGGTGACCCACGACAAGGCGGCTTTGGCGGCGGACAAGGTGGCTTCGACTTCGGCGACATCATGGATGCCTTCTTTGGGGGCAATGGCGGAAATCAGCGTGGACCGCGAACGCGCGCGCGCCGAGGCCAAGATGCCTTGATTCGGATTCAGATCGATTTAAGTGCTGCAGTTTTTGGAGCGACGCGCGATATCACTGTTGACACGGCAACAACCTGTGGCGCATGTTCTGGCTCAGGCATGGATGGCGATAGTCAGCCAGTGGTGTGTGCGATGTGTAAGGGCCGCGGCGAAATGCAGCAAATGCAGCGATCCTTCCTGGGCAACATCATGACCACGCGCGCCTGTCCAAACTGCCAGGGCTTTGGCACCACGATTGCCCACCCGTGTCATGAATGCTCCGGCGATGGACGAGTTCGCACTCGACGCACGATGACCATTCAGATACCAGCGGGTGTCGACACTGGCACTCGTATTCAACTCACGGGCGAAGGTGAAGTTGGGCCAAATGGTGGCTCGGCGGGCGATCTTTACGTGGAAATTGTGCAGGCATCGCATCCGGTCTTTGAACGCCACGGTGACGAATTGCACTGCAGTGTTGAAGTGCCCATGACATCTGCTGCGCTAGGCAGCACCATCACTCTTGAGACGCTGGATGGACCAGAAGATTTAGATGTGAAGCCGGGCACTCAATCGGGCGAGCAATTAATCTTGCGCGGTAAGGGAGCAGCTCGTTTGCGAGGCGGACAACGCGGTGATTTGCATGTGCACCTCGAAGTGCGAGTGCCGACCAACCTCGATGCTGAACAAACCGAGTTGCTTAAGAAGCTTGCGTCATTGCGTTCGGAAGATGCAATACGGGTCAGTGGTGAGTCCGATGAGAATGGCGGCGGATTGTTCTCGCGGCTCAAGGATGCGTTCAATCAAAAGTGACGCCTCCTCTTTTATTTGTTGACGATCTGTCCGGCGTGAATGCCGGCATGACTGTTGCGCTGCCAGTTGATGAAGCTCGTCATGCTGCAGCAGCATTGCGAATGAAGACTGGCGAACCTGTGTTGGTGGCAGATGGCAAAGGTCGCAGGGCGACTGGGGCGGCACAAGTTCAAGGCAATCAAGTGGGAATTGTCGTGGCTTCACTGGAAGTTATTGCTCAGCCGAATCCGCGCATCACCATTGTGCAAGCACTCGCAAAGGGTGAGCACGGGGAACTCGCTGTTGATTTGATGACTCAAGTAGGCGTTGACCGGATTATTCCTTGGTCGGCTTCGCGTTCCATCGTGCAGTGGAAAAGCGATCGAGCCGATAAGTCGCGAACAAAATGGCTAAATATGGCTCGCACGGCAGCTAAGCAGTCCCGCAGAGCCTGGATTCCTGAGATCTCCGAAGTGATGAGCACCAAAGAACTTGTCGCCTGCATCCCAAGCTTCGATGTGACCGTCATTTTGCATGAGGACGCAGTCCATCCGCTAGCCAGCGCCAAGTTGCCGGTATCTGGCGAGATCTGCTTAATCGTTGGGCCAGAGGGTGGAATCTCCGAGGCAGAGATAGTTGAATTCATGCAGGCTGGCGCAGTGACCGCAGCATTGGGGTCATCGGTACTTCGGGCGTCATTGGCTGGAGCCATCGGACTGGCGGTTTTGAGCACCAGGCTGCGTTGGGCAGATGCTGCCATACCAAACGTGGGAGGATCAGCACTGTGAGTAACTGCTTGTTCTGCCGAATCGTGGCAGGGGAGATCCCTGCTGATGTTGTGCTGCGCACTGAAGATGTTGTGGCCTTTCGTGATGTCAATCCACAGGCACCGGTTCACGTACTCGTTATCCCAGTGGAGCATCACGCGAACATCGCTGAGCTTTCAGCACAAGCTCCACATCTCACTTCGAAGTTGCTCGATGCGGCGGCTGCCGTGGCAAAGAGCGAAGGTCTAGACAATCAATACCGACTCGTGTTCAACACTGGCGCCGATGTTGGCCAATCTGTTTTTCATGTTCATGCACACGTCTTAGGCGGAAGGGACTTCACATGGCCACCCGGGTAACCCGATGAGCACCCCCATTGCAGTTCCTCGTGCTGAAGCTCGCATTACTGTTCCAGTATCTCAACCGATGGTTGCGCTGCTAGGCACAAGTGACGCTTTCATCCGCGAGATCGAAAAAGCTTTCCCAACTGTTGACATCTTGGTGCGTGGAAACGAAATTATGTTGGCCGGCGAACCAACCGAAGTTGGAGTTGCCGAGACACTGCTGGGAGAGATGCTTTCAGTGCTGCGCACTGGCCAAGTGCTGACAACTGAAACTGTTGAGCGAAGTATTTCTTTGCTCCGCAGTGGCTCGAGCCCGACAGAGGTTCTCACTCAAAACATTTTGAGCAATCGTGGTCGCACAATTCGAGCGAAAACTTTGAATCAGAAACGCTATGTGGATGCAATTGATAACAACACGATCGTGTTTGGCATTGGCCCCGCTGGAACCGGCAAAACGTATCTCGCGATGGCTAAGGCTGTGCAAGCATTGCAAGCCAAGAAAGTCTCGCGCATCATCTTGACCCGCCCTGCTGTCGAAGCCGGCGAGCACCTTGGATTCTTGCCTGGAACTTTGTCTGAGAAAATTGATCCCTACCTGCGCCCGCTGTATGACGCACTACACGACATGATCGATCCTGAATCGATTCCGCATTTGATCACCACGGGCACAATCGAAGTCGCGCCGTTGGCATACATGCGAGGACGCACACTCAATGATGCCTTCATCATCCTTGACGAAGCGCAAAACACTTCAGCAGAGCAGATGAAGATGTTCCTGACTCGGCTGGGATTCGGTTCCACCATGGTGGTTACCGGAGACATCACTCAAGTCGACCTGCCTGGTGCTGTTACAAGTGGGTTGCGCATCGTTAGCGAGATTCTTGAGGGTGTTGAAGATGTTGCTTTTTGCCGCTTAAGTGCCGGAGACGTTGTTCGACACAAACTCGTGGGCCGTATTGTTGAGGCCTATGACCGTTACGACACACATCGACAAGCATGAATCTGACTTGTGACAATGAGACGGACTAT
>WLNQ01000021.1 GCA_009699705.1 Actinomycetota bacterium | reverse complement strand
TGCGTTGAACCATTTTACGGTGCCTTGAGCCATGTTGCACAATCTCCTTAACGAAAGACGTGGCGGACAGTGTGTCCTTCACGCGGCCAGTTGAATCACGCCTTCGTCCTTGTTCTGTGCAGTTGCTCAGATGTTACGAAACCCGCCATTTCTCAGCCGAGGCTAAAAAGTAGGGCGGGCATCTCAGGACTGTGGTGCTGATCTGTCTGTACCTGTAGATAAGTCTTCCCTAAAAAGGGTGATTTGCCTAACGGCAAGGTGGCTTTTTGGCAAATTTGACGAAAACACGAGGAGATTTGCTCATGGACGGGGGGCAAACTCGGTCTACTGAGGCACTACTTTCACCTTATGAAGATCAAAGGCAAAGAAATCTTGGTGTTTGACGGCAAGTCCAGATACCTCGATCGCTTCGGTTGGGTGTTGACCCTGACGGTGGGATCCATCATTTTATTGTCATTAGTCAACGTCTACCAGCCTGAGCAGTCTATCGGAGCCCGCTCGCTTTCAATGCTGGCTACGTTGACCGTTGGGTTGACGTTGATGCTGGCTTTGAGAGCAGCTGGACTCGCTCGACGATGGCAGCTGCCGATCGATATTTCCATTTCATTAATGGTGGTGGGGACTGCCATCTTGGTATTCACCGGCTCCTTCATCAAGGCTGATCCAACCGCCCAAGTGACTGCGCCTTCGGTCGTTGTCCTCTATGCGGCATTGGCTCCGGTGGTGATTATCCGACGCCTCGTACAGCACCGCCAAGTGACGCGCGGAACTTTATTTGGTGCAGTTGCTGCATATTTGCTCATCCCGATTACTTACTTTTATGCATTCATTTCTACAAATGATCTACAGGGCGATTTGTTCTTTGGCGCGCCTCAAGATTCGCCTGCATATATGTATTTCAGTCTGACGACCTTGACGACCATCGGTTACGGCGATTTAACTTCGGAATCAAACATCGGTCACTTACTTTCGACGAGTGAAGCGATCGTCGGGCAAATCTACTTAGTGTCTTTCGTTGCAATGCTGGTTGGACTGTTTGCCCAGCAGTGGCAGCAGTCCAGAGCTAGCTAGTAGCTCGATTGAAATTTACGGCAAACAGAATGTAACGTTGGCGATACTGTGCACTCATGATCCAGGAGTCGCGTAAGCGTTTGAAACGTCCGAGTCGCGTGCACCCTGTTGCTGATCTCAGCCAACGCAAGTCTTTCAAACAGGCCAGTGCTCTAGCAGGGATCGAAACGGTAGGGCTTTCCATCCTTTTCTTCGCCTATTGGTTGCTTCACATCAGTGGAAGTGTGCTCGCGCCACTCTTGGCACCAACCGTTGTAAGTTTCTTACTGGTGCTCACAACCTCAGGTTCACCAATGTCTCGACCACTTCGCGTGATTGCTGCATATGCGGTTGCTGGTTGTGTTGGGTTTGCAATCGCCGCGCTGCCAGGACCTGTTTTCATCAAAGCAGTGCTTGCGGGTGGCATAACAATGTTGCTGATGCACTTGTTCGGGGTTTTCCATGCCCCAGCCATCGCAATTCCGATGATTGCGGTGTTGACCTCAGCCTCGGCCGGTATTGCTGTTTTGGCGCTGCCTTTGTTGGTCTTACTCGCAGTCCTCGTGGTGGTACTTGCTTGGGCGACGCATCGAGTTCTCGGTGACGCGAACTACCCGCAGGCCTGGTGGTAGTTCAATACTCAGCGCGGTCTCGTTGCGATAAAGCGCGCAGCGACCAATGCAATCGCAGCGAGTCCGGCGACTGTTCCTGAGACAAGCAAGGGAATCACTCCATTGCCTGCACCGGTAGTCCAAAAAATTCCGGCTAATAAACCAGCAACGAGAACACTGCCATTATTAAGACTTTGATAGATTCCCTGAGCCCGGCCGCGATGATCATCGTGAACGAGGGATGAAATCCAAGCCTTACCCACGCCATCGGTAAAAGCCGGGAAAAGCCCATAGATAGCAATGCAGATGAAGACGCCAGCCCCGCCATTCACGAGTCCTAAACCAAGGTAGCCAACGGCAAAGGCGGCGAGGCCAACAGCGTAGATATATGGACGTGGCCATTTATCTGTCATCACGCCTGCCGGATAAGCACCGAGCGTGTTTACTGCGTTGAACAAGACGTATGCCAAAACAACTTGAGTCGTACTAAAGCCAAGATCCATCACTCTGAGTAGGAGCAGCACATCAGGGAAGTTCACTAACGCGATGACAACCAGGACAATCGTCACTCTCCAAAACTGTTTGGGAAGCGGTGAATGCAAGCGAACTGCTTTGATTCCTAGATCTTGTCCTTCTTGAAAGGCGTCTTCTTCCGTGCGCATGCGCTTTGGTTCGCGAACGAACAGCACTAGCAGGGCAGACAAAATCGCAGGGATTACCGCCCACCATAAGGCTGCTCGAAGATTGTCGTTGAGTAGCGAAAGCGCTAAGAGTCCAATGAGCGGGCCGATGACGGCACCGAGGTTGTCACCGGCTCGGTGGAAACCAAATGCCCGACCTAGCGCTTGCCTGGGCACCGAAGCCGCAATGAGTGCGTCCCTTGGTGCTGATCGGATGCCTTTGCCAAAGCGATCGATCACGCGACCAGCTAGCACTGCAGGCCATGCCATGGCCAGAGCAATAACGATCTTCCCCACAGCGGCTAATCCGTAACCAGCACCAACAAAGGGCTTACGCCCGCGGGTATCTGACCAACGGCCAGCAAAATATTTAGTCACCCCAGCAGTGGCCTCAGCGCAACCTTCAATGACACCCAAAATCACGGGAGGTGCTGCCAGCACGCCAGTGAGTAGTAGTGGCAGCAGCGGGTAGAGGAGTTCGCTAGCAGCATCTTGAGTTAGTGAGACCAGGGTGAGCAGCACCAAATTGCGGGTCAGCCACGGTGATATGGCCTGTTTATCTTTGGCCGGCACCTTCATCACGCACCTCCCTCTGTCTGACACGCACTGCTTCGTGCGGATTTGCCTGTTTTGCATGCCTAGCGCCTGTGCATGGTTAAGACTGCATGCAAGACGCTAGTCACGCCGGTACTTTCACAAGACCGGACCGCGAAAGGGAGAACTATGACAATCGTTGTGCCACTTGAGCTCTATCCAAAAGGCCCAGCAGTTGCTGCTCCCGTTCGGAGACTGGGATCGATTCGCCGCACCTCAACGATTGACAGTGTCTGGCCGCAAGGCGCGGAAGCCAATCGGACCATCATCGGGCGCTCGCGTGATCTGCTCACGCCGATGGATGGCAGCGCGCCTGTTGTCCTAGCCGAAGATCTGTTAACGGCGACTGTCGCACCGAATCGCGCAATAGTCGCGATGGAATCAACTCCACCTCGCGAAGGAATCAAAGACCTTGTGGGGGCAACCGGTGGAAGCAACTCGCGTGGTCGCGTGGTCGCTGCAGTTCCCGAAGAAGTGGCAGCTGGCACGCCGCTGTATCTCTTGCTCGACGATCTCTCGGGAGCAACGCTGGTGGGAAGTGTCGTAATGAGATTCTGGCAAACACCCGAGGAACTTGAAGAGCAGAATAAAAAAATGCTGACAATGACGCCAAAGCGCGTGATGGAAGGTATCTGCGCAGGATTTGCGCCAGGTTCGAAAGCCTTGAATCCCGATGGTACGGGCGGTTCTATGGGCGAGACGAAGCCGGTTCCAGACATCAATAATCCGGATGATTCAGATGCTTGGCATGAACTGACTGTGCCAGTAGGGGCCTCGCATCGTCGATCCCGCCGAATAGATGTTTGGGTTGAAGATGGGATCGCGCATATCGAAGCATTCTTCCAAGACTCGTACACAACACCTGATGGTCCGCGTCATGCAATTCATGAATACGAAGTATCGGCAACAGCGGACCCAGTTACTGGAATTGTCATTTCAATTTCAGCTGATCCACGAGTATTGCCACACTACGAATGCCCAATGGCAACTCTTTCCGTTGGTCGGATGGCGGGCCAGCCTCTTCGTAGCTTCCGGGATTCTGTCATTGAAAAACTGCCAGGTATCGACGGCTGCACTCATATGAATGACACCTTGCGTTCACTTGCTGAGGTACCCGTTCTGATTGCTCAGCTGCCCGCATAACTGCATGAGCGCACCCTTCAACAGAGTTGTAGATTGAATGTATGGCTCAATTCGTCGTGACTGACCAAGGTTTCACGCTCGCGATGTCCAAATGGGAACGTTTGGGTTCTTTACATGGCGATCTCGAGATTCCTTGGCAGCATGTGGATTCAATTTCACATGTGGAGGATCTCTGGGTTCAGTTACGGGGAGTCCGTGCGCCTGGAACAGGTATTCCGGGAGTCATCATGTTAGGCACTACTCGTTCCAGAGGTGGAAAAGATTTCTGTGCTGTGTACAAGCATCGACCAGGAGTGGTGATTGAACTCAAGAACGAGTTCTTTGCCCGCTTGCTTGTTACTACCAACGAAATTTTAGAAACACCTACGCGCAAAACGTGATGGTTTACGGCTTCTTTTTACGTGACCCACGGATGAGGGATTCCTGCACAACTGATGCGACAAGAATGCCATCTTGATCATAAAAAAGCCCACGTGCCAATCCATGCCCACCGCGGGCTACCGGCGTATCTTGTGCGAAAAGCAACCACTGGTCTGTGCGAATTGGCGCGTGAAACCACACAGCATGATCAATTGATGCCATCTGTAATTGGCTACGCATATGGGTATTTGGGCTCAGTGCTGTTGGCACCATCGTGAGATCCGAAAGATAAGTAAGCGCACAAGCCTGAATGAGTGGGTTGTCGGGCAACTCTTGAAGAATACGAACCCAGGCCATGCGTTCGTAGCGCCCGTCTTTCATCTTTACTGACTCTTCGGGGTTGAAAAGTCGAAGGTCAATCCAGCGCCTCCGATTTCGCGTGGCTGGCCGATCGCCCCCTTCTTCCCCTTCTTCCAATTCGGGATCCATGCGTGGATCCGAGGTGCCTTCATCAGGAGGTGGAGCCAGCGGCTGCTCAAATTGGTGTTCTGGGCCCCAGTCTTGAACCGAGAACGAGGCAGTCATCATGAAAATCGTTTCACCATTTTGGATTGCTCGCACGATGCGCGAAGAAAACGAACCGCCATCGCGCGGACGTTCAACAATGTAGGTGATGCGTTCTTCAGTACGCCCAGGCTGCAAGAAATATCCATGCAGTGAATGCACTTGACGTTCCGGATCGTCGATCGTCATCCCCGCAGCCATAAGCGACTGCGCTGCCACCTGACCGCCATAGGTTCGAATAGGTCCACCGCCGTTGGCGTGACCGGTAAAGATGTCTCGATCGATGCGACGAAGTAGCAACTGGTTAGAAAAATCGGTGTTGACTCCAGGAACGAGCCCAGTAGTTTTTGAGTTGCTCGGATCCTGATTCACGCAGTCATCCTAGCTAGTAGGAAAAGCCTTTGGTGCTTCGAGAAAATCAGGCTGTAGGCGCACTCGATCTTTAGAGTTCTGAACTCTTTGTGAGTGAATCAAGCTCAGCACTTGTCAATTTAAGCGTAGCCATAGGTAGCAACTCGTTGAGCTGATCCACGGTTCGCGCACTTGCGATCGGAGCACCAATTGTTGGCTGGGCATAAAGCCAGGCTAAGGCAATTGCAGCAAGGGGGACTTCATGAGCTGCTGCTACGGCATCCATCGCAGCAAGAACTGCGAGTCCACGCTCGTCAAGCATCTTTGCGGCGCCGCGAGCGCGTGGACTGTCAACAGTAATTCCTGGACGGTATTTACCAGTAAGAAAGCCACTTGCTAGTCCGTAATAAGGAGCATGAGCAATCCCAGCTTTGGCTGCAACAACCCGGGCACCGTTTTCGTATTCTTCGCGGAACATCAGGTTGTAATTGTTTTGAATGAGCGAATGTGCAGCCAGCCCGTTTGCTGCACTGACATCCAGTGACTCTTGAAGGCGTTCTGCGGTGAAGTTTGATGCACCCAAGTAACGAACCTTGCCAGACTGCACGAGCGCGTCAAATGCGGTCATTGTTTCAAGCATTGGTATATCGAGATCATCGCGGTGCGCGTAAAGAACGTCGACGTATTCAGTCTGAAGACGATCAAGTGAGTCTTGAGTGGCTAACGGAATATTGCTGCCGGCAAGTCCTTTGCGACTAGGCAGGCTGCCAATCTTGGTGGCGATAATCATCTGGTTGCGGTTACCGCGAGCCTTCATCCAATTGCCAATGATGATTTCTGACTCACCTATGGAATGGTCAGGTAGCCACGAGTTGTACATATCCGCGGTATCGATGAAGTTGCCGCCTGCTGCCGCGTAAGCATCGAGAATCTCGAAAGCTGCATCTTGGTCGACCGTCCAACCAAAAACGTTGCCGCCGAAGCAGAGTGGGAAAACATCAAGTGAGGTGGTTCCGAGGATGGCCATGACGGGAATGTTGCCCTATTTGTGGATCACATGGGGGCTATTCCAGTTCGCACATAGCGAAAATCTGTAATTACTCGATCATTGGACAGGCCAATCGCCTCATAGTGAGTGATCGGTCGCCAGTCAGGCCTATCAACGGGGCCGCCGACCCATTCTGGTTGCATAGCCATGATTTCAGCGATGTGTTCGGCGTAGGGAAGCCAGTCAGTTGCTAAATCCCAGGTACCACCTGCCACTACCCGGCTAGCCATGAGTTGTATTCGTGCTGGTTGCACAAGTCGCCGCTTATGGTGACGGGCCTTTGGCCAAGGATCCGGAAAGAAACTGCGAATGCCTAGTAAAGAGTTGGGAGCGATGCAGCTCTCAAGCACCGTTATTGCATCACCTTCAATCACGAAGAGGTTCGCAATATTTTCCTCATGAATTCTTGCTACAAGGTCACCCACACCTGGGGTGTGGACATCGATCGCCAAAAACCCAATGTCTGGCTGCGCTGTTGCCATTGCTGCGGTGGTGATGCCCGTGCCAAAACCAATTTCTACGATGACCCGTTTGCCACCAAAGAGTGTGGGTAGGTCCAGTGGCTGATTGGCATCCAGTAAAAATGGGCTACTGACCTCAAGAGCCAGTGATTGCCGTGCCGTGATTCGCCCACGCCGAGGCTTAAACGTGCGGATTGGCGGATGTTCACTCTCGGCTTGCACGCTTAACTTCCTTCACTCGTAAAAAGGAAAGTATGCTCAATAAGTCAGGTGCACTGCCAATTGCTATGAATGTGGTGTCGTTGCCGATGAAGACTCTTGATGAGATCGACCTGCCAGTCATCGGAATGACCTGCACTGCTTGCGCGCGGCATATTGAAAATCGTCTGAACACTTTGCCAGGAGTTCAAGCGTCAGTGAACTACGCAACTGAATCCGCTCACATCATGTCCCCGTCGGACATGACAATCGAGGCACTCGTTCAGGCGGTAAGAGATGCTGGCTACGACGCGATCGCACCTGACTCTGGAGTCACGCTAGAGCAAGCGGCAGCAGACGATGTGCGAAAAATGCAGCTGCACTTTTGGGTCTCCTTTGGCTTCGCAGTTCCTGTGGTGCTGCTTTCGATGATTCCCGCTTTGCAATTCAGTAGTTGGCAGTGGATCGTCTTCTTGCTCACCATTCCGGTCGTTACTTGGGGTGCTTGGCCTTTTCATCGAGCAACCTTGATCAACCTTCGACATGGCACAGCCACGATGGACACGCTCATCAGTATCGGCGTGCTAGCTGCATTCACGTGGAGCACTTGGGCGCTCATCTTTGGTGGTTCTGGGGCGCTGGACTACAAGGCCGACCATGGCCTAGGTGGCATGACAGGTGGCATGACTTTGCCGGCGCTGTATTTTGAAGTTGCGGCAGCTGTTCCAGTTTTCGTGCTGGCTGGTCGCTGGTTTGAGTCACGCGCTAAGCGTCGATCAAGTGCGGCGATCCGATCGTTGCTCTCACTCCAAATCGCAGACGCGATGGTCGTCGTTGACGGCGTTGAGCATCTCGTGTCACTGGGCGAACTCAAAGTTGATGATCACTTCATCGTGCGGCCGGGGGAGCGAGTGGCCACAGATGGAGTAGTGGTTTCTGGAGCCAGTTCAATCGACGAAGCGTTACTCACGGGCGAGTCAGTTCCGGTACTCGTAGAGCCGGGCTCAAAAGTTGTGGGTGCAACCATCAACTTGGATGGTCGTTTAGAAGTCCGCGCGACTGGTGTTGGTGAGCAAACCAAACTTGCACAGATAGCCCAGCTCGTCACGGCGGCCCAAACCGGCAAAGCTCCAATTCAGCGGCTCGCTGATCGAGTCTCTGCAATTTTCGTGCCATCAGTACTTGTAGCAGCAGTCGTCACCTGGCTGGTTTGGTTTCTTACAACTCAAGATGCCCAGCAAGCCTTTACCGCAGCTGTCGCTGTCTTGATCATTGCTTGCCCGTGCGCATTGGGGTTAGCAACGCCAATCGCGTTACTCGTTGGCACCGGTCGAGGCGCGCAGATGGGTATTGTTATTCGCGGCCCGGAAACTCTTGAGCAGAGCCGACGAGTCAATGTGATGTTGCTTGATAAGACAGGAACTGTCACCACAGGCAAGGTGGAATTGCGAAGCATCACATCGGCACCGGAGTTGAGTGAAGACGACCTCATCAACATCGCAGCGCCGATAGAAAAGTTCAGTGAACATCCACTGGCGAAAGCGATAGCCGATCAGCCGCATCAATCTTCAGATGTCACGAATTTTCAAAACTTTCCGGGTCTTGGGGCTAAAGGCACTCTGGGATTCAAAGACGTGATTGTCGGGCGCCCAAGTTGGGTTCTTATACAAACAGGTCAAAGTGAGCCTGATTGGTTTAGTCACGCTTTGAATGAAGCGAGCCGAGAAGGACTCGCTCGCGTGGCAGTTGCGAGTGCGGGTGAATTGATAGGGCTCATCACCTTGTCTGACACTGTGCGATCAACGAGTGCGGGCGCAATTCAGGAGTTAATGAATTTAGGCGTCCATCCCGTTTTACTCAGCGGTGACAATGAAACGGTTGCCCGACAGGTGGCTGATCAAGTGGGAATTTCAGAAGTGATTGCCGAGGTGGCTCCGGAAGGCAAGGTCGAGGTCGTTCGAGAACGACAAGGACAAAACTTTGTAGTTGCCATGGTGGGAGATGGAGTCAATGACGCTGCAGCTTTGGCTCAGGCTGATCTTGGTCTTGCAATGAGTTCAGGATCAGACGTGGCCATTGAGGCAAGCGATATCACCTTGGTGCGCAACGATCTCGTAGCTGCCGTCGATGCGCTCAGGCTTTCGCGACAGACCTTGCGCGTGATCAAGGGCAACCTCTTCTGGGCCTTTGCTTACAACGTCGCGATGATCCCGCTAGCTGCATTAGGTCTCCTCAGTCCGTTATTGGCCGGGGCCGCCATGGCCTTCTCATCAGTCTTCGTGGTGGCCAACTCTTTACGGTTGCGTAGATTCACATCTCTCACCCATATGCGATCCTGAGCACGTGACCGATTTTCCGATTGATTCGTTAGCTCAACTCCGCCTGCGCAAGAGTGCGAAGTGGCAAGTCTTTGGGACCGATGTCATCCCTGCTTGGGTCGCCGAGATGGATTTTACGCTCGCCGAACCCATCGCGGCAGTGCTGCACGACGCGATTCAACGTTCGGACACGGGTTATGCGTGGACAGGTGAGGTAGGTGAGGCACTTGGTGTTTTTAGCGCCACCCGCTGGAATTGGATAATCGATTCTCAGTGTGTGATTCCCGTGGGCGATGTTCTGACAGGCGTTGGTCATGCGTTGATTGCCAAGACCAAACCTGGCGATTCAGTGGTGATCAACAGTCCGGTCTATCCGCCGTTCTTCACAACCATCACCAATGTTGCTCACCGCAATGTGGTTGATGTGCCGCTGGCATGGGATGGATCTCGGTACACGCTTGATCAAGAAAAGATGGAAGAGGCTTTCAGCAGAAATGATGTGACCGCATTCCTTATGTGCACCCCGCATAATCCGACTGGTCGAGTTTTTGATCGTAGTGAAATGCAGTTCATCGCGGAGCTTGCTAACAAGCATCAGGTGTTTGTTGTCGCCGATGAGATTCACGCCCCAATCACACATCTTGGAAATGAATTCATTCCATATCTTTCAGTCGCCGGCGAAGGTCCAGCAGTCAGTGTGATTTCAGCATCAAAAGCCTGGAACATTGCAGGGCTCAAGTGTGCCCAAGTGGTGTCTAATAGCGCTCAGTTATACGGCACTCTTATTGAACGTATTCCATTGGAAG
The DNA here is from genome assembly GCA_009699705.1 of Actinomycetota bacterium. Taxonomy (GTDB): domain Bacteria; phylum Actinomycetota; class Actinomycetes; order S36-B12; family S36-B12; genus UBA11398. The sequence continues at coordinate 8,959 of WLNQ01000021.1, read as the reverse complement.
TGCAACACAGTGCTGGTCATCTGGGTGCGCTTGCAGCAGTAGCCGCCTATACGCAAGGTGCTCCTTGGTTGGACACCATGCTGGCTCATCTGGAAACGAAGTCGGCATTACTTGGAACCTTGTTACGCGGGCAATTACCCGACGTAACCTTCACACCACCCCAGGCTTCATTCCTAGCCTGGTTGGATTGTCGATCCCTAAACCTTGAAATTGACCCGGCCGAGCACTTCCTGACACAGGCGCACGTCGCGCTCAATTCAGGGCCCTCATTTGGCCCCGGCGGAGCAGGTTTTGTTCGATTGAACTTCGCAACATCACCGCAAATTCTTGGAGAAATCGTGGCAAGGATGGCGAGTTCAATTTCTGAAAAAACCTGAAATTGCAGTCAAACGTGAGCCGCGCCACTATTTTTAGCCCAATCGCTGCGTGAAACTTGTGCACTTGATCACAAGAGAACGTTTTCATGCCTTTCCGTGCTGTTCAGGCTCCCAAAAGGGAGCATCCTTGGTTCCAGTCAGTTACTCAACGAGGAGTGTTTATGTCGGTTCCGGGTCTCGAGAATCCACCAACAAAAAATAAGAAGTTGCTGCAGTGGGTGGAAGAGATGGCAGCACTGACCCAGCCAGATCGTGTCGAGTGGTGTGATGGTTCCGAGGCTGAGTGGGATCGCCTCACCGCACTGATGGTTGCCTCAGGCACCTTCATCCAACTCAACCCAGAGATTCGTCCTAACTCATTCTTGGCACGTTCAAGCCCAAGTGACGTTGCTCGCGTCGAAGACCGCACTTTCATCTGCTCTGAAAATGAGATCGATGCAGGTCCTACAAATAACTGGGCAAAGCCAGCAGAGATGCGCGGCAAGATGAACGAACTCTTCGCAGGATCAATGCGCGGACGCACTATGTATGTCATCCCGTTCTCCATGGGCCCATTGGGTTCACGAATCGCTCAGCTTGGCGTTGAGATTTCTGACTCCCCATACGTTGTCGCCAGCATGCGCATCATGACTCGAATGGGTCAACCAGCGCTCGATGTCATTGGCGAGAATGGTGACTTCGTTCCCGCAATTCATTCCGTGGGTTACCCGTTGATTGACGAAGCAGGCGTGAAGCGTGATGACGTCACGTGGCCGTGCAACGACACCAAGTACATCGTTCACTACCCAGAAACTCGCGAGATTTGGTCCTACGGATCAGGCTACGGCGGCAATGCACTGCTAGGTAAGAAGTGCTTTGCACTTCGTATTGCTTCAGCAATGGCCCGAGATGAAGGTTGGCTTGCTGAGCACATGCTCATCTTGAAGCTCACGTCACCAGCCAATAGTGTCCGTTACGTCACCGCTGCATTCCCATCGGCTTGTGGCAAGACAAACCTTGCAATGCTTCAGCCAACTATTCCAGGCTGGAAAGTTGAGACCATCGGCGACGACATCTCTTGGATGCGTTTTGGGGATGACGGTCGTCTTTATGCGATCAACCCAGAAGCTGGTTTCTTCGGTGTTGCTCCAGGCACTGGTCTAGACACCAATGCCAACGCGGTCGCAAGCCTGGACGCTAACTGCATCTTCACCAACGTTGCTTTGACTGATGATGGAGATATTTGGTGGGAAGGACTCACTCCAGAAGCACCAGCACATTTGATTGACTGGAAGGGTAACGATTGGACCCCAGCGTCTACCGAACCTTCAAGTCATCCAAACGCTCGTTTTGCTGCACCAGCAAGCCAGTGTCCTTCGATCGCGCCGAACTGGGAAGACCCAGCGGGCGTTCCAATTGACGCAATGTTGTTCGGTGGTCGCCGCGCGACAAACGTGCCATTGGTGACGGAGTCATTCGACTGGAACAACGGTGTATTCATCGGCTCGAGTGTTTCTTCAGAGACCACCGCTGCTGCCGTTGGAGTCATGGGTCAACTTCGTCGCGACCCGTTCGCCATGCTTCCGTTCTGCGGCTACAACATGGCCGACTACTGGGGCCATTGGTTGAAGGTTGGCGCAGCCACAACAGCTGACAAGTTGCCTCGCATCTACTCAGTCAACTGGTTCCGTAAGGATTCAGACGGCAAGTTCATGTGGCCAGGCTATGGCGAGAATTCACGCGTACTTGAGTGGATCGTTCGTCGCCTTGACGGTGAAGTTGAAGCAGTTGAAACACCAATTGGCAGAGTTCCTGTTGCTGGCGACCTCAACGTTGAGGGCTTAGACATCAGTGCTGACAAGCTTGCAGAGCTCTTCGCTGTTGATCCAACAACGTGGCTGACTGAAGCTGACCTCACTGAGGAGTACTACAACCAGTTTGGCGATCATGTGCCAGCAGAATTACGCACTGAGCTAGCTCAATTGCGAGATCGACTCAGCAAGGCATAGTCACTCCAGAGGTAATAAGTAAAGGGTCCAAAGCGAATCGCTTTGGACCCTTTACTTATATGCGTTTAGTTTTCTAAGGTTGCAACAAGCAAGGCCTTGATCGTGTGCATCCGATTTTCTGCTTGATCAAACACGATACTCGAAGGTGATTCAAAGACATCATCAGTGACTTCGACGCCGTCAAGAAGGCCGAACTGCTGGGCGATCTGCCTGCCGATAGCAGTGTTCTGGTCATGGTAAGCAGGAAGGCAATGCATGAACTTCGCGTGATTGGCATGAGCCATGAGTGCGGAATCAACGCGGTACGGCCGCAGTAGCGACACTCGCTCGTCCCATACTTCTTTAGCTTCACCCATCGAGACCCACACATCGGTATGCACGAAATCAACTCCGGCAAGACCTTCTTCAACGTTTTCAGTAAGTGTCAAAATCGCACCACTTTGCGCTGCACGGGCCTGCGCTGCGTCTTGAATCTCTTGATCTGGCCACAAAACGGCGGGAGCCACAATTCGCACGTCGGATCCCATGATCGCTCCCATCATCAGCAAAGAATTGCCCATGTTGTAGCGAGCATCTCCGACATAGGCGTACCTAAGCGAACCTGTGTCGGGTGCGTGCTCTTGCATGGTGAGGAAGTCGGCGAGCATTTGTGTGGGGTGCCAGCGGTCGGTGAGTCCGTTGAAAACCGGAACGCTTGAAAATTCGGCAAGGGCCAGAACGGTTGCATGATCAGCGCCGCGATATTCGATGCCGTCAAACCAGCGATCAAGAACTCGAGCAGTGTCTGCGATTGATTCTTTGTGGCCTATTTGTGAACTGGCGGGATCCAGCAGGGTGGAGTGGCCACCTTGATCCTTCATCGCGAGTTCAAACGCTATCCGGGTGCGTGTTGATGTTTTTTCAAAGATAAGTGCCAAATGTTTACCTGTGAGGCGCTGACGTTCACTGCCAGACTTCTTCTCAGCCTTGAGTAGCACAGCTAAATCAAGGAGACCCTGAAGTTCGATGGCGCTGAAGTCTGACTCCTGGAGGAAGTCACGATTGTTGAGGTTCACCTTCCGAACGCTAGTGCCAAAGGCATGAGTGCGAAACGATTGGGTGACGAAAGCATTGAGCTGAGATTGCCTATGCGATACCCAGAACTCGTGGCGACACTGCTGCTGCGATCTCCGACGCTGCTACCCGAGAACCTTCACCACGGGCACGTGGATAGAAGCGAGTCTCGATTCGAGCGTAGATCTGCTCGCGCTCGTCCTCAGAGAGTCCACCCCAAACTCCATACGGCTCGCGTGCACGCACGGCGTAGTCAGCGCACTCCAGACGCACGGTGCAACCGGCACAGACCATTTTGGCCGAGCGATCGCGCTTGGATCGGGCATTGCCACGCTCGTTTTGGGGGTGGAAGAACAACAACGGGTCTGCGGTGCGGCAGGAACCATGATCCTGCCAAAACCACTGGGCGTCGGTGGGTACTTGGGCAAGTGATTGTTGAGGCATAGCCCAAAGGTAGGAGGGAGTCCACAGGTGTTCCAAGGTCTTAAGTCCCCTTTTCGCGGCCATAAGACCCCGGCAGGGATCAAACAATTAGACTTCTCCCTATGACAACCCCGTTGGACACCCCTGGATTGTCGGGCGGCACGCTGCTCGAAGAGGACACTCGCCTCAGTAACGATGACGGTGACCACGAGCGGTTTGCCCATTACGTCGAGAAAGCCAAAATCGTAGAAAGTGCCGTGACAGGAACTCCTGTCAAAGCCCTGTGTGGGAAGACTTGGATTCCAGGCCGTGATCCTTCAAAATTCCCAATTTGCCCAGACTGTAAAAAGATTCACGAGTCTCTCGCCGGCGGCGGTTCCAATTCTTAACTCTGGTACGACCAGGTCGCGGCTCCGGCCGCGCACACCTAGGTCGCTGTTCCAGCCTCGCGCACGTGGGGTCATGAAATTCACGGGCCCACTCATTGTGGCGATTTCAACACTTTCTCTCAGCGCCTGTGGAACACCGAACGCCTCGTCGATCAACACTGATTTGCAAGTTGCCACGGCAATAACAGGACCGAGCCCGGTGGCGACCTCAGGTGAATGCTCGCCTGCGCAATTGACAACCAGAGATGCTGGACGCCTAAATGTGGCCTATTCGCATCCGTTGGCTCCATTCTTTGTGGATCGATCCCCTTCGGCTCCCGTTGGGTTTGATGTTGCGGTAGTGAATGCGATCGCGAGTGGATTAGGTATGGACTCCAATCAGGTGCTGTGGAACAAGGTCGCTATTAAGCAGCTCACCGCACCAACGCGGCAGGATCTTGATCTTTCGGTCGGTCGTATTGACGTAAATTCAAAAACTGATGGGGTTACGTTAACTACCCCATATTTCAGAGAGCAGCAAGTACTCCTTGCTCGCCCCAATTCAAGTATGGCCAAAGTGCGAAGCGCGCCAGACTTGATTGGGACCAAACTGGGTGTAGTCAAAGGTTCTTCAAGTGATCTGTATGTGAAAAATACGCTGGTATTGCCATCTACTGCTTATGCGTCAAGTAACGATCTGAAATCCGCAATGCGCGATCATCACGTGAATGGAATGATCGTTCCGATCACCGATGTTGCTAAAACGATGGCGACATTCACTGGAGCACTCGTGGTCGCGGGACAGTTCCCAGCCTCAAAAGATGCGGCCACCTTTGCATTGGCGATTCCGACCGCAAATCCGCTCATCACTTGCGTCAACAATGTGCTTGCTGGACTCAAAGCCTCGGGTCAATTGGCGAATTTGCAATCAAACTGGTTCACCTCAGGCGTAAATCGAACAATTTCAGTCAAAGAGTAAGCATTTATTGCTGAACTGTGGCGTGGCAAGAACCGTCATCTGCAAGGCGCATCTACGATCAAATTTGCAGGCGCGACAGGCGCAGGCTTATGAAAAATCATGGAGGATCAATGTCTACAGTGGATTCAGTTACCGCTGAAGAAAATGAAGTGTTGTCAGCAATCAGTCGCAACTGGTGGGTGTTGTTGTTTCTCGGCATCATCAGTCTCGGCGTAGGGATCTGGGCTGTTGCCGCACCTGAAAAGGCGTTCGGAACACTCTCATTAATCTTCGCAGTATGGCTTCTTGTTACCGGCATCTGGCAGATCGTGCGCGCATTTGGTGCGGGGATCGGTGGCGGTTCTCGTGCGCTATTCATCATCACCGGCGCGCTCTCGCTCATTATCGGATTCGTATCACTCCGCTACTTCTTCAATCAAGACAGCGTTGTTCTTGCTGGCTGGGTCTTCTCGATCTTCATCGGCATTGGTTTCTTGATGCGCGGATTTGCAGATCTATTTGCAGGAATTTCAGCCAAGGGTGCACCAGGCCGTGGCTGGGCAATTTTCTCAGGCATCGTCATTCTCATTGGCGGCGTGATTATTTTGGTCGCGCCTTTGTCAGTGGTAGCACTTGCTTGGGTGGTTGGAATTTGGTTGATCGTTATCGGCCTGTTTGAAATCATCGCAGCATTTTCAGTGCGAAAGCTTGCCGCTTAATCGTTTGGCTTAATCGTTTGGCTTAGTAGTGGCCCGCAGCTTTTGCTGCGGGCCACTACATTTATCCCATGGCTGCAGAAACCTCACAAACCCTTGGACGGGGGCTTCGAATCCTCGAAGTGGTTGCCGAAGCGCCAGATGGCCTCACCGTGACCGAAATCGCTCAAGCGCTGGGTATCGGCCGCACAGTGATTTACCGCCTGGTGGTCACTCTGGAACAGCATGCCTTCCTGCGTCGTTCGGCCGACGGTAAATGTCGCCTTGGCCTCGCATTACTTTCGATGGGCCGCCAAGTGCAGCCAGTTGTCCGCGATGTTGCGCTCCCAGCTCTGCGATTACTAGCTGATGCTGTTGGTGCCACCGCTCATCTCACCATCGTTGATGGTCTTGAAGCTGTAGCCGCAGTCGTGGTTGAGCCAAGTCGTTCCGATGTACATGTGGCTTACCGGGTGGGATCACGCCACCCACTGGAGGCGGGAGCTGCAGGCCGAGCAATTCTGGCAGCTCGAACAGCAGCGGGCCGGCCGCTAGATCCACCTTGGATCCTCGCCACAAACGATGGTCCGCAAGGTGCCTTCGGTATCGCGGCCCCGATCATCTCGGTGCCTGGTTTAGAAGCCAGTGTTGGCGTGGTCTCTCTTCGTGAGCTTTCAGAGCTTGAAGTTGGGCCACGTGTGGCGCGTGCGGCCGGTGAAATTTCGCGCGCACTGCGTTAAGACCTGAACCAAGGGTCGAGCTGCTGGCAGCAGCGTTACCAGCAACCAGTAATCGTTGCTGCTAATCCATCGATGGCCTGGCGAGTTCGAAGTGGGATTACGTTTGCGGGCTGATCGTTAACTAGGAAAGAAAAGACTTTGAGTTGCCCATCTGCATCGTGTGTAGTTCCAGACAAGGTAATCGTGTCATGCAGGGTTCCAGTCTTCGCACGGATTTCACCCCTCGCGCACGAACTTGGCCGGGATGTGAAGCGGTGGAACTTGGCTTTGAGTGTTCCGTCTACCCCTGCTGTTGGTAATGATCCAGAATCGAACATCACCGCAAATCGCGCGGCATCAATTGTGCTCGTCAAGCGTAAAATCACGGCAAGTGAAAGTGCATTGAGTCGGTCTTCGCGTGAAACCCCGCTGCCATCCGCCAAACGGAGCCCTGCCGTGTCGACCCCTAAGAGATTGAGATTCGCGATCGCGGCATCTGATGATCCTTGCCAAGTTGGGGGATGTTGAGTTGCGAGGGCAACATGCCGAAAGAGATTCTCCGCAATATTGTTTTCGGAATCGAGCAACATCACGTGAACGGCATCTGTCACCGTATGCGGGCTGACACTTGTTAGCGGCTGCGCTTGAGCAGATACATCAACCTCAAGACCTCTCGAAGCGTGAATTCCCAACGCATTCATGTCATCAATGAATTGAGTAACTGCGTTTTCTATAGGTGTGTGCGTGTAATCCCCATACAGTGCAAGCGACGTCACAGGTGAGATGACTGACGGGATATAGCCCTTGGTCCAGCCGGGCCCGTCCGTTGCTTTTGGAAAAAGATTTACATCAGTGTCAACGATGAGTGGCTCTGTCGGATCGATGAGTGCTGCTGTTTGCGAAGCGAGCGTTTTCAACGTGAATTTAGTTAATAGCGGATCCCCTCCGCCTTGTAGTACTACTGAATTTGGCGTCGGTCCGCTGAAAATTGATGTGGTGAAAACCTTTGTGGGAGACATCGTTGAAAGTGCGTTCGTCGCAGTGACTATCTTCATATTTGAAGCGGGGAGCATTGCTTTATCCGCATTCCGCGAAGACACGATCCGAGATGTTGCGGCGTCCATGACCACATAGGAAATGTCAGAGCCGATCACTTTGCTGATTGCTCGTTTTGCGAGGCGACTGTTCATCTTTGATTCCGCGTGTGTGTTCCCTGTGGAATCTTGAGCAAAAGCCGGTGAATTCATCGCGAGTAAGGCAAGAACCATCGCCGAAACCCACCCAAGAATGATGCCTTTTTGGCGAGATTTGTGGGGGAATACATCCGGAGCCATGGAACCATCATGCGACACGGCGAAGGGAATGGCGCAATTCGGGTCTCGCGCATCCATGGCGCACAATAGGTATTCGTCCTCAAGTCTGATGGAGCTGTTCTGTGCGTAAGGTATTCACGAAGACCCGAGTGGCGCTTGTTGCGCTTGCGATCATGAGTACCGCATTAGTTATGCCGGCGGCGCACGCTGAGGGCGGCCCGAAGATCATCTCGGGCTGGATGCCGTATTGGATGACGAGCCCGGCAAAGCCAGCAGGAATCACGAACGCCGTGGCCAATGCTGACGTCTTGAAAGATGTATCTCCGTTTTGGTTTTCTGCCGTTTCGGGTGGCGCGGCAGGCGTCACGGTGAAGTTCAACCCTAATTTTGGGGGAGCGGAAGCAAACTCAGCTTGGTCGGTAGCGCAATTGCGAGCCGCGGGATTAGCAATCTTGCCGAGCATCGCTGATGGTTCCGGCAAGGCAAAGATGGCGACAATCCTTGCGGATCCGGCCCGCCGAACTGTTCACATAAGTGACATCGTGAATCTTGTTACGTCCAGAGGCTATGACGGTATTGATCTTGACTACGAACAGTTCGCTTTTGCGGATGGCCGTGCGAGCTGGACTGCGACTCAACCCAACTGGACGGCTTTCGTGAATGAACTTGCCGCGGCGTTACACGCCCAAGGCAAGTTATTGTCGGTCACAATTCCCAGCCCCTGTGACACCGCAAATAAGTGTGGCGGAACCAACGGCTATTGGGTTTATAACCTTCCAGGGATCGCTGCTGCAGCCGATCGCATTCGCGTGATGACGTACGACTTTCATTACAACTCACCAGGTGCGATCGCTCCCATTGGTTGGGTGACAACGTCGATGCAATACGCAGCAACACAGGCGCCCGCAAATAAGTTGGTGGTAGGTATTCCGGCGTACGGACGTTCTTGGACGAAGAAGACTGGCAACTCTTTTCAACTTTCAGGGGTCTGTCCTTCGTCGGGTAGCTCGGGATCAGCAAAGACTGCCTACAACTCCTTGACGGCGATGGCGTCGGCCACAGCAG
>WLNQ01000020.1 GCA_009699705.1 Actinomycetota bacterium | reverse complement strand
TGTTGCCGTTGTACACCGCAATGGGCAATCGCTTCCATTTGGAAAAGCAAAAAGATGTCGATGTCGTTATTGCTGAAGCGCTAGCTGAGGTTGGGCTCGATGCCAGTCTTGCCCATGCAGCAGACAGCACTGATTTTGATGACGCGGTCCGGGCGAGCCATGCTGGCGCCGTTGCACTTTCGGGATCGGGTGTTGGCACGCCTGTTATTGCAATTGATGATCTTGAAGGCAATCCTGTTGGCTTCTTTGGTCCGATCGTGACACCAATCCCACGTGGCGAAGTTGCCGGAAAGCTTTGGGATGGTTTTGTACTCGTTGCACAAGTTCCTGGCGTGGTTGAAATCAAGCGAACTCGGCTCTCAGGACCAGAAGTCAACTAATACGAATCAGGACCAAGGTTCCAACTGTCGGGATTAAGCCCAGATAGTGGGAACTTTGCCTTGTGCTGGCCAGCGTTGCGCAACTCCATTTGAGATACGAAAGGTTCCGGCCAGTGTGGCCAGTGCATCAAGTGCGTCATCTACTGGCACATCTAGTGGGCAGTTCTTCATCAGTAATGCGCACGAAGTGCCAAGTGTGGTGAGCCAAGGGTCTAAAGACCGGATGCGTGCCCCTGCGCCTGCAGCGCTTTTCTTTGATGGCATCACATCGCCGCCATCCAATGCCGCAAACACGAGTTCAGGAAAGACTTCATACAGGCGGGCATCAGGCAGCATCGCGTTCACCGCAAGGATGCGCTCTGATAATGCCATCGCTTGGCGAGATACACCTTGGCCAGTGAGTTCAAGGCTGAGCGCTTGCACAGTTTCGTTTGGTGCATGAAACCCAAGTTCAAGCACTGCTCGTGGGGGAGTCATAAACAACCTCGAGCCGAATTTTCCCAGTGCCTTTTTTGTTTCTTGGTCACAGGCACGCCAACCGGTATCAACGAGATGAATCGGAATATCGATCCCGATCAGCTCAAGGTCAGCGACAGTGTCCCGAAGTTCGTGAACCGAGCAGATGCGCCAAGTGATGTGTTGATCGTCCAAGACTGCAATGACCCACCCTTTGGCGTAGCCATCTATGCCTGCCAATGCTCGGGTCATGTGCTGATCTTTGCAGATGCGAGAAATGAGAACGTGCTATTCGAAGCTTCGGAGTTCTTCGGGATGTTCCCTGCCAATAAGTGGCGAGAGGCGAATTTCTTTTAAGAACAACGACAGAACGAACCCAAGGACCATGATTGGGAATGCAACGACGAAAATATGGCTGAGCGAATCGGCATATGCGTTTAACACGATCTCATGCAGTTTTGTTGGTAATGCACTAATGGTGGATACAGCATTCGTAAATTTTGATACATCTTCTTCAGTGACGGTTCCTGCAGGAAATGCAGATTCAATATTTCTAGCGAGTTGTGTTGTCATGATGGCACCGAAAATCGCGGTACCCAACGTTGCGCCAATAGAGCGAAAGAAGGTGCTCCCACTGATGGCTACGCCGACGTCTTTCATCGCAACGGAGTTCTGCACTGCAAGTGCCAGCACTTGCATCGTTGAGCCCATGCCTATGCCGAGTATGAACAAGCCAAGAGAAATGAACCAATACGGCGTATCAACGGAGATTTGGGAGAGAATTAACATGGATATTGCGGCGCTCGCTGTGCCAAAGATAGGGAACATCTTGTAGCGACCCAATCGCGAAGTTAGCCGGCCCACGATGATGGAGGCGCTTGCCATACCCGCCATCATCGGAAGCATTTTCATACCCGCTTGTGTCGGTGTATCTCCCTGCACAATCTGCATGAAAACTGGAATAAAGATGATTGCGCCAAACATAGCCAAGCCGACAACAAAGCTGATTGCACTGGCCATTGTAAAAATTTGATTTTTGAATAAAGACATAGGTACGAGGGGTTCTTCAGTGCGGGTTTCATGCCATACGAAGGTTGAAAGCAAAATAAATGAGGCAGCAATCATCGATAAAATTGTTGACGAACTCCAGGCGTATCGTGTTCCTCCCCATTGAACGAGCAGCAAAAGAGTGCTGACTCCTGCCACCATGAGTGCAGCGCCGACGTAATCAATCTTGTGTTGCACTCGTTGGGTAGGCACATTGAAAACTGCCGCGATAACAAAGAAAGCGATGATTCCGAACGGAATGTTGATATAGAAAATCCAGCGCCAACTGAGAGATTCAACGAAAAATCCACCAATGAGTGGTCCTGCAACGCTTGCTAATGCGAATGTTGCTGTGAACAAGCCTGTGTAGCGGCCGCGCTCGCGCGGTGGAATGACGTCGGCGATGCTCGCCATTGCCAAGACCATGATGCCGCCGCCACCAAGGCCTTGAAGGCCTCGGGAAATGATGAGCCATTCCATCGTTTGAGAAGCGCCAGCAAGGAACGACGCGGCTAAGAACATCGCGATGGCGATCTGCAGCATGATCTTTCGGCCATAAAGGTCAGAAATCTTGCCCCAGATTGGAGTTGATGCAGTTGATGCCAAGAGATAGGCGGTGACAACCCAAGCCAGGGAACTCAAACCGTTGAGGTCGCTAACGATGCGAGGCAGCGCGACCGAGACGATCGTTTGATCAAGCGCCGCTAAGAACATCGCCAGCATCAAGGCGATCATGATCCAGCGAAGACGAGCGCCAGTGATGCGATCTTCTGCCGGTGCACCGTCTGCGATGAGTGCAGCCTCAGGATCTGGAGCTAATCCTGGATTTGGATCTTGTTCGGTCCTGCTCATGCTTGCTCCGCTTCGTGATCAGCTTCATCAATTGTGCGATCAAAGTCCGTAATGAATCTTGAAAGCAGCGCGCTGAACAACGCGCGATCAACGTCAGACCAGCCGTCTGTGACTTTTTCTATTTGGGTGATGCGTTCATTCATTCGGGTGTGGAGCCGTGCGCGGCCGGCATCGGTGATTTGGATCCACTGAACACGGCGGTCGCGATCATCGGTTGTTTTTGCAACGAATTCGCCGTCAACTAAAGAGTTGATGTGCCGGCTCACGGTTGAAGGGTCCAGCTGTAAGAAGTGGGAGAGATCAGCTGAGCGCATCGGGCCTTGGAGTGCCAGTTTGCTCAACATCGCGCTGACTGTGGCTTGCTCATGTTGGCCGGGACCAACGCGTTTAGCAGTCATCAGGAGTTGGATCACGCCAACGGCTACCTGGGTGTTGGCCGAATCTCCGGCAGCCTGCGCGAGCAATGCACGAGCTCGCTCGAGCTGGGAGGTAGTTGGTTGCAACATGCAACTATCTTAGGGGATGCTCATTCGGCTGGTGAACACTGGGAACCGAACGGACAAAGTGGAGCGGGTGACCGGGATCGAACCGGCATGACCAGCTTGGAAGGCTGGGGCTCTACCATTGAGCTACACCCGCAGTGTTGGGTAGACCAACGCAGGAGAGTGTAACGGTGCGGGTTTGCAACTTGCACGTTCGTCCGATTTAGCCCCAAATCGATACCGAGTTGGGGGATCAGACTGGCGTCCTCTATGCTCAGATCTCCGCAATTAGCGGGGTGTAGCGTAGTGGCTAGCGCGTCTGCTTTGGGAGCAGAAGATCGCAGGTTCGACTCCTGTCACCCCGACCAATAACCCCGTGCTTTCAGCATGGGGTTGGGTCGTCCAACAACCAGGAGTGAACTGCTGTGAAGAGCACTGTCGAGACCCTGTCGCCTACCCGGATCAAGCTTGTCATCGAAGTACCTTTCGATGAACTCAAGGAATCCTTCGACGAGGCGTACGCCACGATTGGCAAGCAGGTCGTTGTTCCGGGCTTCCGCAAGGGCAAGGTTCCAGCTCGCGTTATCGAGCAGCGCTTCGGCCGCGGGGCAGTTCTTGATGAAGCAGTGAACAACGCCGTTCCTAAGGCATATGACGAAGCACTTCGCGAAAACAACATCGTTCCTGTCGCTCGTCCAGACATTGAAGTGACCGACATCAAGGATGGCGAACTTCTCGCATTCACCGCTGAAGTAGACGTTCGCCCTGAGTTTGAACTGCCTGCTTACGACACAGTCAAGGTTGAAGTAGCTAACGCCACACCAACTGACGAAGATGTCGAAACTCAGCTCACGTCGCTCCGTACCCGCTTTGCAACCTTGAAAGATGTGGATCGCGCAGCAATCGACGGCGACGTACTTCTCGTTGACCTCGCTGGCGAAACGCCAGAGGGCGATTCGGTCGATGACCTCGTGGGAAATGCGCTTTCCTATGAACTAGGCACCGACGGCATGCTTCCTGGGTTTGACGAGGCAGTTCGCGGCGCTGTGAAAGACGGCGAAGTGACCTTCTCCTTCACTCCACAAAACGGTGACTGGACTGGCGTTGACCTCGTTGTGCACGTCAAGGTGCAGTCGGTTCGCGAGCGTGAGCTTCCTGAACTCAATGATGACTTTGCTCAACTCGCATCAGAATTCGACACAGTTGAAGAATTGCGCTCCGACGTTGCGACGCGCCTTATTCGCATGAAGCAGCTTCAGCAGGCTGACGAAGCTCGTGAGAAGACCCACGAGGCACTCTTGGCGCTGATTGACATTCCTTTGCCAGAAGGCGTCATTAAGGCTGAAGTTGAAGATCACTTCTCTGATGGCCATGCAGGCGATGACACACACCGCTCACAAGTTGAAGAGCAGGCCCGCACCGGCTTAAAAAGCCAGTTCATTCTCGACAAGATCGCGGAGATCGAAGAAATTTCGGTCGGCGAGACTGAGCTCTCTGCTTGGCTGATGCAGAACGCTCCTCGTTACGGCATGGCTCCTGATCAGTTCGCTCAGGCATTGATGTCAGCCAATCAGGTTCCGATGGCTATTCAAGACATTCGTCGTGGCAAGGCACTTGCCGCAGCGATGAAGCAGGTTTCGATTGTTGATGCTGACGGCAACGTCGTTGACCTTGCGATCTTGGAAACTGACCTCAACCCAGGGTTCACTGAAGCTGAGTAATTTCCACTTTTGACTTGAATTCATTTGAAACGGGTGCCGCCTGTGGGTGGTGCCCGTTTTATTTCATTTGGCTAGCGGCGAACACGGGCCCATCTAGGGAAGTTCTCACCCCTTGCGCAGGTTAGGGTCAGAACAGTTCTCTTATGGAGGTTCGCGTGAGCAACAGTTTTTCTTTACCGACCGGTCCATTTATGGCTGGTGGCGGCATGTCTGGTTTCGGCGACATGCTCGATGAGCGTCTGCTCCGCGAGCGAATCGTCTGGCTTGAGGGTGAAGTCCGGGATGAAAATTCCAACCGCATCGCAAAGCAGTTGCAGGTTTTGGCTGCGGAAGATCCGGAAAAGGACATCACGCTCTACATCAACTCGCCGGGTGGCTCCGTAACAGCGGGCATGGTCATCTACGACACCATGCAGTTGATTCCCAATGATGTTGCGACCATCTCGATGGGACTTGCCGCTTCGATGGGGCAGTTCTTGTTGTGCGCTGGAGCTAAGGGCAAGCGTTATGCCACTCCAAACACTCGGATCATGATGCATCAGCCACTCGGTGGCATTGGTGGCACCGCGTCTGACATCAAGATTCAAGCAGAGCAGATGTTGCTGCTCAAGAAGCGCCTTGCTCAATTAATCGCTGACCACAGCGGACAGTCACTTGAAACCATCGAGACGGATTCAGACCGCGACCGCTGGTTCATGCCCGAAGAAGCAAAGGCTTACGGCCTCATCGATCATGTCTATACCTCTGCTGCGGATGCTCCGGCTGCCGTAAAGAAGAGCGCTAAGGGAGAAGAAAAGTGAACTACCTAAATCCCCAAAGCCGCTACATCCTTCCCGAGTTTCGCGAGAAGCACGCCAATGGTGAGCGCACCCATAACCCGTACACGAAGCTCTTTGAAGAGCGCATCATCTTCTTGGGTGTGCAGATTGATGACGCATCAGCCGACGATGTCATGGCGCAGTTGCTCTGCCTTGAGTCGATGGATCCGGATCGCGACATTCAGATCTACATCAACTCTCCAGGCGGCTCGTACACGGCAATGACGGCCATCTACGACACCATGCAATTCGTGAAGCCACAGATTCAGACCGTCTGCCTTGGCCAAGCTGCTTCTGCTGCTTCAGTGATCCTTGCTGCTGGCACGCCAGGCAAGCGATTTGCACTTCCCCATGCTCGAATCCTGATTCATCAGCCATACACCGAAGGCGGTGGCCAAGGATCTGACATTGAGATTCAGGCCAATGAGATCCTGCGGATGCGCGAAGAAATGATCGGTCTTTTTGCCCATCACACGGGCAAAGATCATGAGCAGATCGGAAACGACATCGAGCGAGACAAGATTCTTACGGCTGCGGGTGCCAAGGAATACGGCATCATCGACCAAGTTATTGCGTCACGCAAGGCTTAAATCACCACAACCTGCACACGAGTGACGGCGCGCCGAGGTCTATTTCTGCATGAAGGGCCCCGGCAAGGTAACGTCAGGGTGTTCAGTTTGATTCATCTTGGAAAGGCATAGGCGTGGCACGCATTGGCGAGAGTGGAGACCTGCTCAAGTGTTCTTTCTGTGGAAAGAGCCAGAAGCAGGTTAAGAAACTTATCGCGGGCCCAGGCGTCTATATCTGTGACGAATGCATCGACCTGTGTAATGAAATCATTGAAGAAGAATTCAGTGAGGCCGTTGAACTGTGCCTTGGCGAACTGCCAAAGCCACGCGAAATATTCGAATTCCTGAACCAATACGTTATTGGCCAGGATTCGGCGAAGAAATCGCTGTCCGTCGCGGTCTATAACCATTACAAGCGTGTGCAGGCTGGCGACTTCGGCAAAGAAGATGCCATTGAGCTTGCGAAGTCCAATATTTTGTTGCTTGGACCAACAGGTTCGGGTAAGACCTTGTTGGCACAGACGCTAGCCAGAATCTTGAACGTGCCGTTTGCTATCGCTGACGCAACCGCGCTGACCGAAGCCGGTTATGTCGGCGAAGACGTCGAAAATATCCTGCTCAAGCTTATTCAGGCTGCGGACTATGACGTGAAAAAGGCTGAAACTGGCATTATCTACATCGATGAAATCGACAAGGTTGCTCGAAAGAGCGAGAACCCATCGATCACTCGAGATGTATCTGGTGAAGGTGTGCAGCAGGCGTTGCTGAAGATCCTCGAAGGCACTACTGCTTCTGTTCCGCCACAGGGCGGTCGCAAGCATCCACATCAGGAGTTCATCCAGATCGACACGACAAACGTACTGTTCATTGTCGGTGGAGCATTTGCCGGGCTTGATCAGATCATCGAACAGCGCCTAGGTAAGAAGAAGCTTGGCTTCACCTTCGACAGCCTTGGCGAAGCGCGTTCAACGATTGACGCAAATTCACCCGACGTCTTTAGCCACGTGATGCCAGAAGATTTACTGAAGTTCGGCATGATCCCTGAATTTATTGGGCGCCTTCCAGTATTCACTGCAGTCAACAAACTCGATCGTGCTGCTTTAGTGGCAGTGCTCAGCGAGCCTAAGAACGCGCTTGTGAAGCAATACATGAAGCTTTTTGAACTCGACGATGTTGAGTTGGAATTTACACCGGAAGCGCTCGACGAGATTGCAGATCAGGCACTGGCTCGTGGAACGGGTGCTCGCGGGCTGCGTGCCATCCTTGAAGAAGTTCTGCTTCATGTCATGTATGACGTGCCAAGTCGCACCGACATCGCCAAGGTGATCATCACCGACGAAGTAGTGCGCGACAACGTTCTTCCTACTTTGGTTCCTCGCCAAGAAGAGCGACAAGACAAGTCCGCCTAACCAAATCGTCCCTGCCTCACCGATGGTGAGCGTTTTGAGGCTCCGATTGAAAAATTTGACCAGACATATCAGGTCTTGACCGCCGCTCACGGAGCGAAAACGCAACGAATGCGATAACTTTAATTCAAGCCGCCTTGCTTGTGAAGTTCTGGGATCGCTGGGGGGCATCCCAAGACCTCACAATCGGGGCGGTTTCACTCTGCGACAGGCGCAAGCACAACAGCGACTTCAATGTTCGCTCCAGGTGCGAACGTGAGTGACTGAATCGAACCAGCCGAAGAAAGATCCTTTGCGGCCAACTGCAGTCGCTTATTCTGATCCTCGCTGGCGCTAATAATTGCTGACTCGATAACTGCACGCATGCTCACCTTGGCATCAGACTTTGACTTGCGAATCTGCGACAAGGCTTCCGAGACATCTGCAACCATTGCAGCATCGCCATCACCGGCAAGGCTCGAGATGGCTTCTGAGCTTGGCCATGGGCAACGGTGGATAGTGCCTTCTTGCCACCAGCTCCAGACCTCTTCGGTCACGAATGGCAGGAATGGCGCGAAGAGTTTCAATAGTGCATCCAGCGTGGTTGCCAGTGCCGCTTTTGCGGAGGCAGCACCTGCAAGATCAGTTTCGCTGTAGGCGCGCACCTTGACGAGCTCTACATAGTCATCGGTGAAGTTCCAGAAGAAACTTTCAGCAACTTCCAAAGCTCGCGCATAGTTGAAGTCTTCAAAGGCATTCGTTGCTTGCTCAACTGTCTTAGCGAGCTGAGCCAGCAATGCCTTGTCCACATCTTCGCTGATCGCTCCATCATTTTGTGTCGCATCTAGGCCGAGCACGAATTTGCTGGCATTCAGCAACTTGATCGCTAGACGGCGACCAATCTTCATCTGGCCTACATCAAATGCTGTGTCAGTTCCTGGACGCCCCGAAGCAGCCCAGTAGCGAACCGCGTCCGCGCTGTACTCGTCTAAGAGACCCATCGGGGTCACAACATTGCCTTTGGACTTGCTCATCTTCTTGCGGTCGGGATCTAAAATCCAGCCAGAAATTGCTGCATTAAGAAACGGCAGGCGGTCATCTTCAAGATGGCTACGCACCACGGTGCTAAACAGCCAGGTGCGAATGATTTCGTGAGCTTGCGGGCGCACATCAACAGGTGAAACCCGGGCCCATAGATCAGGATCTCGTTCCCAGCCGCCAGCGATCTGCGGAGTGAGCGAAGAAGTGGCCCAGGTGTCCATCACGTCAGGGTCAGCCATGAATCCGCCGGGTTGGTTACGGGATGCAGGATCAAAACCAGCAGGGGAGTCCGTGCTTGGATCAATTGGCAGGTCGGCTTCGTCGGGCATCATGATCTCCGAATAGATCGGATTGCCCTCTGAATCCAAGCGATACCAAAGCGGAATAGGAACGCCGAAGAAGCGTTGGCGGGAAATCAACCAGTCGCCATTTAATCCTTCAACCCAGTTCTCGTAACGAACTTTCATATGCGCGGGATGCCACTTAATTTCGCTGCCACGCTTAACAAGTTCTGCGCGAAGCTCGGGGTCACGCCCGCCATTGCTGATGTACCACTGTCGCGTGGTAACAATTTCAAGCGGCTTGTCGCCCTTTTCGAAGAACTTCACCTGGTGCATGATTTCGCGTGGCTCGCCAACGATGTCACCACTTTGTGTCAGCAGTGCAACGACGCGTTCTTTAGCTGTATGACTTGTGGCGCCAGCGATGTGTTCGTAATGCGCCTTGGCTTCAGCGGTGGTGATCCATTCTGGAACCTCGGGCAGGATGCGACCATCCCACCCAATGATTGGGCGAGTGGCAAGCTGAAGTTCGCGCCACCAGATCACGTCGGTGAGATCGCCGAACGTACAAATCATTGCGATGCCGGATCCCTTTTCTGGGTCAGCAAGTTGATGTGCCACTACGGGAACTTCAACTCCGAAGATTGGAGTCGTAACCGTTGTGCCGAAAAGTGGTTGGTAGCGCTCATCGTCTGGGTGTGCGACCAGAGCAACACATGCTGCCAGGAGTTCTGGTCGCGTGGTTTCAATGAACACCTTGGCGCTTGGATCTGCGGTAGTTGGAAATCCGATGCGGTGGTAGGCGCCAGGGCGTTCGCGGTCTTCAAGTTCTGCTTGAGCTACAGCAGTGCGGAATGTGACATCCCAAAGTGTTGGCGCTTCGGCTTGGTATGCCTCACCGCGTTTGAGGTTACGAAGGAAAGCGAGTTGGCTGACCATTTGTGAATTCGTACCAATAGTTTGGTACGTCTGCGACCAGTCGATTGATAAGCCAAGTCGACGCCATAATTGTTCGAAAACAACTTCATCTTCAACAGTGAGTTGCTCGCACAGTTCAATGAAGTTGCGGCGGCTGATGGGAACTTGCTGCTTTGCATCTGGAGTTGCCGGCGGTGCAAATTCTGGGTCATACGGCAAACTCGGATCGCAACGAACTCCATAAAAGTTTTGCACTCGACGCTCTGTTGGTAAACCGTTGTCATCCCACCCCATCGGGTAGAAGACTTCAAATCCACGCATCCGCTTATAGCGAGCCATGCAGTCGGTGTGGGTATACGAGAAAACGTGACCAACGTGCAGCGAACCACTGACTGTTGGCGGCGGCGTATCGATAGAGAAGACTTGATCACGGGTCTTGGTGCGATCGAAGGTGTAGCTGCCTTGTTGGTCCCAGACGCCAGCCCAACGATCTTCAAGTCCGTCAAGGGTGGGCTTTTCAGGTACACGGGTGCCGGTCATGGTGGGCAATCTTATTGTTGCCCCTGTATTGCCTAGACTGCTGCGTCGTGAGCCGTTCCCGAGAACCAGAGTCCGCCGCCCTCAACGAGGTATGGCAAAACCTTCTTGCTCGGTGGCCAGAAAGCCAATTAGAGCCCTCGCTCTCACGAATTGCCTCCTTAACGACCCTCCTAGGGGACCCGCAGAGCGCCTATCCCGTGATTCATGTGACGGGGACAAACGGCAAGACCTCTACTGCTCGAATGATCGAAATCATGCTGCGGTCCTATGGACTACGCACAGGGTTGTTCACTTCGCCTCATCTGATAGACCCGCGCGAGCGGATCTGCCTAGATGGTGAACCGGTCGACGCTGAGCGTTTTTTGCACGTCTGGAATGACGTCGCGCCGTATGTGGACTTGGTTGACGCAAACTCGGTTGCCGATGGCGGGCCACAATTATCGTTCTTTGAAGTGATGACGGCCCTGGCCTTTGCTACGTTCGCTGATGCCCCCGTAGACGTCGCGATCATTGAAGTCGGGATGGGCGGATCATGGGACGCTACGAATGTGGCTCATGGCCAGGTTGCCGTGATCACCGCGGTCTCACTTGATCATCAAAATTACCTTGGCAATACGGTGGAACAGATTGCCGCCGAAAAGGCCGGGATCATTAAGCCTGAGTCATACGTGGTCATCGCGGCACAAGACGAAGCTGTTTCTGAAGTTCTATCCGAGCGAGTAGCTGAAGTTGGGGCTGTCGCATTTCGGGAAGGCACTGACTTTGGGCTCTTGGATCGACAAATCGCTGTCGGGGGCCAGATGCTGAGTCTGCTTGGTATTGGTGGTCGAATTGATGAAGTCTTCGTGCCGCTTTTCGGGGAACATCAAGCACACAATGCAGCTGCGGCACTTTGTGCAGTTGAAGCGTTCATGGGCGCGGGCAAGCCACCAGTTGATGACGATGTCATTCGTGCAGGGCTTGATCAGCTCACCTCTCCTGGGCGTTTAGAAATTGTTCGACGCACGCCAACGGTCGTACTCGATGCTGCGCATAACCCTGCCGGCGCAATTGCGCTTGCCGCTGCGCTTGAAGATTCATTCGAGTTTGCAACGCTTATCGGTGTGATCGGAATTCTCGAAGATAAAGATGCGTTGAACTTCTTAATTCCACTTGAGCCAATTCTTTCGACCATCATTTTGACCGAACCGACATCCCCGCGTGCAATGTCTTCGGAGGCGCTTGCGGAGATTGCCAATGAAGTCTTCGGCGAAGATCGTGTACTCATCGCGAAAAATCTCCCCGAGGCTATTGATCAAGCGGTCACGCTCGCTGAAGTGGATGCGGTCTATGGCGGCGGTGGAGTGCTCGTCACTGGATCAATCGTGCTTGTTGGTGAAGCTAAGGAAATGATGCAAAAGGGAAGGAAGCACC
Source organism: Actinomycetota bacterium (assembly GCA_009699705.1). Lineage (GTDB taxonomy): Bacteria > Actinomycetota > Actinomycetes > S36-B12 > S36-B12 > UBA11398. Next base: position 9,097 of record WLNQ01000020.1, on the reverse strand, counting down.
TCCTGTGAAGATTCTTTGTTCTGCCGTGCTGAGCGTTGAAGCGATCGTGGTGTTCCTAGGCGTTGTTGTCGCGGGAACCAATGGCGAAAACAACAACACAACCTTGATCTTCGTCCTCGGCTTTGCACTGATGATTGTGTTGTTCTTGTCTGTTGGAACCTTGCGTCGACCCTGGGGCCTTACCGCGGGCTGGATTATGCAGATTCCGGTTCTCGCGATCGGCTTCCTGGTCCCCCTCATGTTCCTTGTCGGCGGGATCTTCGTCGTGCTCTGGTACATGGCCATCCATCAGGGGAGCAAAGTCGATGCATTGAAGGCCCAACGAGCATCAGTAATTCCACCGGTAGGCTAAGAGTTCAACAATTTCCTGAAGGAGCAACATGTCTGAGCGCACCCTCGTACTAATCAAGCCTGACGGCGTCGCCCGCGGTCTCGTTGGCGAAGTGCTGAGCCGCATCGAGCGCAAGGGCTTCACGATCGTTGCTCTGGAAATGCGCACACTCCCGGCTGCAATTGCCGAAGCCCATTACGCCGAGCATGCTGACAAGCCTTTCTTCAAAGGCTTGGTCGAATTCATCACTGGCGGCCCACTCGTTGCAGCCGTCATCGAAGGCGAAGCCGCAATCGTGCAGTGGCGCAACATGATGGGTGCAACCAACCCAGCTGCAGCTGAAATGGGAACGATTCGTGGCGATCTTGCAACCCAAATGCAAGAGAACGTAACGCATGGTTCAGATTCGTCGGACTCGGCAGCGCGCGAAATCGCCCTGTTCTTCCCAGGTCTGTAGAAAGTCGAAAAGAACATGCGTCCCTCCGCGCTTGGTCTTGGTTTAGGCACAACTCTCGGAGGGTTCGTAGGTTTCAAAGCGCGCGGTAAAACCTTGGTGCCGTGGCCAACAAAAGTGCAAGATGTATTTCCCAGTGCGCTTGGCGGGCTTACCGGGACCCTTGTTGGAGTTGGGGTAGACGTATTCATTGCGGCTGCAAGGCGACCACAACGAGTGCCAGCAGCAATCCTTGCAACTGCAGGGATTTTCGCTGTTGCTGGGCTGGCCGGAAAGTACGCCGCTGGGAATGTTCTGGCAGGAATGGCAGCCAAGGGCAGAGACCTTGACTTTGGTTTTGCTCATGCACCGCAAGACCCATTGGTCACCGGTTCGGCTGCTTCAGCGATTCCTTACCCGACGTTGGGTCGCGAAGGCGCGCGTTTTGTCGGCACGATCACAACTCCAGAAGACGTCACTTTTGTCACCGGAGAATCACGAGTCATTGAACCGGTCCGGGTATTTATCGGCGTGGAGTCTGCTGCCACGGTTTCTGAGCGAGTGCAGCTGGCCATTGAAGAACTGCAACGCACCGGCGCATTTGATCGGGCGCATTTATTGATTCAGGCACCGGCAGGTACCGGTTATGCGAACAGCACACCAGTAGATGTCCTCGAGATTCTTTCGCTGGGTGACTGCGCGAGCGTTGCCGTGGGTTACGGACTGCTTCCGTCGTTTCTCTCGCTTGGCAAGGTCGCTATCGCCGCCCAAACTCAGCGCGAACTCTTGGATGCGATCCTGGCTGAACTGCGAGATCGACAATCCAAGCCGCGACTCCTGCTCTACGGAGAAAGCCTGGGCGCAAAAGTTCAAGAAGCCGCAGTCCCAGCTGGTCTCCTTGATCTGGATGCCTATGGCATTGCTCAAGCTCTCTGGGTAGGCACGCCGGGAGGCAAGGTTGCCGATGAATTCCATGCACGATGCTCGCAATCCAGCATCACGGTGGATCGCCCTGAGCAGATTCCGGCTGACCTCACCGATCGGCCTCGGGTCTGGTTCTTGGAGCATGACGGGGACCCCGTAGTCCGTTTTCGCCCTGAATTGTTGAACCAGAGTCCTTTTTGGCTAGACCCGGCCAAGCCTCGTGGCCGAAATATCCCCGAATCGATGACGTGGGTGCCTTGGGTGACCTGGGCTCAGGTGTTGGTGGACGTTTTATACGCGACCAACGTAAAACCAGGGGATTTCCAGAGCCTTGGCCATGATTACCGTGCTGATTTAGGGGCAGTGGTGACTGCGGCTTTCGCCCTTAATTCCAATCCTGAGGTGGCAAAACGCCTCGAACAGCGTCTTCGGGAGCTCGAGGTTGATCGGGCTTCTCGTATCGAGGTGTCTGCCTGACCTTGGATGGGCCGTAAGATAAGCCACTCAACTGCTGCAGAGAGGCCGCCTAACCATGGCTAAAGGTTCGTCTTCGTTCGTCGGCCGAGATATGGCAGTCGACCTTGGCACGGCTAACACCTTGGTCTACGTGCGCGGCCGCGGCATTGTGCTCAATGAGCCTTCAGTTGTGGCCATCAATAACAACACCGGTGGCATTCTCGCGGTTGGCTCAGAAGCCAAGCGCATGATTGGACGCACCCCTGGCAACATTGTTGCTATTCGCCCACTCAAAGATGGCGTGATTGCAGACTTCGACACCACCGAGCGCATGCTGCGCTACTTCATTCAAAAAGTGCACAAGCGCCGCCACCTAGCTAAGCCTCGACTTATCATTTGTGTGCCATCAGGTATCACTGGTGTTGAGCAGCGTGCAGTCAAGGACGCCGGCTACGCAGCAGGTGCCCGCAAGGTATTCATCATTGAAGAGCCGATGGCTGCAGCAATTGGCGCCGGACTTCCTGTTCATGAGCCAACCGGCAACATGGTTGTCGATATCGGTGGCGGAACTTCCGAAGTCGCAGTGATTTCGCTTGGCGGAATCGTTACCAGTTTGTCTGTTCGTGTTGGTGGCGATGAGCTCGATAACGCGATCATTAATTACGTCAAGCGTGAGTATTCGCTGATGCTAGGCGAGCGCACAGCTGAAGAAATCAAGGTTGCGATCGGGTCCGCGTTCCCAATGCCGGATGAACCACATGCCGAAATTCGCGGCCGAGATTTGGTCACCGGATTGCCACGAACCATCGTGGTGTCTGCCGAAGAAATACGTCGCGCAATCGATGAGCCAGTCAATGCCATCGTGGCTGCAGTGAAAGCCACCCTTGATCGCACTCCACCTGAGCTCTCGGGCGACATCATGGACCGAGGCATCGTGCTCACTGGCGGCGGAGCGCTTCTTCGTGGTCTCGATGAGCGCTTGCGTCACGAAACAGGTATGCCAATCTTGATTGCTGACCGCCCGCTTGATTGCGTCGCTCTTGGTTCGGGAAAGTGCGTTGAGGAGTTCGATGCATTGCAGGCGGTTCTCGTTTCCGAGCCGCGGCGTTAGGACGGCTGGTCGCTAGACCTGCCGTTATTTCACGATGTTTCAGCGACGTGCAAGATTGATCATCGCGGTCCTTATCGTGGTTGCGCTCACCTTTGCCATCCTTGATTTACGCGGAGGCAAAGGCCCCTTCGCAACCTTTCGCTCTGTTATTGGCACTGCTCTTGGCGGGGTTGAACGCGGCGGTGCAACGATTTTTTCCCCCGTCCTAGCTATTGGCGATTGGTGGGGAACGTGGGGAGATCAACGCGACCAAATCAATGCACTGCAAGCCGAGAATCAAGACTTGAACCAACTCGTTCGTCGATCTGCCGAGGATCGCGCTCGAGCTGATGCGCTTGATGGATTACTTAAGGTTGCGGGTGCCGGGCGATACCGCATCACGCCAGCTGAAGTTATTGCTGTTGGCCCCGAACAAGAATTTAGTTGGACAGTAACAATTGATATCGGCACCCAAGACGGCATTGAGCGCGATATGTCGGTGATTAATGCCGATGGACTCGTTGGACGAGTTTCCGCGGTGCACCGCACCACCTCAACGGTTGTGCTGATCGTCGATCCATCGATGTCGGTTGGCGCGCGTATCGCCGGCAGTCAAGAAGTGGGCATCCTTTCTGGGACAGGGGATCAGAACTCCCTCGAATTCCAAATGTTGGACCCATTAGCAAACGTGGACGTCGGCACGGCCCTAGTGACCTTCGGTTCTAAGAATGGCAAGCCTTATGCGCCGGGAATCCCTATTGGCGAAGTTACTGAAGTTCGCGGTACAGCAGGTCAACTGACTCGTGTTGCTGCAATCAAGCCATTTGCTCGAATGTCTGCGCTGTCCATCGTTGGCGTCGTGGTTCGTCCACCGCGTACCGATCCAAGGGATTCGGTGTTGCCTGCCCGACCGCAGATAGCAACACCAGATTCGAGTGCGACACCAGACCCAACTCAAACTGCAAATCCAGGCGTAACCTCACTTGGGAGCTGGTCGAATCCAGTACCACAGCCGTCGCCGAAGGCGCCCTAATGTGGGTGCGTCAAGTCATCATTCTCGTGGTGACATTCTTGATCGCGTTTTTAACCCAGAACTCTTTCCTTGGCCGGCTCGGATTACCTGGTTCAACTCCAGATCTCATCTTGGTCTCAGTGATCTCAGTCGCCCTGGCCTATGGCTCCGCTGTCGGCATGATGTATGGGTTTGCCGCGGGAATCCTGGTTGACCTCGCTCCGTCCACTGAGGGAGTGATCGGGGTCAACGCCCTGCTATTCATGGCTGCGGCATATTTCGTTGGCCGGGCATTAGACCCTCGCGATCGCACGGTGCCTTTGATTATCGGGCTCACCGCCGGCACGGTGGGCGCAGTGATCTTGGCCCGTGGCGTCATTGATTCGGTCCTAGGACAACCAACAGTGGTGTGGGGAAACATGGCGGGACTGATCCTGAGCGGCGCGATTTATGCAGCCTTCCTTGCACCCCTCGTGGTGATGCCAGTGGGCTGGTTTGCGCAGAAATTTACACCCGAGGTTGCAGTGTGAGGACTGGAAAGTGCGTTAATGGAACCTGTGGAGCATTTGATGAGTCACAGTTCCGAGGTCAAGATTGCCAGTTGAGGGGAGTGCGGCGTGCGTGATCGCTCCATGCTGCGCCTCATGGTGCTCGGGGTCTTGGTGCTGTCACTCGTTGTCACACTTTTCGCTCGATTGCTGTTCATTGAAATCATTAGCGGGGATTTTTACCTCAATGCTTCAGCCAATAACTCAGTTCGAGAAATTGTGCGCCCAGCAGTTCGAGGATTAATTCTTGATCAAGCAGGTCGACCCATCGTTTCCAACCACACAACATTAGAAGTTACCGTTGACCGGGTCACATTAGGTCGTGCGAAAGACAAGGGGGCCGCAGTCATCAATCGACTGGCCCTACTCCTCAATGTTCCGGCGTCACAGATCACCGATCGCTTGTTGACGTGTGGAACCGAAGGTGCCAAGCCACCACCAGTGTGCTGGAACGGGTCTGCTTATCAACCGGTTCCGATTGCCAATGGCATCGATACTCAAACTGCGATCAACATCATGGAGCGCGGAACAGACTTCCCAGGCGTGTCTGCTCAATTGCATGCCAATCGAACATACCCGGCACCATTTGGAGTCAATGCTGCCCACATCGTCGGTTACCTCGGCCCGGTCACTGAATCACAATTACAAGCACAGGGCTCAACAACTGAGGCGGATCGGCTTCGCCGCACCGATGTTGTTGGTCGATCTGGTTTGGAAGCTCAATATGACAATGCGCTGCGGGGTAAACCTGAGGTGACTTCGCTGTCCATTGATACGGCCGGACGAGTTACGAACAAGATTGGGACGAACGCTGCAACACCCGGCAATTACCTGGTCAGCACTATTGATGCACACTTGCAGGCGCTCGTGGAAAACCAGCTGGTCAACGCAGTGCAACGCGCTAACTCGCAGGGGTACCCGGGTAAGTCGGGTGCAGTTGTGGTCATTGACGTGAAAAATGGAAACGTATTAGCAATGGCGAGTTACCCCACCTATGACCCATCCATCTGGGTTGGTGGTGTGACGACAAAGCAGTATGAGCAGCTGAAGAATTCTGAAGCCCTATCTTCGAACGCTATTCAAGGCACCTTCGCGCCTGGTTCGACATACAAGGTGATCAGTACCGCTGCTGCGGCGAAAGACAAATTCAATCTCTACGGGCAGTACCAATGCCCTAACGAGTACAAAGCTGGAAACCAGACCTTTCGAAATTATGAATCACGCGGCTATGGCGCTATTTCACTGGCACGGGCTCTTGAAGTTTCGTGTAACACCGTGTTCTATGGCATTGCGGACAAGATGTGGAAGCAAGGCGGCGGCCTGAGCGCTGATCGAACTGCGCCGGATCCAATTGCAAACATGGCGAAATCATTTGGGCTTGGCACAAAGACAGGTATTGATCTGCCCGGTGAATCAAGTGGGCGAGTAGCCAGCCGATTGTTCAAGGCCGAGAACTGGGATGCCAAGAAAGACAGTTGGTGCGCAAATGCAGTTGATGGTTATTCAGAAACTCGCAAGACCAACCCAACGCTGGCAAATTTTTATACTGCTTTAGATAAAGAAAACTGTGCAGACGGTTTCCGCTGGCGGGAAGGTGACGCGTTGAATGCTGCCATCGGCCAAGGTGACACTGCAGTTACTCCACTACAAATGGCGATGGTGTACTCCGCTATTGCGAACGGTGGAACGGTGTATCAACCAAGAGTCATTAAAGGCATTGTGGGACCGCAAGGTAACGTGCTCGAAGAGTTCAAGCCAGTGGTGAAGTCCAAGGTGGCTACGACAAAAGCCGGAATTAATTTCCTGCAAGCATCTTTGCCGGGGGTGACCGTGCGGGGGTCTGGTGAAACGCCATTCCTGGGATTCCCACTGACGCAGATTCCTGTTGCTTCCAAAACTGGTTCAGCCCAGGTCACTGGTAACAAAGTCTCCACGTCATGGTTTGCTTCCTATGCGCCAGCAAATGACCCTAAATACGCGATCGTGATGATGGTGGCTGAAGGTGGCACTGGTTCGGGAACTTCTGGTCCAAGTGTGCGCAAAATTTACGAAGCACTGTTCGGTGTGAGTGGGAAGACTGTTGATCCAACGAAGAGCGTGCTCGTGGGTGGTACACCTAAATTAGATCTTCCTAAGGTGCGTCCAGACGGTACCCCAGTAGCCCCCAAGGGTAAGAATTCTGGGGTGAGCTGATGAGTCTGTTTTCGGTCACAAGTTCAAGTGATCAGCGCTTCTTGCCGTCTAGTCGGGGTGGAATCTATTGGCGTGATCTGGATTGGGTGTTGCTGGCGGCTGCGCTTGCCACCACGATTATGGGTGCAATGTTGGTGTGGTCGGCCAGCCTTGCAGATCTCGCTTCGCCGACCGACCCTCAGTCGTATCTTAAAAAGCACGTGGTCAACATCGTTTTGGCTTTGGCTCTTGGCTACGTTGCGTCTCGTTTGGACTACCGGTGGCTGCGCGCCTACACGCCAGTGATCTATGTGATTTCGACCTTCTCCTTGCTTTTAGTTTTTGTTCCGGGGCTGGGAACCAAGATCGCTGGTGCTCGTGCCTGGATCCAACTGCCCGGTGGCTTCACTATTCAACCTTCGGAATTTGTAAAGATCGCTGTCATCTTGATGATGGCTGTGATCCTGTCTGAAAAAGATCGAGCAGATCAGGAGCCGCGCGACAAAGATGTAATGATCGCGTTAGGGGTAGCCGCGTTACCTTTGCTCATCATTTTGGTGCAGAACGACACAGGCAGTGTTTTGATCCTTGGCTCGGTCGCGCTCGCTTTGGTGGCCGTGAGTGGGGCTCGCACTAAATGGGTCATCGGATTGTTATTGGGCTCAGTAGTAGGTGTGCTTTTAGCGATCCAATTCGGGCTACTCAAGCAGTATCAAGTAGATCGACTCACCTCGTTTCTTAATCCCACGGCTGATGCAAGCAGCATTGCCTATAACTCCACGCAGGCTCGGATCGCTATTGGTGGCGGTGGCTGGTTTGGTTTTGGCCTCTTTCAAGGTCCGCAGACCCAAGGTCGATTCGTCCCCGTTAACGAGAGCGATTTTGTTTTCACAGTCGCCGGCGAGGAGCTCGGCTTCATCGGTGCCGGAATCTTGATTATTTTGTTGGGCATCGTGTTATGGCGGGCAATTGTCATTGCGATGAAGGCCGACGACATGTATGGCCGGCTGGTCGCGACCGGCATCGTGGCGTGGTTGGCCTTCCAGATGTTTGAAAACATCGGAATGAGTCTTGGAATTATGCCGATCACGGGTGTTCCGCTGCCCTTTGTCTCTGCCGGAGGCACGTCGATGATGGCCGTTTGGTTAGCCGTCGGCTTACTTCAGAACGTTCGATTGCATAGCCAGCAGCAATTGCCCTAGTTGTAAGCAACGTAGACTCTGCGTGTGACTGTTATAGATGCTCGAGTCAAAGGCGCTTCAATCTTCAATGAGGTTGAGGCGCTGTTGCCCATGGTTTCAAAGCCCATTCAATATGTCGGTGGTGAACTCAACGCGGTAGTGAAGCCATGGGAGTCCGTTGATGTGCGCTGGGTGATCATGTATCCAGATGCCTACGAAGTGGGTGCGCCTAATCAAGGCGTCCAAATTCTCTACGAAATCATCAACGAGCTTCCAAACGCACTCGCAGAGCGCACCTACTCAATTTGGCCTGACCTTGAGAAGTTGATGCGCGAAGCAGGAGTTCCACAGTTCACCGTTGATGCGCATCGATCCGTTGGCGACTTCGATCTGTTTGGTCTTTCTTTTTCAACTGAGCTTGGTTACACCAATATGTTGACGGCGATTGACCTGGCTGGCATTCCCATCTTTTCAAAGGATCGCACGATCGACCACCCCGTTGTTGTTGCCGGCGGTCATGCGGCATTCAACCCTGAGCCAATTGCTGAGTTCATCGATGCAGCGGTCATTGGTGATGGTGAAGAAGCGGTTTTAAAGATCACTGAGTTGGTTCAGCAGTGGAAAAATGATGGACAACCAGGCGGCCGCGACGGGCTGCTGCTTTCGATCGCCACTTCGGGGGTTGCCTACGTTCCTAAGTTCTACGACGTTTCTTATCTTCCAGACGGTCGCATTCAGCGGGTTGTGCCTACAAGCCCTGATGTGCCATGGCGGGTTTCCAAGCACACCCTGATGGACCTTGATGCGTGGCCATATCCGAAGGCTCCGCTAGTTCCGCTCGCAGAAACTGTGCATGAGCGTTTGAGCGTTGAGATTTTCCGCGGCTGTACTCGTGGTTGCCGTTTTTGCCAAGCTGGCATGATCACTCGTCCGGTTCGTGAGCGCAGCAT
>WLNQ01000002.1 GCA_009699705.1 Actinomycetota bacterium | reverse complement strand
TTGGCGAGTTGCCAACAATTTGAAAAAGGTGCTGGAGAACCAAGGCGCAACAGTCCACCTCACTCGCACTACAAATTCAACGAATTCGTGGGGCCCATGTGTGTGGGACAGGGGCGCTTTCGGCGCCAAGGTGAAAGCAGATCTCATGGTGAGCATTCACGGCGACGGTGCCAAGGCAAACGGTCATGGTTTTCACGTCATTGCGCCAGTGAAGATTAAAGGTTGGACAGCAGACATCACTGCTCAGAGTCGAGCTTTAGCGAACTCCATGATCAGCGGTATGAAAGCTTCTGGCGTAACGCCCGCGACTTATCTCTCTAGCCCGCTTTCACTTCGCAGAGATCAATCGACATTGAATTTCAGTGATGTGCCCGTGGTCATTGTTGAGTTAGGCAATATGCGCAATACAACTGATGCGTCGCGAATGTCGGCCACACCAGGTCAGCAATTTTATGCCAAGGCCTTGGCAGCAGGTATTACAAAGTATGTGCAAGTCCGGCACTGATCACAAAGGTATGAATGCTCTGATCAGCCAGTGTTGCGCAATCCAGTAGCAATGCCATTGATTGTCACTGAGAGTGCGCGGGCAAGATCAGTATCGGGTACTGCCTCGGCATCCCTGGCTTCCCGAACGCGCTCGAGCAGCGTGACTTGTAGGGAATGTAAAGGAAGCAAGTATGTATCGCGCACAGCTAACGTGCGCCGTAAGGTTGGATTATCGCTGAGCAATTGATCACCACCTGTGATCGCAAGAACTTCTTCGACCGTCCGAGCAAATTCTTCTTGAATGAGCGCAAATGGGCTTTGCAGATCAGGCGCGACTAATGCATCGACGTAGGTTTGTGCAACGCTGAGGTCAGTCTTAGCCAAAGTCATCTCAACGTTTGCGATGAAGTTTCGAAAAAACTCCCAACCCTCATACATTGCAACGAGCGAATCTGCATGCCCAGCCGCGCGGGCTGCAGCTAACCCTGAGCCCACGCCAAACCAGCCCGGCAAAACCTGACGGGATTGCGTCCAGCCGAACACCCACGGGATTGCTCGCAGTCCGCTAATACCAGCAGAAGTATCTGGTCGACGTGATGGTCGCGAGCCAAGGTGCATTCCACCGAATTCATCAACAGGTGTCGAGGCGGCAAAGTATTGCGGCAGTACTGGGTTTTCAATCAAGGTCCGGTATTGCTGCTGGGCATTCTTCGAGGTCAGGATCATGATCTCGTCCCATTGAGTTCGCTGTTCAGCGGGAACTCGAGGTGCACGATGGAGCAACGTGGCATCCATAACCGCTGCAGCCATCTGTTCGAGATTGTCGCGTGCCAAGGTTGGGAGTAAATATTTATCCGAAATTACTTCGCCTTGCTCGGTGACTTTGATTTCCCCATCGAGCACACCCCAAGGTTGAGACAAGATGGCTTGATAAGTCGGACCTCCGCCGCGTCCCACCGTGCCTCCTCGGCCATGGAAGAGGCGAAGTCGCACACCGTGCTTGGCTGTGATGTCGCGCAGTCGACGCTGGGCTAGGTGAATTTCCCACTGCGAAGTCGTGATGCCAGCGTCTTTATTTGAATCTGAATACCCAAGCATCACTTCTTGGATATCACCGCGGGAGGCAACAAGTTGTCGATACACGGGATCACTTAACAACGTGTCGATGATCTTGTCGGCAGCGCGAAGTTCGTCAACGGTTTCAAGGAGTGGAACAAACCCTACGCGGGCGCTTTTACTCACTGGATCGATAAGTCCTGCTTCTCGTGCAAGCAGGACCGCGGCCAAAACATCGTCAGCACCCTGGGTCATTGAGATGATGCACGACTGAATTGTTGTTGGACCAAACTGGTCGAGGGCTCGACCTGCGGCTGCATAAGCGTCATAAGTGCGCAGTCCAATTTCATCAAGGGGCGGTGGGGTCGAGGCTAAAGGGCGCAGCGAAGCCAGTTCCATTTTGAGAATTGCTAAACGATCCAGGCGTGTGAGCTCACCGTATGGTTGCGAAGTCACGCGAATTCGATCAAAGAGTTGTCCAACAGCATGGTGATATTGCTCAGCATGTTCACGAATATCCATCGTTGCCAGATTCAGGCCCAGTGCCGCGATTAGGGCAATAGTTCGATCAAGAATCCCTTGGGCGATCGAAGTATTTCCTGAAGTGATGAGCGTCTCGCGCACTTCAAGCAGATCGGACAGAAGGGCTTCAGTTGATTCGTAATCGCGTCCAGCTTCATGTGCGGCCAAACCGCGATTGGCTGTGAGTTGCAAACGGGTTCGAATGATTCGAAGTTTCAAACGGATTGGTTCGTCAGCATTTATCGACAAGTACCGAGTTTCAAACTCCGGAAGGTTTGCTAAATCGTCTGCGATAATTGCGCGAAGTTCGTTGCTGGCTCCACTAATGCGTTCGGAAATGGAAAGATCGTCGATCAGCGCATCGAGGTGGGGCAGGATGGCTTGCACTGCTTGTCCTCGCTGGAATTGCAAAACGGTCATTGTTACTTCGGCCGTGACAAATGGATTGCCATCTCGATCCCCGCCAATCCAGGTGCCAAAGGCTAAAGGTGTCGCGCAGGTGGGCAAGTCGACGCCGAGTGCATGGAAAGTTTTTGCGAGGTCGTCCAAGACTGCACCGATTGGTCCACGGCTGAGTTCGGACAGGTAGCCCAACACGTTCCTAGCCTCGTCCAATACCTGCGGACGTTCAAGGCGAAGTTCATCGGTTTGCCACAGCAGGTCGATGAGTTCGGCGATGCGTTCTCGGTTTGGCAGGTTGGTCTGTGGTGCAGAGTAGGCGTGTGACGCGTCGCTGTTGCCGATAGTGACCGTGTCATCCAGGAGTAGCGCGGCTATGCGCCGAAGTTTGATGAGCACCGATTTGCGAGCGGCCTCAGTTGGGTGAGCAGTAAAGACAGGGCGAACCGACATCACTTCGGCTAGGTGGGCGATTTCAGTTTTCGAGATGTTGGCTGCACGAGCCGCTTGTGCAACCTGGTGCAGTGGCCCGCCTGTGCGAAGCCGGATAGCAGTGACTTCGCGGGACCGTTCAACCTGCTCAGCAATATTGGCGAGGTCGAAGTAGATAGAAAAGGCTCGAGCCAGCTGGATAGCAGTTGGCAGGTCCACTCCAGCCAAAATCCGGGTGGCGGCTGCTGGATCGGTGCGTACGGTCTGGCGAACCTGCTCGACCAGATCGAGCAGGCCTTGGTCAACCTGTCGCACCATGGTTTGACCGAGCAAGGCGCCTAACTCGCGAATGTGCTCTCTTAGCCGGGTGTCCGAGTCCAGATGTGACATGCGCAACATTGTCGCCCATTCATATTTCAGGCGGGTTACCTGGCATCTGTTCGCGGCAGGCGTACACCCGATCGGGAAGGTTCTGGCCCAAGTCGTGGTTGTCTTAGAACAAGCGTCAGTGATGCCGTGCTCGGCTAGCCGGAAGGTTAGGCTGGTGGGGTATTACGGACGCTCGAGCAGATAGTCCGACAAAGAAGGGTGCGGCCGATGTTTGAACGGTTTACCGACAGAGCACGACGGGTTGTAGTACTGGCGCAGGAAGAAGCGCGCATGCTCAACCACAATTACATCGGTACAGAGCACATCTTGCTTGGGTTGATCCACGAGGGCGAAGGCGTCGCTGCCAAGGCCCTTGAGTCTCTTGGGATTTCCTTGGAAGCCGTACGCAGCCAAGTTGAAGAGATCATTGGCCAGGGCCAGCAGGCACCAAGTGGCCACATTCCCTTTACTCCGCGCGCCAAGAAAGTCTTGGAACTCTCCCTTCGCGAAGCACTGCAGTTAGGCCACAACTACATCGGCACTGAGCACATCTTGCTTGGTTTAATCCGCGAGGGCGAAGGCGTTGCCGCTCAAGTCTTGGTGAAGTTAGGCGCTGACCTCAATCGAGTACGTCAACAAGTTATTCAGTTGCTCAGTGGTTACCAAGGCAAGGAGCCGGCGGCAGCTGGACCAGCCGAGGGCACTGCTTCGACTTCACTGGTTCTTGATCAATTCGGTCGTAACCTGACAGTGGCAGCTCGCGAAGGCAAGCTTGACCCAGTGATCGGACGCGAGAAAGAAATTGAGCGCGTGATGCAGGTGCTTTCACGCCGCACCAAGAACAACCCAGTGTTGATTGGTGAGCCAGGCGTTGGCAAGACCGCTGTGGTTGAAGGGCTTGCCCAAAACATCGTCAAAGGTGAAGTGCCAGAAACCTTGAAAGACAAGCAGATTTACACGCTTGATCTGGGTGCCCTCGTTGCTGGTAGCCGTTACCGCGGCGACTTCGAAGAGCGCCTCAAGAAGGTGCTGAAGGAAATTCGGACCCGTGGCGACATCGTGCTGTTCATCGATGAAATTCATACCCTTGTTGGTGCTGGTGCTGCTGAAGGCGCAATCGATGCTGCGAGCATCTTGAAGCCGATGCTTGCTCGTGGTGAACTCCAGACCATCGGCGCTACCACTTTGGATGAGTACCGCAAGCACATTGAAAAGGATGCCGCGCTTGAGCGTCGTTTCGCTCCTATTCAAGTCGAGGCACCCGATGTGCCGCACACAATCGAAATCCTTAAAGGTCTGCGCGATCGCTACGAAGCCCATCACCGTGTTTCGATCACAGATGGTGCACTCGAAGCAGCAGCTCGTCTCTCGGATCGCTACATCTCTGACCGCCAGTTGCCAGATAAGGCGATTGACCTCATTGACGAAGCCGGCTCTCGGCTGCGTATCCGTCGAATGACTGCACCGCCAGATTTGCGTGAGTTTGATGACCGCATCGCTGTCGTGCGTCGCGAAAAGGAATCAGCAATTGATTCCCAGGATTTCGAGAAGGCTGCTTCCCTTCGCGACGATGAGAAAAATCTCATTGCCGACAAGGCTCAGCGCGAAAAAGAATGGAAAGCAGGCGACCTCGATGTCGTTGCTGAAGTTGATGAGCGCTTGATCGGTGAAGTACTTGCCTTGATGACAGGTATTCCTGTTACTGATCTCACCGAAGACGATATTGCACGTTTGCTACGCATGGAAGATGAACTGCATAAGCGGGTTATTGGCCAAGAGCAGGCAATCAAGGCGTTGTCGAAGTCGATCCGTCGTACTCGTGCAGGATTGAAAGATCCCAAGCGTCCATCGGGATCGTTTATTTTCGCTGGCCCCTCGGGTGTAGGTAAAACTGAACTCAGCAAGACGTTGGCCGAGTTCCTCTTTGGTAACGAAGATGCCTTGATCTCCTTGGATATGAGTGAGTATTCCGAGCGTCACACCGCTTCAAGGCTCTTTGGCTCACCTCCGGGTTATGTGGGTTACGAAGAAGGTGGCCAGCTCACCGAAAAGGTGCGTCGCAAGCCGTTCTCTGTTGTGTTGTTCGATGAAGTTGAAAAGGCGCACCCTGACATCTTCAATTCGCTTCTTCAGGTACTTGAAGAAGGCCGATTGACCGATGCTCAAGGTCGAGCAGTCGACTTCAAGAACACGGTGATCATCATGACCACCAACCTTGGTAGTCGCGAGGTGTCGCAGGGCGTCATGCTCGGTTTCGTTGCCGAGAATGAAGACGAAACGGCCTACGAGCGCATGAAGGCGAAGGTGAATCAGGAGTTGAAGTCACACTTCCGCCCTGAGTTCTTGAACCGTATCGACGACGTCATCGTCTTCCACCAGCTCACTAAGAACGAAATCGTTGAGATTGTTGATCTCATGATTGCGAACTTGGAAAAGCGGTTGGCTGATCGAGATATCGATATCGAGTTGACCACTGCTGCTAAGGATTTATTGGCAGAACGCGGCTACGACTCACAGTTGGGTGCTCGTCCGTTGCGTCGCGCAATTCAACGCGATATTGAAGATCCATTGAGCGAGAAAATGCTCTTTGGTGATCTCAAGGCAGGCCACATTGTGGTTGTTGATGTGGAAGGCGAAGGCACCGAGCGCGACTTCACTTTCAATGCAACACCTCGCGCGGTGCTGCCAGATACGCCACCAGTCGAAACTGTTGGCTAATTGTCTGGAAGGCAATAACCCTGATCTACGCGAATGACGAGCCCATCGTTGATGAGGCTCGTCATCGCTTTTTCACGCTGCAACGCGTCAGCCCAAGTTGCTTCGATCGCGCTTGTCGTGGCGAGTTGAGATGCGCCGACTGTGCGCAAAAGCGCGCCGCGCGCTTGCCGGTCACTGCCTGCAAAGGCAGGCTGTTTGCGTCTGGCTGGCGCGTTGTCAGGCTTTCCCTCGGCGAACCATGCGCAGGTGGCTTGGATCGGACACTGATCGCATTTAGGAGCCCGCGAGGTGCAAATAAGTGCGCCAAGTTCCATAACCGCAGCCGACCACTGTGCCCCATCGTGTTCTCGCACTAAGTCCGAAGCGAAGGCCACTTCACGTTGTGTGAGGTGAGTGGTCGGTAAAGCCTGTGCTGTCCAAGCCCGAACGATCACTCGACGAATGTTGGTATCAAGCACCACCGTTGGTTGCTGAAAAGCAAAGGCGGCAATAGCGGCAGCCGTGTAGTGGCCAACCCCCGGCAGGCTCAGCAGTTGACTTTGCGTCGAGGGCACGACCCCGCCAAACTCAGAAACGATGCGCTGGGCACAGGTGTGCAGCCGCATGGCACGTCGTGGGTATCCCAATCCTTGCCAAGCGCGAAGGACATCGCTCAGCGGTGCTTGGGCGAGTGCCTGCGGCGTTGGCCAGATGTCCATCCACGTCAGCCATTTGGGGAGCACCCGATCAACTTGAGTCTGTTGCAACATGAATTCGCTCACCAGAATTCCCCAAGCCGTGACATCGGGTGCGCGCCAAGGCAGGTCACGCTTGTTTTCGGCAAACCATTTCACAACGACTGTGACTGGATCGTCTTTTTGCGCCACGAAGGGATCGTCGCATGTGTGGGTGCTCATGGCACTACCGTGGCCTGTGTGAGCGCAATGATGTCCCCCAGAGGTCCAGAAGCCCCAACCGTGTATTGGGTGCGCCGTGGAGCGGTGATCCTGGTTTCCCTCACGGTCATCATCGGGCTTTGGTGGATGCTGGCTGGTGGTTCGGATCCGGCACCAACGACCCAACCGTCGCCGGCAGTTTCAACTAGCGCCAGCGCGGCGGCCACGAGTGTGCCAGCACCAACCCCGAGTGCCTCTGGAGTCGTTGCTGATCCCGCTGGCCTGTGCCCAGATGCGAGCATCGGGGTGACTGCAACGACAGATTCCTCGACATACCTGGTTAAGTCATCGCCAAGATTGACCTTGACCATTGAAAACATTGGATCCTTTGCCTGCACTCGTGATGTTGGCCCCAAAGCTAATGCGCTGATCATCACAACCGGCGGCTATCCGGTGTGGTCGAGCGATGATTGCAATGCCAGCGTTGCCACCAAGGAATCCGTCCTGAAACCCGGAGAGCGTTTTGCTTCGAGTATCACTTGGGATGGCCGTGCGACTCCGCAAAACTGCAGTAACCAAGGTGCTTTTGCAAAGGCCGGAAGTTACGAACTTGTGGGCGCGAACGAAACTGCAAAAAGCGAGCAAACTCCCTTTGCAATTACTTCTACTCGCTAGCGCCGCATAGCTGCGATTGCTTGCGCCAGAGTTGGCACTTCAACAAGTTCGATCGCTTTGTCTCGGACGCGAGCTTTTGTTCCCACGGGAACCAGTAGGCGGCTAAAACCTAGGCGCGCGGCTTCACTGACTCGTTCTGTCATGTGGGGCACGGGGCGAACATCACCAGAAAGCGTGACTTCGCCGATTGCAGCGACGTTAAGTGCGATGGGTGCATCTTGACTAGCTGAGACAATCGCGAGGCACACCGCTAAGTCACTGCCAGGGTCAGAGAGTCGAATGCCACCGATGGTTGCAAGAAAGACATCTTTGTCGAAGAGTTTCAACGAGGCAGTTCGCTCCGAGACCGCGATCAGCATGGCCATCCGCGAACTATCAAGCCCAGAGACCCCACGCCGAGGGTTTGGGTTCGTGGTGGGTGCAACTAAGGCTTGAACTTCGGCGGTGAGCGCCCGATTGCCTTCGACGGTGACCGTGATACACGTTCCGGCAACAGGTGTATCGCGATGCCCGCGAAAGAGCATGCTTGGGTCGAGCACTTCTTCCATGCCAGTGTCAGTCTGTTCGAAGGCTGCGACTTCAAGTGAGCCGTAACGGTTCTTCACGCTTCTCAGCAGTCGCAAGGAAGTGTGTGCGTCGCCTTCAAGGGTGAGCGTCGCATCCACGATGTGTTCGAGTGCTCGAGGACCCGCAACATTTGAATCTTTGGTGACCTGGCCAATCAAAATGATAGGCAAATTACGAGTTTTCGCTACTCGAGTGAGTGCTTGCGCAACTTCCATCACCTGGGTGACGCCACCAGCTCGACCTTCAATATCTGATGACGCCATCGTTTGTACCGAGTCAACGATGACAAGGGCGAGATCTGGTGAGTGCTCATCGATGTGGCCAATTGCTGCGCCAAGTTCGGTGTCATCGGCAAGCAGAAGAAACTCGCTCGTCGCGCCGATCCGCTGCGCGCGAATGGCAATTTGTTCGACCGATTCTTCACCCGAGATGTAGAGCACCGGGCGCTTGAGTCGTTTGGCAACGGAATCAGCGATGGCCAAAACAAGGGTGCTCTTGCCAGATCCGGGAGCGCCGCTCAGCAAACACATTTGGCCGGCAACGAGGCCACCACCGAGCACTCGGTCGAACTCACCAATGCCGGTGGTGATGCGAGGCACCGGCCCCAACTTTGTGATCGAGGAAACTGGCCGGGCCGGGCGCAACGGCACTTTGCCAGTGAGGCTGCTTTTCATGCCAGGGGTTTGGGCTGTGGCGTTCACAAGTTCCATCGTGCCGAAGGCATCGCACTGTGGGCACTTGCCGGCCCACCGAATTGTGGTGGCAGCGCAGGCAGTGCAACTGTAGGAACTCGTGACCTTGGCCATGGGCTGACGGTATCGGGCTGGTCTGACGAATTACTTGGGGTCAGCCGGATGTGGCGCGATATCTAATCCACTTGTGGTGCGCATCTGCTCAAGCTTGCGGCACGCTTCGGCCACGATCTCGTAGGCCTGTTCACCGATGAGGGCGACCATCTCGGTCTTGCTGCTGATGTAGACCGGCTCAGTACCGATGTGAGCTGCGGGGTTGGAACTGCAATACCAATCAAGGTCGTGTCCGCCGGGGCCCCATGAACCGCGATCGAATTCACCGAGAACCACGACCGTGGTCTCTTTTTCATCGGGATGCTCGACGTTTTCAAAGGACCGACGCATAGGCACTTGCCAACAAACCTCGGGCTTGGTCTCCACGAAAGAGACTCCTTCGCGTTCAGCGAGGTGATGCAGCGCGCAGCCGTAACCGCCTGCAAAATCCGGGTCGTTATGGAAAATGCAAGCCTTGCGAACGACTCGGGTCTTCCATTCGCCCTCTTCTTTGACCATCCAGCCCTTTTTCGTGCCGGTCTTATGGTTTTGCCAGAGGCTTTCGTCGAGTTTGGCGACCCACTTCTCGGTGCGCTTGCGGTCGTCTTTGTCAGAAAAGTGTGCGCCAAGAGTGCAGCAGCCAGCTTCTGGCGAGGATGCGTAGATCCCCGGACAGCCGCGTCCAAAGATGCAGGTCCAACGGGAAGTCAGCCAAGTGAGATCTGCACGGATGCGTTGATCTTCGTCTGCAGGGTCGGTGAATTCGAACCACTGACGAGGAAAGTCCAACAACACTTCAGCCATGACACACAGCCTATGTGTTGGTGTGGGCAAGAATTAACGAGGCGGGTCTACGCAAGCAGATGAATTTGGGTACCGTGGGCACGTGCGCATGGGAGTTCTCGACATAGGTTCTAACACGGTTCATCTATTGCTTGTTGACGCCCATTACGGCGCAGCGCCGATTCCGGCCTCCAAACTCAAGATCCCCTTGCGGCTTGCCGAACATCTCACGCCTGAAGGCAACGTCGATGACGAGGCCGTAGAGATGCTGATTGATTTCATTAGGAAATCTCAAAGCTTGGCTGAAGATCTCGGCGTGAGTGAGCTCATGGCTTTTGCCACGAGCGCAGTTCGCGATGCCGGAAATGGCATCAATGTGCTGACTCGCGTGATGAATGAAACAGGTATTCAGGTTGAAGTGCTCTCGGGCGAAGACGAAGCTCGGATGACCTTCTTGGCGGTTCGACGTTGGTTTGGATGGTCTGCTGGTCGTTTGCTCGTTCTGGATATTGGTGGGGGCTCACTTGAACTTGCCTCCGGCGTTGATGAAGAACCAGACGTTGCAGTCTCCTTGCCACTTGGCGCGGGTCGGCTCACCCGCACTTACCTGCACAACGATCCACCGACACCAGATGAGCTACGCGAACTGCGCAAGCATGTTCGGGCATCGATTGCCAGCGTCGTAGGAAAAATCCAGCGTGGTGGGACACCGCGAATCTCAGTTGGTTCGTCCAAGACCCTTAAACAACTTGCCCGCATCGCCGGTGCTCCGTCATCGAGTGAAGGCCTATTCGTTGACCGCAAACTCACCTTGAGTTCAGTCAAAAGGTTGGTGAACGAGCTCTCTGTTATCCCAGTGAGCGAACGCGCACTTATCCCAGGTGTATCTGAAGGTAGAGCTGAGCAATTGCTGGCAGGTGCTGTTGTTGCCGAAGCTGCGATGGAGTTGCTCGGTATTGATGAAGTATCCATCTGTCCTTGGGCGCTACGAGAAGGCGTGATTTTGCATCGGATGGACGGTCTGCCAACATGACAGGCGCGCAGTTGGGGCTCACTTCAGCTGAGGTTGCAACCCGAATCGCCGCAGGCCAAGTCAACATTGCACCATCAGCAAACAGCCGCAGTCTGGCTGACATCATCAAGGCCAACACACTTACGCGCTTCAACTTTGTCATTGGCTCGATGTGGGTCGTCATGTGGATTGTGGCGCCGTTTCAGGATTCCCTGTTCGGGTTTGCAATCGTGGCCAATACAGCCATCGGTATCGTTCAGGAATACCGAGCCGCAAGGGCTCTGGAGCGCTTGTCAGTTCTTGGTGCAGCAAGACCCATCGTTCGACGTGACGGCGTTGACGTAGAGATCGACGCAAGTGGTGTCGTGGTGGATGACTTCATCTTGATTTCAACGGGCGATCAAATCGTTGTCGATGGTGTGATCGTGGAATCACAAGGATTAGAAATTGATGAAAGTCTGCTGACCGGCGAGGCTGACTCTGTTGACAAAGTGGAAAACGATGAAGCGATGTCAGGTTCATTTGTTGTAGCCGGCAGTGGCCTCATGCAGGCAACGCGTGTTGGTCGCGATTCATTTGCTGCGGGATTAACGGAGCAAGCCAAAAAGTTCCACCTCACCAATTCTGAACTGCGTGATGCCATCAACGGTTTTATTCGGGCTGTTTCGTTCTTACTGTTGCCGGTAGGGGCATTGCTCTTGTTTTCACAAGTTGTTCGCGCTGATGCGTCCTGGCCAGATGCGATCAGAGGCACGATCGCAGGCATGGTGACGATGGTGCCCGAAGGTCTGGTGTTGCTCACCAGCATTGCGATGGCAGTGTCTGTTATTCGGTTGGCTGCGAAGAAAGTTCTCGTTCAAGATATGCCCGCGGTCGAAGTGTTGGCGCGTGTGGACACTATTTGTGTTGATAAGACCGGAACGCTCACTGAGCCCGGGATGCACGTGCGTGAACTCGTCACTTTGCAGGGTTCACTGGAGAAACTTCAAGAGGTGCTCGGCGCTTTGGCCACCATTGAATCTGTACCAAACCCCACCCTTGCCGCTGTGGCGGACGAGTATTCCAACTCAACTTGGACAGCGACCTCAAGCGTCCCGTTTTCAAGTGCCCGCAAATGGTCGGGTGCAACTTTTGCTGATCACGGAACTTGGGTTCTGGGCGCACCGGAAATGATTATCGACGCAGGTAACCCAGTGCTTGCCCAAGCTGAGCTCCTTGCTGCTGATGGCTCACGAGTGCTTGCCGTAGGTCGAGCTCGCGATGAGATGAACGCTGACGTGCCAGTAAGCGGTCTTGAAATTATTGGTCTGGTGCTCATTGATCAGCGATTGCGTTCTGATGCTGCTGACACGGTGAAGTATTTCCTTGAGCAAGGCGTCAACGTAAAAGTGATCTCAGGAGACAACGCCGTCACCGTCGGAGCGATCGCAGCCCTGGCTGGTGTTCCAGGAGCGGATGCACCTGTTGATGCTCGTACCTTGCCGAGCGACCCTGCTGAGTTGAGTGAAGCAGTCATGCGATCTTCTGTTTTTGGCCGGGTGACGCCCACGCAAAAACAGGCAATGGTGGACGCCTTACATCTGCAAGGATTAACTGTTGCCATGACCGGCGATGGCGTGAACGACGTGCTCGCGCTGAAGTCGGCAGATCTTGGTATTTCGATGGGTTCGGGATCGGCTGCAACACGGGCCGTTGCTCAACTGGTGTTGCTCGATAACAAGTGGTCAGTGATGCCAAGCGTGGTTGCTGAAGGTCGACGAGTGCTAGGCAACATTGAACGAGTTTCCGATGTTTTCCTGACAAAGTCCTTTTACGCGATCCTCATTTCAATTGCGACGGGCATCTTTGCCGTGGAGTTTCCGTTTCTACCAAGACACCTCACCTTGATTGGTGCACTCACCATCGGCATCCCGGGATTCTTCCTAGCGCTGATGCCAAACACCGAACGCTTCCGCCCAGGTTTCTTTAAGCGAGTCTTGCTATTTACCGCACCGGCCGGAACTATCTGCGCGATTGCTGCTTTCACTAGTTACGGAGCGGCCCTGCGAGTTGGCGAGCCGGTGAGCAGCGCGCAATCCGCAGCCACGGTGACGCTATTCATTGTCGCAATGGCGGTCCTCACCCAAAGCGCTCGACCACTCAATTTCATTCGACTTGTGCTGGTTGCTTCGATGGCGGTGGCCTTCGTTGCCGTTCTGTTTATTCCATGGCTTTCAAATTTCTTTGCGCTATCGCTTGCACCTGAACGTTATTCCGTTGTTGCCATAGTGGTTGGCGTGGTTGGCGCAGTCGCGGTGGGGATTGCCACGAAAGTTACCGATCGTTGGCGTCGAGCCGCATGACAGCACCATGACAGTGCCGCTGGTGGGGCTCTCAAGCTCCTCGGTTTTCCCCGAGTCAACGCAGGCTGCATTCGCGATAGCCGCGGAACTTGGTTACGACGGCGTCGAGGTGATGGTTGGCACCGATACAGCCAGTCAAGATTCCTACCTTCTCAATGAGCTTGTGCAGGAGTATCAAGTCCCTGTTCTTTCCATTCATTCGCCTTGTTTGCTGGTTACGCAGCGGGTTTGGGGGACTGACCCTTGGGGCAAGCTCCAACGGGCCCAGGCCACGGCGCAAGCCCTTGGTGCTCGAACTGTTGTAGTGCATCCACCTTTTCGGTGGCAACGAAATTATGCCCAAGAGTTCGTCACTGGCCTGGCCCGGATGAACGATGAAACAGACATCGTCTTTGCTGTTGAAAATATGTTTCCTTGGCGGGCGCTCTCCCAAGAAATCACGGCTTACGCACCGAGCTGGGATATCCGTGACGAGGAATATGCCAACACCACGGTGGATCTCTCGCACACTTCAGTTTCGCAGACCGACGCGCTTGATTTAGTGCGCAGCCTTGGCAATCGCGTAGCTCACATGCACTTGGCCGATGGCCGAGGCTCGGCCAAAGATGAGCACCTCGTTCCGGGGCGAGGCACTCAGCCAGTTGCGCAGGTGCTTGCGCACCTAGCCAGTGCGGGATTCATCGGCAATCTGATTGTGGAAGTCAACACTCGGTCAGCACAAACGAGGCAGGAGCGAATGGCCGACCTCGCCGAAGCATTGACCTTCACCCGCACTCACAGCTCACCCATGGCAGGCTAGGACTACTGCCGGGTCGAGTGACGTGCGGCGTAGAAAGGCTGCGATGACTCACATAGCTGTTCTCGGCGGGGGCGTTATGGGTGAAGCCTTGATCGCTGGCCTGCTCCAATTAGATCCAAAACCAAGCATCGTTGTGGTGGAAAAGCGCGAGGATCGAGCACAGGAACTCGTTGAACGACATCACATTGCCAGTGCAGATGCCCAAGCAGCTGTCCTAGACGCTGCGGTGGTCATTGCAGTAGTAAAGCCGCAAGACATGCGGGCTGTACTCATCGAAATTGCTGACGCCGTGCCGGTAGGTGCCTTGATCATCTCGATTGCGGCTGGCGTGCCCACCACCACGATTGAAGCATTGGTTCCTCAGGCGGCAGTGGTTCGCGCGATGCCAAACACGCCCGCGAAAATCCAGCAGGGAGTAATCGGTATGAGTGCCGGGATCTCATGCGGCCCAGAGCAATTTGCTCAGGCGGTTGAACTTTTACGTGCAGTCGGCACCGTACTAGAGATTCCAGAGTCACAACAAGATGCAATCACAGCCACTTCGGGCAGTGGCCCGGCTTATGTTTTCTACCTCGCTGAAGCCATGATGTTGGGCGCCCAGCAGTCAGGTTTGTCGCCAGCCGACGCTCGGACCGCGGTAGTTCAGACCATTCTTGGGTCAGCAGAACTCCTTGCAGCGTCTGCACAATCGCCAGTTGAGTTGCGCACGAATGTCACCTCGCCTAATGGAACTACAGCAGCAGCGATTGAAACTTTCGATGAGCTCGGGGTCCGCGAGGCTATTGTTGCGGGAATGATTTCTGCGCGTGACCGTAGTGCTCAATTGTCAGCGTCATGAGCGATCGCGTTGGCGTGGTGTGGGATGACAAACTCAAGGGATACGACTTTGGGCCGGGTCATCCGCTAGCGCCAATTCGCACTCAGCTCGCGATGAAACTCAGCGCCGCATTTAAGTTATTCGAACACGAAAACGTGGTTGTGTTAAGTCCTGTCGTTCCAGCATCGCGAGAAGACCTCGAACGAGTGCACCGCCCGGATTACATCAACGCTGTTATCGCGGCGTCAAGCGATCCTTCAACAGTTGATCCCTTGCATGGCCTTGGTTCAGCAGATGTTCCGGTGTTCGTGAACATGCATGAAGAGTCAGCGCGAGTATGTGGCGCAACCTTGGCTGCAGCGAAAGCCTTGCAATCAGGCGAGTTTGACCATGTCGTGAGTCTGGCTGGCGGACTGCACCATGCAATGCCGGCAGCCGCTGAAGGTTTTTGCGTGTACAACGACATTGCTGTTGGTATTCAATGGCTCCTTGATCAAGGTTACGAACGCATCGCCTACCTCGACCTTGATGTGCATCACGGTGATGGAGTTCAGGCAATGTTCTGGGACGACCCACGAGTGGTCACGATCTCTTTGCATGAAAGCCCAAAAACTCTTTTTCCTGGAAGTGGGTACCCGCAAGAGAGTGGCGGGCCCAACGCTCCAGCCTCGGCCATTAACGTGGCCCTACCTGCTGGCACCGGCGATCAAGGATGGTTGCGCGCTTTCTCCGCGATCGTCCCTGACATTTTGGAAGCCTTCGACCCACAAATCTTGGTGACTCAAAATGGCGCCGATGCGCACCTGCAAGACCCACTCGCGCATCTGACGATGAGTATCGACGGTCAACGAAGTTCTTATGATCTGGTTCACCGCTGGGCGCACAAGTACGCCGATGGAAAGTGGCTGGCTGTTGGAGGTGGCGGATATGCCTGGGTGGAAGTTGTCGCGCGAGCATGGACCCACCTCATGGCGGAAATCACTGGGCATCCCATTGATCCGGAAACACAATTGCCTGCCGACTACCTTGCCTTTGTTGAGTCCGAACTTGGGCAGATCAGCCCAAAGTCGATGACGGACGGCCACACTCCTTGGGCCCGCCCTTTTGACAGCGGATATGACCCAGATGACCATCTAGACCAAGCAGTGATGGCCACCCGCCGGACAATTTTTCCGGCCTGGGGCCTCATAGTTGAGCCTGCAGAGTGGTTCTAGAGCAGCTCAGTCATCCCCACCGCCTTTGCAATAGGCGCTCAGGGCACTAGATTGCCGTTTCGCAATGCAAGTCGTCGGTCACCGGGATGCCGGTGCGATTGCATGGCAGGAAGTTTGGTGTGGAATGTCGACAAGCACAGACCGCTCGCTCAGCGAGGTCCGGTTTCTTACCGTTGCTGAAGTAGCTGCGCTCATGCGTGTGTCGAAGATGACCGTGTACCGATTGGTTCACCATGGTGAATTGACCGCGGTTCGGGTTGGTCGTTCATTTCGCGTTCCTGAGCAAGCCGTTCATGACTATCTTCGCGATTCGTTCGTAGAAACCGCGTAAGCGCACCCCTGACCAAGCCAGCCGCTTGGCAAAGTTTGGGCCGCGATAGGCTCAAGTCTCCAAATCATGGGTGAATTTCACCTGTCAGCAATAAACGTGAGGTTCCTTCAATGGGTTCAGTTATCAAGAAACGTCGCAAGCGTATGGCGAAGAAGAAGCATAAGAAGTTGCTTCGCCGTACTCGAGTGCAGCGCCGTAACAAGAAGAAGTAGAGAAACTTCGCAGCCATGGTCACTGCGTCCAGTGCAGCTCGTGCTGCAGGAAACACCGGACCTCAGGCTGTACGTGTTCATCAAGATTCAAGAATTCCCGGCCGCGAAGCCGTTGACGTGTTGCAGCACCTCGTTGAGGTGCTGCAATCAACGTTGACCGCTTCGGGTTCGGTGGACGACTTCGGTTTTGACCCAGAATTCACAGAAACAATCCTGTTGCCGATTATTCGGCCCATTTACCGTGCTTGGTTTCGAGTTCACACCGTTGGTATTGAAAACATTCCCGCGGTTGGTGCTGGCCTTGTCGTGGCAAATCATGCGGGTGCGATTGCCGTTGACGCAGTGATGACCCAGGTGGCTATCCACGATGAGCATGCGCAACATCGATTCATGCGCATGTTGGCGGCAGATCTTGTATTCAAAATCCCACTGTTAGGCGAGGCGGCTCGTCGCGCTGGCCATGTGCGGGCTTGCGTACCAAATGCTGAGCGCTTACTTTCTTCAGGTGAAATCGTAGGAGTGTGGCCAGAAGGTTTCAAAGGAGTTGGAAAGCCGTTTTATAAGCGTTACCAATTACAAAGGTTTGGCCGTGGCGGCTTTGTCTCCGTTGCTTTACGCACGGGTGCACCGTTGATTCCAACTGCGATTGTTGGATCGGAAGAGATCTATCCGATCATTGGTGACGCGAAGAGTGTGGCCAAACTCCTGAACCTGCCGTATTTCCCGATCACTCCGACGTTTCCGTGGCTTGGGCCATTAGGGATGATCCCGCTGCCGAGCAAGTGGACAATCGAATTCGGGGAACCTATTCCCACGACGCAATATGGACCCGATGCAGCAGATGATCCAGAGATCGTGTTTGAACTGACGGACTTAGTGCGAGAGCGAATTCAGCAGATGCTCATTAGTCGGTTGGTTCAGCGAAATAATATATTTTAGTAAGTGTTATGCGCCGGTTTTTCTTAGCCGTGACGCAACGAGCCCTACGGCAAGCCCGGCAGCGAGTACTCCGGCAGTTGCTATCGCAGTCGGCGAAGCCATTTTTCGCAGATGAGCGCGAGCGCGGAAATCTTCTATAGGCCAATCATGCTCCATCGCATGTGCGCGTAACTTCGGATCGGGATTGACGCAAACGGGATGGCCAACATCACTCAACATCGGGATGTCGTTTGCTGAATCCGAGTAAGCCCAACATTGTTCGAGGTCCAGGCCTTCGCGTTCCGCCAGCGCACGCACCGCCTCGGCTTTTGCTTGACCGTGGAGAGGTGCGCCAACAAGCTTTCCGGTGTAACAGTTATCGTCGATTTCGGAAACAGTGCCAAGAGCCCCTGTGAGATCTAGTCGCTTCGCAATCACCTGAGCTAATTCGATTGGTGTCGCCGTCACCAGCCAGACTTGGCGACCTGCATCAACGTGGCCTTGCGCTAAAACCAAGGTGCCGGGTACGAGTTTGTCGACCATTGAGTCGTCAAAAATTTCTTCGCCGAAGGCAATGATGTCGTCTACTCGTCGGCCTTTGACAAAGGCCAGGGCAGATTCGGTTGCAAGGGCTACATCGTCTGGATTTTCGGTACCGCGCAAGAGAAAGCGCGCCTGGGCCATTGCGAAGGCGGCAACCTCGCGCGGAGTGAAGAAATTACGGCGGGCCATCCCGATTGCCACATGGAACAAACTTGAGCCGCGCATGATGGTGTTATCAACGTCAAAGAAAGCAGCTGCACTTTTTGGGTCGAATTCCATCGGCAACTGCGCTGCAGCAGCAGCGGCTAACCCGGCAATTCGGGCACCATCAACATCTTTTGCCATCTGTGGAGCGTAGTCTGCCTCGTGTGAGCCAAATACCGATCAGTCGCGTTCAGCTCATTGGTAAGCCCGACTGCCACCTATGCCAAGACGCTCGGCGGGTTGTGGAGATGGTCTGCGCTGAATTGGGGTTCACGTGGGTGGAACTTTCGATTTTGGATGACCCGGCCCTCTATGACCAATACTGGGAGCGGATTCCAGTGGTGCTGGTGGACGAAAAAATTATTGAGTTCTGGCGGATCGATCCAGAGCGGCTACGAGGGGCCTTGTCCGAATAACGGACGCAAGCGTCCGATCAACTTTGTGCACGAAGGCACAAATGCTTACCCTTAGCAGGCGGTCAGTAGTTCAAGGGCCGCGTTCACTAGGTCTTCCCGCGGTATCTCCCGATACCAGCGCCCAGTGAAACAACCCTGGAGCACCGTGCCGTTGTCCCGCCAACTTAGCTCGAGTCGCATACGCGACGATGGGCGCGGTATCCCTGATGCCACCGTGGCGCGCCTACCCATATATCACCGGGTTTTACGCTCACTGGCTGACGACGCAGTGCACACAATTTCCTCCGATCATCTTGCTCAAAGGTGCGGAGTGAGCCCAGCAAAGTTACGCAAAGACTTGTCACACCTTGGTTCCTATGGAACCCGTGGAGTGGGCTACGAAGTGGATTTCTTGAGTTACCACATCAGTCGCGAGCTTGGCTTAAGTCAGCCTTGGGGCGTTGTGATCGTGGGTGTGGGAAATCTCGGGCACGCCTTGGTGTCATATAAAGGTTTTGCTTCTCGCGGGTTTGAAATTGTCGGGTTACTTGATTCGCATCCTGATGTTGTCGGCGAGAAAGTTTGCGCAGGCGAGACCGACCTTGTTGTTCAACCTATGGCGGAGCTTGAGAAAGTGGTCAGTTCCTCCAACGCGAGTATTGCTGTGATTGCGACACCAGCGGATGCCGCGCAAAAAGTCTGTGATCGGCTTGTTGCCGCGGGCGTTCGAAGTATTTTGAATTTTGCTCCAACAGTCCTGTCTGTTCCGGTAGGTGTCGAAGTAAGAAAAGTCGATCTTGCCGTTGAACTACAAATTCTTGCCTTCCATGAGCAACGTCGTGTCGATGATCTGACTCCTCTAGCGCAGGTGATGCAGGCATGACAACACAATCCTTGAGCACCTCGAAACCTAAGGTGCCAAAACAGGTAGTTCCTCCCCAACCGGAGGTTGCACCAAACAAGACATCCACTTCCACATCTACCGCAGGAGAGCACCCCGTGACTCGTGCAGCAACCGCAGCCGATACCGCAACAATTCCAGCAAAGGTAGCCCGCAAAAAGGCAACCGTTGGAACAGTGGCTCTCGTGGCCGCAGGCCCCGGCGATCCCGACCTCCTCACCCTTCGAGCAGTCGCATTGATGCGCGATGCTGACGTCATCGTCGCGGATGAATCAACCGAAGCAATAGCGCGCGTGTACGCACGTGCAACAACTGAATTTATTGCTGCGGGAGAACACAGCAAGGCCATGATCGATGCTGCTCGTGAAGGAAAGAACGTTGTTCGCTTGATCGCTGGCGATCCGATCATTGATGGTTCCCTTGTTACCGAAGCTGCTGCCTTGCGCAAAGCAAAGGTGCCTTTCGAAGTGGCTCCAGGTGTCAGTGATGTCACTGGCATTCCGGCGTACGCAGGCTTCAGCCTCACCGGCGGTCGAGTGCGTCAGATTCGCGTCGTAGACGGCACAGAAGTCGACCTTCCTTGGTCTGATCTCATGCAGCCAGGTATTACGACCGTGTATCTCAACGGTGCGGATTCATGTGTTGAAATCGCAGCGAGCCTGATTGCTGCTGGAGCAGATCCAAAGACGCCAATCGCCGTCACCCGTCAAGGCACCACAGTTGATCAGCGAACCCTCGCTGGAACCTTGAGTGAGATTGGCGCGATTGCCAAGCGTTCCAAGCAAGCCGGGCCGGGCGTCGTTGTCGTCGGTGAAGTGGTTGCTCAGCGTGAAAAGGCTGATTGGTTTGAAGCAAAGCCGCTGTTTGGGTGGCGAGTATTGATTCCTCGTACGCAAGAGCCCACGGATTCCATCTCAGCGTTATTGCGCCGCCATGGAGCAGTACCGATGGAGGTGCCAACGATTTCCGTTGAACCACCACGTACTCCCCAGCAAATTGATCGCGCTGTCCACGGTTTAGTTTCAGGTCGCTACGAATGGATCGGGTTCACCTCGGTCAACGCAGTGCGTGCAATTCGCGAAAAGCTAGCCTCATACGGGCTGGATGCTCGCTCATTTGCTGGGCTGAAAGTTGCCGCAGTTGGTGAAGCAACAATCGCCGCCTTGATCGATTTTGGTGTTCGTCCAGACCTCGTCACCGAAGGTGATCAGACAACGGCAGCCTTGCTCGACGAATGGCCTGCTTACGATTCGCTCACTGATCCAATCAATCGCATCTTCTTACCTCGAGCCGACATCGCAACCGAGTCCCTCGTGGCTGGTTTGACTGAATTGGGCTGGGAAGTTGAGGACATCACGGCCTTTCGAACCGTGCGTGCTGCTCCGCCTCCGGCTGAAACTCGTGAAGCGATCAAAACCGGTGGCTTCGACGCAGTGTTGTTTACGTCAAGTAGCACTGTTCGCAACTTGGTAGGCATCGCAGGTAAGCCGCACCACACCACAGTGGTTGCCTGTATTGGGCCGTTGACGGTTAAGGCCGCTCAGGAACACGGTCTTCGGGTAGATGTCGAAGCCGACAGCACTACTTTGATCGGTCTCGTAGAAGCACTTGCTGCTCATGGTGAGGAACTTCGCCTTGCTGCGCTTGAGGCCGGCGAGGGTAGCTGGCGGCCAAGCCGACGACGTACACCAACTCGACGTAAGGCTTAATTAGGCATGGCAACACCAGACCGCACCGTCGTTCATTTGCTGCGCCACGGCGAAGTTGATAACCCAGAGGGCGTGCTTTACGGGCGCCTTCCTGGTTATGTGTTATCTGACCTTGGGCACGAAATGGCTCAGCGTGCAGCTAAGGCTTTGAGTGGGCACGGGATTACTGGTGTGGTGTCTTCGCCGATGGAGCGCGCTCAACAGACTGCGACACCAATGGCTGATGCCCACGGATTGGAAATTTCCACCGATCCGCGATTGATCGAAGCTGACAATGTGTTCGAAGGACAGCGAGTCAGTGTTGGTGACGGTGTGCTGAAGCAACCGCGCACGTGGAAGCATCTGTACAACCCTTTTAAGCCTTCATGGGGTGAGCCGTATGACATCGTTGCGACTCGCATGACCGAAGCCGTCCATTCAGCACGTGATCAGTTTCGCGGCGGTGAAGTCGTTCTCGTGAGTCACCAATTGCCCATCTGGATTGCGCGGCTTGCAGCTGAGCAACGTCGCTTGTGGCATGACCCACGAAGCAGGCAATGTTCCCTGGCATCGATCACTTCGCTTACCTATAGTGATGGCGATCTTGTTGCGATCACCTACACGGAGCCCTCACGTGATTTGCTTGACAAAGCCAGCAAGGTGGCCGGCGCCTGACGTTCGTCACCGCCGGAACATTAATGCGTAATACCAAGATCAGAGTTGCTGCCGGTGTTGCGCTGGCGGCAATTACCGCATTTACAGTTTCGGGTTGTGCTGAAACTTCAAGTACTGCATCCGCTGGTAGTGAAACCAACTTCGTCGCTGGCGATGGCTCAATTGAAGTAGTCGCAATGGACAAGCGGTTACCTGCTCCGGATTTCACCCTGAAAACACTTGCGGGCACCGACTTCACTTTGAGTAAGCAGCTTGGCAAAGTCGTAGTGATGAATGTTTGGGCTTCCTGGTGCGCACCGTGCAGAGCCGAAGCTCCAGCGCTGCAAGACGTGTGGGAGAAATCCAACCAAAATAAAGTGCAGTTCGTAGGTTTAGATACGCGGGATTCAGATACGGCTGCGCGAAATTTTGTTGAAAGATATGGCATCACGTACCCGCAGGCCATCGATACCGAGGCTCAAGTGCAATTACTCTTTCGTGACACTCTCCCAGCGCAAGCTATTCCATCAACGTTGATTGTTGATGCGAAAGGAAACGTTGCGGCGCGCATCCTTGGATCAACAACGCAGGCGGCTCTGCGCAATGTCATCGATGATGTGCAAAAGAGCACGTCATGATCACTGATGTCATCTCTCAGGGAACCTTACTTTTTGCGCTTCCGCTGGCTTTTGCTGCTGGCCTTTTAGCCTTCCTTTCGCCTTGTGTGTTGCCTTTAGCTCCGGGTTATTTGTCGTACATCACTGGGCTCACGGGAGCAGAGCTAGCGGACGTTAAGGGCAATCGGGGCCGAGTTCTTCTTGGAAGTGTGCTCTTTGTTGCCGGGTTCAGCGTCATCTTCGTGTCATATGGAGCGCTGTTCGGTTCCATTGGATCAACGCTGCTGGCGTATCAAGAAACCATTGATCGAGTCCTTGGGTTCGTTGTGATCTTGATGGGATTGGCCTTTATGGGTTTCATTCCAGGTTTGCAACGCGAATGGCGCATGCATCGCTTACCCACGTGGGGGGTTGCTGGTGCACCAATTCTTGGCGTTCTTTTTGGCTTGGGATGGTCACCTTGTATTGGACCGACACTCGCTGCTGTGCAAAGTCTGGCTTTCACCGAAGCTAGCGCAGCACGGGGCGCCTTACTCTCGCTGGTGTATTGCCTAGGTCTTGGTTTGCCTTTCATTCTGCTCGGGTTACTTTTCACGCGAATGGGTCGGGCTATTGGTTGGGTGCGCAACCATTACGAACTCGTGATGCGCGTTGGTGGCGCGATGCTCGTGACCGTCGGGCTGTTGTTAGTTTCGGGACTTTGGCTTGATTTCACTATTTGGTTGCGGGTCACTATTCCTGGATTCGAGACAGCGTTATGACGAACTTGCCCCCAATGAGCAGCACCGGATTTCTCCGCTGGGTGTGGCGTCAGCTGACAAGCATGAAGACTGCGCTTGTTTTGCTTTTCCTGTTGGCCGTTGCCAGCGTTCCTGGATCCGTGTATCCCCAGCGCGGCGTGGATCCCATCAAGGTGCGCGACTTCATCACGAAATCACCAACTTGGGGACCGATTCTTGATCGCCTTGGGTTCTTCGAGGTGTATTCCTCACCGTGGTTCTCCGCGGTGTATCTCTTGCTTTTCTTATCGCTCATTGGGTGCGTCATACCGCGCGTGGGCGTGCATTTCCGAGCGATGCGTAGCGCACCCCCCGCAGTTCCTCGGATGTTGGAACGCTTGGCTGGAAGCCGTGAAGTCACTCCAACGGCAAGCGCTGAGGAAGTTATTGGTGCAGTTGCGGGAGCCTTGCGTAAGGCCAGATGGCGGGTAGTTTCCGGTCCCGCAGATTCGCCTACATGGGTTGCAGCCGAAAAGGGTTACCTACGGGAAACGGGCAACTTAGTTTTTCACGTGTCGTTGTTGTTTGTCCTGTCTGCGATTGCCATTGGCGGGCTTTTTGGCTGGAAAGGCAATGTCATCGTGCGCGAGGGCTCGGGGTTTTCCAACACGGTTACGCAGTACGACGCTTGGGGCGGTGGCAGATACACGAACGCCCAAGACATTCCGCCGTTCTCCTTTACCCTAGATAAATTCACTGTTGATTTTGAGCGCGGAATCGCGCAGCGCGGTGCCCCGCGCGCCTTCGAAGCTGAAATGTCGTACAAAGTGGATCCGACAGCTCCGGTCGAACGCAGACTTGTTGAAGTCAATGAACCCCTGTCGATTAGTGGGGCAAAGGTGTTCTTGGTTGGTCACGGGTACGCGCCGTTAATTACCGTGACAGACAAGACCGGCAAGGTAGTTTTCGATGATGCCGTGCCGTTCCTGCCACAAGACGGCAGCTTCACGTCAACAGGTGTTGTAAAGATCCTTGACTCAACGCCCCAACTTGGTATTCAGGCGTTATTCCTGCCTACTGCGGCCCTTGACGACGTTCTTGGCCCACACTCAACTTTCCCTGGCCCTGACGACCCAGCCTTATTTATGTCAGCGTGGAAAGGCGATCTTGGGTTGAATACTGGAAAGCCCCAAAGCGTGTATCGACTCGTGACCGACAAAATGACCAAGATCGGCCTTGAGCAACTTCGTCCCGGCACAAGTTGGAAACTGCCTGATGGGTCCGGAACGGTCACTTTCTCTGGTTATAAACGATGGGCTTCATTCCAGATCGCTTATGACCCCGGCAAAGAAATTGCCCTGATCTTTGTGGCCTTAGCAATCGTGGGCCTCACCATGTCGCTCTTTATCCGACGCCGACGGGTATGGGTGAAAGTAGTCGAGCGCGATGGCGTTACCGTTATCCAGCTTGCCGGAATTATGCGCGCCTCAACCTTTGAAGACAAAGATATTGGTGCGCTGGCCGAGGACCTTGATTTTGTTGAGCAAGCCCTTCAAGTGGCAGGCGTCGCACGGGGAATAGAGAAGGAGCAATCGTGAGTCCAGAGTCACTCGCACGAATGAGCAACGTGATGGTGTATTCATCGATGTTGGTGCTGACATTCGCAATGTTCGCTTTTGCTGCTTCTTTCGCTGGCGGACGCCGACGCGTCAATAGTGCAGCTGTGGAATCCACGCGGAATGCTGGCGGTACCGCGGTGATTACCAAAGCAGTTGTCGTGACTGATGATCCCGGGCGTCGTGCGTCAAACATCGGAATCTCCCTAACCTGGCTGGCCTTTGTGCTGCTACTCGTAGGTGTTGTATTGCGCGGAGTTTGGGCGGGGCGTGCTCCGTGGGGCAATATGTACGAGTTCTCAATTACTGCAGCTCTTGGTGTGTTAGCGGTGTTCTTGATTGCCAACACAAGAACTGATCTACGTTGGCTCGGGATCTTCATTGTCATTCCGGTCTTACTTACTTTGGGTGTCGCCGTGACGGTGCTCTACACCGAAGCCGCTCAACTCGTGCCAGCCTTGAAGTCTTATTGGTTGGTAATTCACGTCTTTGCCGCAATTATTTGCTCTGGCGCTTTCACTCTTGCTGCAGCAACCGCCGGCCTGTCTTTAGTGCGCGATCGTGCGGAACGTAAAGCAGGTTCAGATGTTGAACTCACCGGTGCGTTGGTGAGCCGAATTCCTAGTGCTGAGCGCTTACGGTCGCTTACCAATAAGACGCTGGCTTTCGCCTTCCCGCTTTGGACGTTCACTGTGGTTGCCGGTGCAATCTGGGCAGAAAACGCATGGGGCCGTTACTGGGGCTGGGATCCCAAGGAAACTTGGGCATTCATCACTTGGGTGATTTATGCGGCCTACCTCCACGCGCGCTCTACCGCGGGCTGGCGGGGGAATAAGGCTTCGCTGATTGCTTTGGCTGGCTGGATCGCTTTCTTAATGAACTACTTCGGCGTGAACTTCCTAGCCAACAGTTTGCATTCCTATGCTGGAGTCGGAAACTAAGCCTGATCTTCGCGGCGCTCGCGCATTTTGCGACGCCACTCGTCTTCATCAAGTTTTGCAATAAACCCAGGGTCGTCGTCAGGTGCGAGTGGGCCTCGACGCCCGCGCCATTTTCCTTTGGTTGGCTTGGCTCTTCCAAATGCGACCCAGAGCAGTCCACCCAGGATGGGTAAAAGCAGGACGATTAAAAGCCAAATTCCCCGAGGCAGATTGCGGATCCCTGATTTTGGTGTCTGGATTACGTCAACGACGAACCAGATGTACAGCGCCACCACGACGATGATGCCTAGAACTCTGAGCACTGTTGCCTCCCGCGCACACTCTAACTCCAGTGTGCTGCTTTAGTCCCATGTCACTTACTGTTGAGCCGTGACCAAATCTAAAAATCGCTGGCTCAATTTCGCGACCTACACCGGTTTGCGCTTATTGCTATGGCTGGGCGTGTGGGCGATTCTGCAATTCCTCACTCCGGTCAAAGGCATCATGGCCGTTGTGCTTGCGCTCCTCATCTCCAGCGCAATCAGCATCGTGCTTCTTGATCGCCAGCGAGACATCATGAGTGAAAGCGTGGGTGCATTCTTTAGCGGCATCAATCAGAAGATCGAGAGTTCAGGTGCTGCGGAAGATGTCTGGCAGGAAGATATTCTTCGCGAGCGTTCACGTCCAGGCGAGCAGCGCGCCGGTACCAATACCGTAAAGCAAGACGAGCATTCCGGTTTGCTTCAAAGCGACAACGAGGTTGGGTCCGACAGCACCGCTGGTGACGAGACGGATCGGTTGAACTCCCAGGGCAAAACTGAGAAGGACCAGCAATAGCCACCAGGTACTGATCGCAGCAACACCAATGGTGAGGACCGCTGCGGCCATCACAAAACCTACGTACAGCATTCGGGTGCGATGGTCACCTAGTTTGACCGCGAGTGTGCGTTTGCCGGCATCGATGTCGGTAGGAATATCCCGCAGATTGTTCACCACAAGCAGCGTGCAAATCAGCAAACCAATGGCACTGGCAGCGAGAACGTCGGCAGCAATGATGTTGCGTGTTTGAACGTAGACCGTTCCTAGAACAGGAACCAAACCGAAGAACACAAAAACAAAAACCTCGCCAAGACCGAGATAGCCGTATGGTTTTTTGCCTCCGGTGTAAAACCAAGCAGCTGAAACACAAGCGACACCGACAATGATCAGCCACCAAAGGGAGGTGATCAAGATGAGTGCAAGTCCAGCCAGCATCGCCAACGCGAAGCAAGCAAATGCCGCAAACTTCACTTGTGATGGCGGGGCTAATTTCTGCCCAACAAGTCGCACCGGCCCGACGCGCACTTCATCGGTTCCCTTGATCCCATCGCTGTAGTCATTCGCATAATTCACTCCCACCTGGAGTGACAGTGCCACAACGAGGGCTAGAAGAACCCGAGTCAAGATAAACGAATCTGCGCGTGCTGCGAGGCCCGCGCCGATGGCTACGGGAGCGATAGCTGATGGCAGGGTGCGCGGCCGGGAGCCACCGATCCATTGACTTACCGTTGCCATAACGCTCCATCGCGAGTGAGGTGAATAATTGAACGTCGGTCAACTTTGTTATTCGGCAAAGTCGGGATTGCGTCGAGGAAGGCAAAGTACCGGGGGACTGCAGCCTTACCGAGGCCCAGGTGCACGGCACTTCGCAGCGCGATGCCAAGAGATCCAAGGTCAAGGTTGGCAGTTGGTTGAATCACCGCGAAGAGTTGATCTTCATCTCCCGCATCGGGCGCAAAAACCACCGCGGCGCTGAGTACCCCGTCGCTGTTATTGAGAATTTCCTCAACAGCATTGACCGAAACATTGACACCGTTGATTGTGATCACGTCGTCGATGCGACCAGAGATGGTCAGTCGATCGGTGAAAGTTCCAAGATCGCCTGTTCGGTAACTGCCCCGAGCAAAGCGTTGGGCGCTGAGTTCAGCTTCGCACCGATACCCAAGAGCCACCATGTCGCCAGCTAATGAGATCTCTGAGTTATCCGGATCAATGGTGATCGTGACACCGGGAAGTGGTTGGGAGTTAAATACGCAGCCGCCGGCAGTTTCAGTTGCACCGTATGTTGTCGTCAGCACAATCCCCGCTACTCGGGCGGCATTGGCGGTGACGGCTGGTAGTGGACCGCCACCCACCAAGATTTGCGAACATTGCAACAAAGCATCAACTCCCGCAGGATCACTGAGGAGCCGACGCACTTGAGCTGCAACCAATGAAACCCGAATATCACTGGATCGGTGGGTTGCTAGCTGAACTACTGAGATAAACCCGGCTGGGGTGAATGGTTGCGCTCCGCCAAGGCTGTCCAAGGGGAGCGGATCGAGCCCCGTCTCAAGTGCCCGCAAGACCACATTGAATCCACCCATGGACGTAATAGGCAGCGCCGAGATCCATTGTGGGCAACAGCCGCCTTGAACCGACTCAGATAACGCGCGCAAAGTAACAGAGCTATGCAGCACGCCCTTGGGATTCTGAGTTGAGCCAGAGGTGGCAAGCACGACTGCAACGGCATCGCTTTCCAGTGGCTGGTTTGGGTCGCCAGGGCGAGTTGCCGCGATGAGCTGTGCCACATATTGAGGTGAAGTGGTGGCGCCTAGGGCTGGAATTGGAGTGATTGCAGGGCCCGCGCCAGTGAGTGCTGCACGAAGCGGGCCAATGAGCGCGCTCAATCCATCTGGGCCCGAAGGCACCGAGATCGCAATGAGTGGTCGGGCAGGCATTCGCCAAAGCGTAGTCGCGATACCGTTCTGGTTATGGATACCCGTACGCGATACGTCTTGCCTCCAGTTGTTGCTGCTGATTCACCAGCGATGACCAACCCAGCGCATTCATCAGCCGTTCCGGCTTGTGACTGGGAAGCGCAGGGTGATTTCAACGATATTAAGTATGAGATTTCGACGGGTGACGCAGCAGGCGTTGCCAAGATCACTATCAATCGTCCGGAAAAGCGCAATGCATTTCGGCCGCAAACGATCATTGAACTTATCGATGCGTTCACTCGGGCACGCGACGATGGTCGCGTTGGCGTCATCATCTTGACGGGTCAAGGAGATTTAGCTTTCTGTTCTGGTGGAGATCAAATCATTCGCGGTGATGATGGCTACATGGGTGATGACGCAGTCGCTGCTGCTGGTGTTGGGCGACTGAACGTTCTTGATCTGCAAATCCTCATCCGACGCATTCCAAAGCCGGTCATCGCAATGGTCGCTGGCTACTCCATGGGTGGCGGCCACGTATTGCATGTGGTGTGTGACATGACCGTTGCAGCCGACAATGCGCGCTTTGGACAAACAGGTCCACGCGTTGGTTCCTTCGATGGTGGCTACGGCTCAGGTTTACTTGCCCGCATTATTGGGCAAAAGCGCGCACGCGAAGTGTGGTACCTCTGCCGTCAATATGGCGCAGAACAGGCCTACGACTGGGGCCTGGTTAATGAGGTCGTACCGCTTGCCGATCTCGAAATCGCTACCGTCGAAATGGCGCACGAGATGTTGCAACTTTCACCGTTGTCGTTGCGCATGCTCAAGGCGTCACACAATGCTGCAGATGATGGCCTTGCTGGGATTCAACAGCTCGCCGGTGATGCGACGCTCTTGTTCTATATGAGTGAAGAGGCTCAAGAAGGACGCGATGCCTATAAGGAAAAGCGCAAGCCGGACTTCTCGAAGTTCCCCAAGCGCCCGTGACTCTGCCTGGCTCACTCCTTCAGAGTGTCACACCGTTTGCGATTAGATTGCATCGTGAATTTCGGGGCGTGACCGTTCGTGAAGGGCTGCTGATTTGCGGTCCGTCCGGCTGGGGTGAGTTTGCGCCCTTTGACGACTATGGAGATGAGCACAGTGGGCGTTGGTTAGCGAGCGCTCTCGAAGCCGCGTACGGCGACTGGCCCCAGGCTAAGCGCGAGTCCGTAAATGTGAATGCAATTATCCCCGCCGTCACTGCAGAAGTTGCTTCAGTCTTGGTGCGAGATGTCGTTATGAATGACGGATGCACCACGATTAAGGTGAAAGTTACTGGGGATCTTTCGGCAGATGAAGAGCGAATCTCGGCAACACGAGACGCACTGGATGCAGTATTGGGACTTGGTGTGGGGCGAATCCGTATTGATGCCAATGCCTGTTGGTCTCGCCAAGAAGCCGTCATTGCGCTGAGAAGACTTGCGGGATACGGCCTTGAATATGTTGAACAGCCGGTTGAAAGCAATGAAGACTTACGCGCGGTGCACTCCGAGATAAATGTGCCAATCGCTGTTGATGAATCAATTCGCAAGAACAAAAATTTAGACGCAGCTGCGATGCGTGAGCTCGTCGAAATTGCAGACGTCGCCATTATCAAACCGGCTCCTGTGGGGGGAGTCTGGCGCGCGATGGAAATTGCTGATCTCGTCAAACTCCCTGTGGTGGTAAGCAACGGGATGGAGTCTTCCGTCGGGCTTTGCTCAGCGCTGGCGCTGGCGGCTGCCCTTGATATTGATCGGGCTTGTGGCTTGGGCACCGGAAAACTCCTGGCCACGGACGTCATTGCTCAGTCGCTCGTCCCACACCAAGGTTTGATGAAGGTTCAGCGCGTTGCCCCGGATCCCGAAGCAATGTCAGCCGCGCAGGCCCTTATAGATCCGACGCGCGCGAAGTTTTGGCTCGATCGACTCGAGCGAGCATGGCAGTCTGCTGCGGCCAAGCCTTGGCATGAAAAGGTAGAGGCGTGAATCCAACAACCGCAATGTCTCGCGTCATCGTCGATGAATTGCTGCGGTGTGGCATCAGTGATGTCGTTCTAGCCCCTGGTTCTCGGTCGGCAGGTTTAGCTTTAGCCCTCGCTGCTGCAGAAAGCAGAGGCGATCTGACTTTGCATGTGCGCCTCGATGAACGGTCGGCAGCCTTTCTCGCACTTGGCTTAGGCAAAGTGACAGGTGTCCCGGCTGTTGTCGTGACCACTTCCGGCACTGCTGCCGCGAATTTGCTTCCGGCGATTATTGAAGCCGACTTTTCTAATGTTCCTTTCATAGCAATGACCGCGGATCGTCCGGCATCGTTACGCGGTATTGGCGCTAACCAAACCATTAGCCAGGTAGGTATTTTTGGTTCAAGTGTTCGTGATGCAGTCGACATGTCGGCAGCAACTCCAGTAGCCGATGATGAGGCCCAAGCTACTCAAGCGCGCACCTGGCGATCAACGATTGCACGTGCGGTTGCGGCAACCACTGATGTGATGCGAGCCGGCCCAGTGCATATCAATGTGCAGTTCGCCGAGCCTCTTGTACCCACTGATGATCTTGCTATTGAAGCCCAGATCGAGGCGATGCAAACCGGCCCGCTCGCTGGCCGTCGCGATGGACGTCCGTGGACTGCGGATGCGCGTCTTGTTGGCGGAATGAGTTTGCCTATCGACGAAATTTTCGAAATGTTGCTCGATGATTCTTCAATTCCAGAACGCGGCTTGATCATCGTGGGTGATCAGTCAGATGGTGAAGTTTCAGATCTCGTGGACGAACTCGGAGATGCTCTTGGTTGGCCAATCATTGGCGAGCCAAGTGGCAATGTGGCCGCCTGCGACACAGCTCTGTCTCATGGCGCTCTCATCCTGGGAAATAGTGAATTTGCGGATGCTCACATCCCTGACGTTGTACTCACCGTTGGTCGAG
Source organism: Actinomycetota bacterium (assembly GCA_009699705.1). GTDB lineage: Bacteria > Actinomycetota > Actinomycetes > S36-B12 > S36-B12 > UBA11398. The sequence goes on along the minus strand of WLNQ01000002.1, from coordinate 9,322 downwards.
TGGGGTTAAGTCGAGCAGTTCAAAGACACATCACTCGTGCGAAATTCCACATCGCGGTTGATTCGCAGCCGCAATGGAGCGATCCAACTCGAACCGCCGATGTTGTAGTTGCTGCGTGCCCACTGCCGCCAGGTGAGGGCGAAATCAATGGCGACTGGCTGGAGTCTTGGCAGCGGGCCGATCTTTTGGCTGCGGTGGCTATTGAAACAGTTCTTGCGGGTGAGATTGGTGAATTGACTGGCATGCATGTTGCGCGAGCCTGTGGTCAAGCAGTTCCAGAAAACGGACTGTTCTTCGTTGGACCATCTTGGCCAGTGCGGCACGTGTACAACTTCGCGGCGAATGCGTCTGGGAGTGCAGTGACGCTTGGTAATCGGGGTACTTCCGGAATAGACGGTTGTGTCAGCACAGCATGGGGCGCAACGGTTGCAGCGCAACGTGACAGCGACGCAGGGTGCATCGCGCTTTTGGGAGATCTCACATTCTTGTACGACATCAATGGCCTGCGGGTTCCAGCACAGGAAGCAGTGCCAGATCTCGTTTACGTCATAAGTGACAACAACGGCGGTGGCATCTTCTCGCAACTTGAGCAGGGTGCACCAAAGTTCGCGAACTCATTTGAAAGAGTTTTTGGAACCCCACTTGATGCTGACATCCCGGCAGCAGTGATTGCCTTAGGTTTTGAGTGTCACGTTGCAACGACACTCGAAGAACTCAACACCGCTTTGAAAGAAGCATTGGCTGCTGGGGGCGTTCACGTCTTGGTAGCGCGAACATGCAGCAGAGCTGATGAAGTTGTGGCTTTACAAAATGTGAATGACGCGATCAGGCAGGCACTTGCAACTGCTTAGTTTTCGAATGCTGTTTAGCGGTTGGCGAGTGCATCTCGAATAGGTACCAGTTTTGCGTTTGATTCGGCAAGTTCTTGCTCAGAATTCGAACCTGCAACAATTCCACAACCCGCAAAAGCTCGTATCGTTCCTGCTTCTTGATCAATTTCAGCACACCTCAATGCGATGCCGAATTCGCCGTCGCCGTGGGCGTCAAGCCAGCCAACTGGCCCGGCGTAACGTCCACGATCCATTCCTTCAAGTTCACGAATTGTTGCGCGCGCGCGCTCAGTTGGTGTTCCGCACACGGCTGCTGTGGGATGCAGGAGCGCTGCCAGTGCCAGGACGGGCACGTCGTCTGCAAGTCGGCCAGTGACATCGGTAGCTAGGTGTTGAACGTTTGCCAATGGGAGCACATGCGGCTGGGCCGGAACATCAAGGTCTGTGCAGTGCGCTGCAAGCGCGAGTGCAACGGATCGAACCGCGTAAGCATGCTCGGCCAGATCCTTTTCACTGTTCAGCAAGACCTGCGCCATGTCGGCATCGGCAGAGTCGTTGCCTTGGCTGCGTACCGTTCCGGCAAGAACTCGACTTGTCACAAGATCGCCGGTGCGGCGAACGAGAAGTTCCGGAGTGGCTCCGACCAATCCGCCAACGCTAAACGTCCAACATGTGGGGTAGGCCTGCGCCAAGGAAGACAGAACACTTCGAGAATCAAGTTCTCCGTCGACTTTGCCGAAGATGTCGCGGGCCAGGACAACCTTGTCGAGTTCGTTGTGGTTGATGCGAGTAATAGCTTCTTGTACTGCGGCCTCCCACGATGCAGCAGTTTGACTGCCATCAGTCCATTGAACATTCTTGGGCGCATTTGGAACGCTCACTACGCGAAGTTCGTTTCGTGGATCGCCTTCTGATCCGATGACCGTGATCCAGGACTGACCATTGCGACGACCGATCAATACTCGGGGCACGGTGATAACCGAAATTCCGGGCTCAGGATCAAAGGCAAACGAGGCGAACGCCACTGGGCCGGTGCCTGGCATAGCAACGGTGTCATCGACACTTGCTTGGGCGCATAATTTCGCCCACCAGCGCTGGGCTCGACTAAAGCGTTCAGGACCACTGATTTCTAGGCTGGCAGCAACACCCCAGCCAACCATTCCTTCACCATTGCGAACCCAACTCACCGCATCGCCACTGGGCAGGAGTGCCAGCAGGTTTCCGGGGTTGTCCAAAGATCGAGTGCGGACCTTCAGCGGTGCGCCAGGTTGTTCGCGCGCGATGATCGCAGACTTCATGAGTTCAATCACTGGGTCGGGCACAGTCCTAGCCTAGATGTCGAACGTCCAAGCCTCGGTGCAAGGATGCAGTAGTGAGCAGAGCAGACCTTTCCAAGGATCCCGCGGCAGTTGCTGCCATGTTTGATGGGGTAGCCCAGCGCTATGACCTTGCCAATGACGTACTGGCCTTAGGGCAAACACGGATTTGGCGTCGGGCAGTGGTTCAGGCAGTTAAGCCGGTGCGCGGCGAGATGATTTTGGATCTTGCGGCAGGCACCGGAACCTCAAGTGTGCCTTTTGCCAAGGTGGGAGCTCATGTAATTCCGACCGATTTCTCGCTTGGCATGCTGCGGGTTGGCCACGAGCGTCAGCCAGATTTGCCCTTTGTTGCTGGCGATGGACTAAACCTCCCATACCGGGACAATTCCTTCGACGCGGCCACGATTTCCTTTGGTCTACGCAATCTGACCGATCGAAGCGCTGGTCTGGCTGAGTTCAAAAGAGTCCTCAAACCTGGTGGTCGACTCGTGATTTGCGAGTTCTCCAGCCCAACTTTGAAGCCATTGCGCACGATTTACACTGAATATCTGATGAAGGCGCTGCCGGCAGTAGCCACCAAAGTTGCGACCAATCCTGCTGCGTATGTCTATTTGGCGGAGTCAATTCGCGCCTGGCCAGCTCAAGCTGAACTTGCCGAAGAGATCCTCGTGGCTGGCTTTAGCGAAGTCCAATGGCGAAACTTGACCGGTGGAATTGTCGCTGTCCATCGAGCAGTGAACCCGTAGCGAGGGCACCCCATGGCCGCCACTATGCTTTCCTCGGTCGTGAAGCCGTTCACAAACGCGCAATCTGGCCATGAAGTTCTGATCGTTTGGAGCGCTGAGTGAACGTATATACCCCGATCCTTGCATTGGGCATTTTGGCCTTTGGTTTTGCTGTTTTCTCGGCAGTCATTGCGCCAATAACCGGACCAAAGCGCTACAACCGCGCCAAGGTTGATGCATATGAATGTGGCATCGAACCGACGCCACAACCGGTAGGTGGCGGTCGCTTTCCGGTGAAGTACTACCTCACCGCGATGCTGTTCATCGTGTTCGATATCGAAATCGTTTTCTTGTATCCATGGGCAGTCTCTTTCGATCACATGGCCTTGTTTGGTCTGATCGAAATGGTGCTGTTCGTCGTCACCGTCCTCGTCGTTTACGCCTATGTTTGGCGTCGTCGCGGACTCGAGTGGGATTAACAGGAGTTACTCATGGGTCTTGAAGAAAACCTGCCGTCTGGCGTTTTGCTGACATCGGTAGAAAAGCTTGCTGGATACGCACGTAAGGGTTCACTTTGGCCGGCGACCTTCGGTCTTGCCTGTTGTGCAATCGAGATGATGGCCGTTGGTGGACCTCGCTTCGATATCGCGCGCTTTGGTATGGAAGTGTTTCGCGCCTCTCCGCGTCAAGCTGACCTCATGATCGTTGCCGGTCGAGTCAGTCAGAAGATGGCTCCCGTTCTTCGCCAGATTTACGATCAGATGCCAAACCCTAAATGGGTGATCGCGATGGGTGTTTGCTCATCCAGCGGTGGCATGTTCAATAACTATGCAATCGTGCAAGGCGTAGATCACGTGGTTCCGGTTGATATTTATCTCCCCGGCTGCCCACCACGGCCCGAAATGTTGATCGATGCAATCTTGAAACTGCATGATGAAATCCAAGACATGAAACTTGGAGCAAATCGCCGTGACCAGATTCGTGAGCTTGAAGCAGCCGCACTCGTTGCGCCTTCAACTTCAGATATGAAGGGTCTGTTGCGATGAGTGAAACCTCAGCAGTACCAGTCGTTCCTGAAGGCGTAAGTCAGTTTGAGGTCTTCCACGTTCGCGAAGGCGCTTTCGGTGGTACTGGCTCCGGAGACACCAGCGGTTTCGGCGGACTTGTTGAACTGATGCACATGCCAGAAGCGAGCACTCGTCCCTTTGGCGGTTGGTTTGATGAGATCGCCGATGAGCTTGAACTTTCGCTTAAAGCCCGCGAGATCAATGCAGGCGACGCGATTGAGAAAGTCGTCATTGCGTTTGATGAAATTACCTTTTTCGTGCGCAGGGAACATCTCGTCAGCGTGCTGTCAACGCTTCGCGATGAGCCAGGTTTGCGCTTTGAATTCTCAACCGGTGTGAGTGGTGTGCATTACCCAGGTGACACAAATCGTGAGTTGCACGCGGTTTATCACTTGATGTCGATGAGCCATAACCACCGCATTCGTGTTGAAGTGGTTACTCCAGATTCAGATCGCCACATTCCATCCTCGGTCAGCGTTTACCCGACCAATGATTGGCATGAGCGCGAAACCTTTGACTTTTTCGGGATTATTTTCGACGGACATCCGGCTTTGACTCGCATTGAAATGCCTGACGACTGGCCAGGTCATCCACAGCGCAAGGACTATCCACTTGGTGGCATCCCTGTTGAATACAAGGGCGCAACTATTCCGCCACCAGATCAGCGGAGGTCGTACAACTCATGAGTACCGAAAACGTGACGTACACGAGTGCTTCAGCTCAGCCCAATGATCCATATGCGAACTTCACTGACCCCACTGATGGCGGTCGCATCTTTAACGTGGGTGGTGGCGATTGGGATTCAATCACTGTGGATCCCGAAACTGATTCAGAGCGCATCGTTATCAACATGGGTCCCCAGCACCCATCAACGCATGGCGTGCTGCGCCTGATTCTTGAAATCGAAGGTGAATCGGTAACGGAAGCACGTTGCGGCATCGGCTATCTGCACACAGGCATTGAAAAAAACATGGAGTTCCGCTCGTTCACCCAGGGTGTCACCTACGCAACCCGGATGGATTATCTAGCTCCATTCTTCAACGAAACCGCTTACTGCCTAGCGATCGAAAAGTTGCTTGGCATCACTGATCAAATCCCGGAACGCGCAACAACCATTCGGGTGATGATGATGGAACTCAATCGCGTGTCTTCGCACTTGGTGGCGCTAGCTACAGGTGGCATGGAGCTTGGTGCACTGACGGCCATGGAGTTTGGTTTCCGTGAACGTGAATTAATCCTTGATGTCTTCGAAATGATCACCGGACTACGCATGAACCATGCATACATCCGCCCAGGTGGTGTTGCGCAAGACCTTCCAGACAACGCGGTAGAGAAGATTCGAGAGATGATTCCTTTGCTGCGTAAGCGCTTGAAGAACACAGTCGACCTCCTTGTTGATAACAACATCTGGATGGGTCGCACCGTCGGAATCGGCTATCTCGATCTCACTGGTTGCATGGCACTTGGCGTCACTGGGCCGGTTCTTCGAGCAACTGGATACCCACAGGATCTTCGCAAGACGCAGCCATATTGCGGTTACGAAAATTACGAGTTTGATGTCGTTACTGAAAACACAAACGATGCATACGGCAGATTCCTAATCCGCATCCGCGAGATGGAACAGTCTTTGCGCATCGTGGAACAGACGCTGGACCGTTTGCAGCCGGGCCCAGTGATGATCGCTGACAAGAAAATTGCATGGCCAGCGCAGTTGTCGGTCGGAAGCGACGGACAGGGCAACTCTCTCGACCACATTCGCGAGATCATGTCCGAGTCGATGGAAGCACTCATTCACCACTTCAAATTGGTAACTGAAGGTTTCCGGGTTCCCGCTGGTCAGGTGTACACGGCGATCGAAGCACCTCGAGGCGAACTGGGCTGTCACCTTGTGAGCGCAGGCGGCACCCGTCCATTCCGAGTGCACTTCCGTGATCCATCTTTCACGAATCTTCAAGCAGTCGCAGCAATGTGCGAAGGCGGTCAGATCGCTGACGTCATTGCAGCGGTTGCCAGTATCGATCCCGTTATGGGCGGAGTCGATCGCTAAGGCGATCGAGAGGAAGAGATCATGGCTATCAGCGAACAGACCCTAGAGAGCATGCGCGACATCGTGACGCGCTACCCGCAGTCACGTTCGGCGTTATTGCCGATGCTGCACCTTGTTCAAAGCGCAGAAGGGGAAGTTACCCCTGAAGGTATTGCTGCTTGTGCGGACATGCTGGGAATTTCTAAGGCTGAAGTCACGGGCGTTTCAACGTTCTACACGATGTACAAGCGCAAGCCTGTTGGCGAGCATCACATCGGTGTCTGCGTCAACACATTGTGTGGACTTCTCGGTGGCGACGCGGTGTACGAGGCTCTTTCAGAGCGTCTTGGCGTTGGACACAACGAGCCAATTGCAGACGGAAAGTTTTCACTTGAGCGCATTGAGTGTCAGGCAGCATGCACTCACGCGCCTGTGATGACGGTTGACTGGGAATTTATGGACGATGTCACACCTTCGTCGGCCGTAGACGTCGTAGATCGTCTTGCTCGTGGAGAGCGAGTTGAATCGACTCGCGGTCCGGCCATTCGTAACTTCCAAGCTTCCGAACACACTTTGGCTTTCCCTGATGATGGTCTTGCCGGCGAAGGAAATTCAGTCGACGACAAGATGTTGGCTGGTTTGCGCTACGCCAAAGAACACAACATGGCTGCACCTCAATCCGGACAGGAGGCCTAAGTCATGACGCTGACACCGGTTATCACTGAGCACTGGGATTCACCAGACCTCTACACGCTTGACGGTTACCGCCGATTTGGTGGATACCGTGCACTTGAAAAAGCGCTCAAGCTTGATCCTGATGCAATCATCACCACGGTAAAAGATTCTGGGCTGCGCGGTCGCGGTGGCGCCGGATTCCCCACTGGGTTGAAGTGGAGTTTCGTTCCCCAAAATGATGGCAAGCCGCATTACCTCGTGGTGAATGCTGATGAATCTGAGCCAGGCGCTTGCAAAGATATTCCGATCATGATGGCAAACCCACATGCTTTGGTTGAAGGCGTCATCATCACTTCCTTCGCGATTCGTGCGAACCAAGCATTTATTTACATTCGCGGCGAAGTGCCGAATGCCTTACGCAAAGTTGCCAGCGCTGTTGCGGAAGCTCGCCGCGCAGGTTTGATCGGCAAGAACATCCTTGGTTCTGGCTTTGATCTTGAAATCGTTGTGCATGCCGGTGCCGGTGCCTACATTTGTGGTGAAGAAACCGCACTTCTTGATTCACTTGAAGGCTTCCGTGGTCAGCCACGACTCAAGCCACCTTTCCCTGCAGTGGCCGGTTTGTATGCGTCACCTACGGTGATCAACAACGTCGAAACAATCTGCAACATCCCCTACATCATTGATCGTGGCGTGGATTGGTTCCGTCAATTCGGCACCGAGAAGTCACCAGGGTTTAAGGTTTGGGCTGTTTCTGGACATGTGAATAACCCAGGCATCTTTGAAGCACCGCTGGGAATCACGATGCGAGAATTACTTGGATACGCTGGCGGCGTCCGCGGAGACGGCAAGGTCAAGTTCTGGTTGCCAGGCGGATCTTCTGTTCCACTTCTGACCGCAGAGCACCTGGATCTTCCGATGACCTACGAAGAGATGGCTGCCGCCGGAACAATGCTTGGTACCGGAACGCCAATGATTTTCGATGAGACCGTGAGTGTGGTCAAGGCTGTCACTCGGTGGCTTGAGTTCTACAAGCATGAGTCATGTGGCAAGTGCACTCCATGTCGTGAAGGTACGTACTGGATCACTGGGGTTCTGGAAACCTTTGAACACGGTCACGGCAAGGAATCGGATCTTGAACTGCTTGTGAGTGCGTGTAATCAAATTTCAGGTCGATCATTCTGTGCACTAGGAGATGCGGCGGCAACGCCATTCCCTGCGGCATTGAAGTACTTCCGTGACGAGTTTGTTGCGGCCACCGAGTCACCAGTCGATGAAAAATTCGATCCGGTGGCTTCATACATCTATGCGGGAGCTGCAACCCGATGAGCGAAAACCTCACCACCGACGTGGTGCCAATGGTCACTGTCACAATTGACGGGGTAATCATCGAAGTGCCAAAGGGCACCTTGGCGATCCGTGCTGCTGAACTCATTGGCATTGAGATTCCACGCTTTTGCGATCATCCGCTACTCGAGCCAGTTGCTGCTTGTCGTGCGTGCTTGATCGAAGTTGAAGGCATGCCTAAGCCACAGCCTGCTTGCGCTCAGGTGGTCAACGATGGCATGACCATTCGCACTCAGGAATCCTCAGAGGTTGCAAAGGACGCTCAAGAAGGCGTCATGGAATTCCTGCTCATCAACCATCCGCTTGATTGCCCTGTTTGCGACAAGGGCGGCGAGTGCCCGCTTCAAAACCAGTCGATGTCTGCAGGTCGGCCAGAGTCCCGCTTCGAAGGCGAAAAGCGGACCTTCGAAAAGCCAATCAACGTAAGCGCCCAGATTCTGCTCGATCGTGAGCGTTGTGTGTCATGTGCACGTTGCACCCGCTTCGCAGACCAAATTGCTGGCGACCCAATGCTTGAATTGCTTGAGCGAGGCGCAAACCAGCAAGTGGGCGTCGCTGATGATCAGCCGTTTGAATCATATTTTTCTGGTAACACCATTCAGATCTGTCCAGTTGGCGCATTAACGAGTGCGGCTTACCGCTTTCGTTCGCGTCCCTTTGATCTTGTATCGGTCCCAACAACGTGCGAGCACTGCGCATCGGGTTGCTCACTTCGCACCGACTACCGTCGCGGGGAAGTCACTCGACGCTTGGCTTGGGATTCGCCAGAAGTCAACGAAGAGTGGAACTGTGACAAGGGTCGCTTCGGATTTACCTACCTCACAGAGGGCCGGATAAGCACGCCGCTGGTGCGCGAAAATGGTGAACTCCGCCCAGCCTCATGGCCAGAGGCCATCGATGTTGCTGCGCGTGGTTTAGCTGCAGCTGGTTCGTCAACCGGTGTACTCACCGGTGGCCGCCTTACTCAAGAAGATGCTTATGGATACGCGAAGTTTGCTCGCGCAATTCTTGGCACCGACAACATCGATTTCCGTGCGCGAGCAACCTCATCAGAAGAAGCTCAATACTTGCGCAGTGCCATTGCCGGCACCCCAGTCACCGTGACATATGACGCGCTTGAGAAGGCACCGTTTGTTTTGCTGGTGGCTTTCGAGCCGGAAGATGAATCACCAATGGTGTTCCTTCGGTTGCGCAAAGCAAAGACCTCTGTGGTGAGCCTTGGTGCTGTTGCAACGCGTGGCCTAAAGAAGATGGGCGGCACCCTGCTGCCAACAAAGCCAGGACAAGAGGCACTCGCGCTTCGTGATTTACCTGCAGACGTGAAAGCCGCTCT
>WLNQ01000019.1 GCA_009699705.1 Actinomycetota bacterium | reverse complement strand
GTGCGGCTCTTCTTCAATGAAACTGACATACAGTTCCCCTTCGTTATTCGGTCCCGCAAATGCGTGGCCTGAGTTGTAGAAATGCAGCGAACTTTGTTCGCATAAATTGAAGGTAGTTCTGCAATTTGATGGATTCAATACCGTGGCCCCAAATGTTCCCTTTTCGTTATAAATAGGGGGCTTTTTTGTCCTGATAAGCCGGATAAGTCAGGACAAATGAAAGATAGAGAGCAACTCAGCACGCAGATTGAGCAGCGCGTAATGTTGCATCGTGCCCATCTCGCTTGCTCGGTTGCTCGCATCTCGGGATTGGTATCCCCAGATCAGCTCCGGCGGGCAAGTCAGCGAACCAATGCGGTTTATTGACCTTGATGCTGGAATTCCTGACGATCTATCTCCACTTGCCAATCGAGTCTGTGTGCTCATCGGTACCACCCAAAAGCCAACTGATGCGATTCGCCGGGCAGCTCAACTAGTCGACTTCACTCTCACTGAAGTCGATATTGATGATGATGCCTTCATCGTCGTCGAAGATGTCGAATTGGCGATGGCCGCCCTCATTGACTCGACGAATAATCACGCCACAGCAACGCTGGCTTTGGGCTCGGTACTTCGTCTGACCCAACAACTCACGCTTGCCGAGGCAATCGCCGCCGAAGCGTCCGCTTACTCGACTCTTCTGGCTGGACCGGAATTTGCAGCCTGGCTTCATTCACGATCTTCGAAAAAAATTGCGTCAGGTGTCGAAATTGAGCGAGTACTGACCTCGATCACTGGCAACACTCTCAGCGTGCGCATGAATCGAAAGCTCCGTCTCAACGCGATTGACGGTCCGATGCGAGCTGGGCTGGTGGATGCATTTTCGATTGCGCTAGCCGACCCCACACTTGAGGTGTTGCTCACCGGTGAAGGGCCATGCTTTAGTAATGGTGGTGACCTTCGCGAGTTCGGGACGACTCCTGACCCGGCAACGGCGTGGACTGTGCGAATGACCCAGCACCCTGGTTGGTACTTGGCCCAAATTGCCGATCGCGCGACTGCCCACGTGCATGGAAAATGCGCAGGTGCAGGTGTTGAAATGCCAGTGTTTGCCTCTCGCGTTATCGCTGATCCAGACACAACTTTCTTCTTACCTGAACTTTCGATGGGACTCATTCCCGGAGCTGGTGGTTGCGTGAGCATTCCTGCGCGCATCGGGCGATGGCGAACATTGTGGTGGGTATTGACGGGTGCAACACTGACGGCAACGCAAGCTTTGAACTGGGGATTAATTGATGACATCGAACCCATCAATTAGCGCGAGCCAATGGGCCGGTGAACTTCTCGAATTTATCGGGGCTGATCATCAACTCTCAGTCGAGGTTCCAGAAAGCGCACCCATCGCCGATTGGGCACGAAGTGGAGCGGTGTCCATCACCGGTACGCCAATACAACTCTTGACTCCGCCAGGGTTCGCGGCTACTGCTGCACGCGGTGCGTTATTAGCCATCGACACCCTCGCTGGTGCCACCGGAATACCAGGCGAGCTGCTGCTTGCCGAGAGGGCAGCGCTTTCCAAGTGGCCGGCCAAAGCGCCGTGGACTCTTGGGCTCCACAGCCGCGCAGTACGAACGCGTGATGGCTGGTTCGCCTTATCCCTTGCACGCGAGATAGATCAGGACTCAGTCCCAGCGCTCATTGGCGCACCCACTTCACATGGATGGGTCAGCGTCGATGCCTGGGCGCGAACAATCACTACCCAAGAAGCAGTTGATCGATGTCGACTGTTTGGGATCCCTGCCGGGCAGATCGCAAGTGTTACTGGCGCAGAGTTAATGCAACTCACTTCGTACGGTGCGTCGCTTCCACGCTCGTTGACCGGTCTGCGAGTGGTCGATTTATCGGCGCTTTGGGCAGGACCCCTCTGTGCAAATCTGCTGCAACAGGCAGGCGCGGAAGTGATTCGTGTTGAAAGTGCGCAACGCCCTGATGGATCCCGCGTTGGTATTCCCGCCTTTGACGACTTGCTCCATGCCGGTCAGAAGTCAGTGACATTTGATCCGGCTAACTTAGATTTCTTGCACGCTCTCATTGATTCGGCTGACATCGTGATCACGGCTTCACGACCGCGTGGTCTTACATCATTAGAACTCGACCCCCAAGCGTGGTTAGCCTCGCGAGCTCATGGCGTGTGGGTACAGATCAGTGCGTATGGATCAACTGGACCAGAAGCGAATTGGATCGGCTTCGGCGATGACACCGCAATGGCAGCCGGCTTAGTCCGCTGGATAGACGGGATCCCTATTCCCATCGCCGACGCTGTAGCGGATCCGTTGACCGGCATGCACGCAGCAGTTGCCGCAATTGCTCTGGCTCAACGCGGTGGAGCCCATCTCATAGATATTTCACTCGCCAATGTTGCCGCGGCGACAGCTGGCGACGCTCCTGCATCAGACCCCTTTCTTGCAGATGGCCAATGGCAGATTGAAACGGAATACGGAATACGTCCCATAGAAAAACCGAGGGCTCGAACTGTTCTTGGAACAGCCCGAACCCTCGGTGCAGATAATCAGATCATGCGAGCAGAACTCGCGCGATAGTTACTTCTTGGCTGGCCGGTATGACGTGGCGAGCATCAGCAGTGCCGCACCCGTGCCAAGTACTGCAGCAATAATTGCCCAGTTCACGCCAAACAAGCCCAAACCGATGGCATTGTCGACTGACCACTGGCCAGGACCCGCGGAAGCAAGTGCCACAGCAATAAATGCAACGAATAGGACGTATTCCCAGCCGCCCTTAAACACGAAGTAGCCCTTGCCCCGGTGGTCGGTGAGCATCGCCACAACCATCAGGCCAACAACTCCAGCCGCACTCAGACCGGTCAGCAAGCCGATGGTGATTGCAATGCCAATTGCCATTTCCGTTCCCGCTGCGATGCGAGCATGGAGCCAACCTGGCTTTAGGCCCAGGGATTCAAACCAACCCGCAGTGCCTTTGAGCCCGCCGGCACCAAAAACCTTGTTGTAACCATGAGCAAAGAGCATTGGGCCGATCGCTAGGCGAACGAGCAGCATCGCAAGATCAAGGGCACTGGAATCGGTATACGTGCTGGTCATCGGGGGTTCTCCTTAGGCGGACGCCATGTGATCTTGGTCGTCTGTGATTCATAGCCCTGCCGCAACAGGCCCTACGAGGTTATGGTGTGCTTACTATTCCACTAAAAACCGCGGACCGGGCGCTAGCCGGGTCTATTTCGAACAGGACTTTCCCCATGAAGATCGAAGGAATTAGCGCTGTCATCACTGGTGCAGGCTCGGGCCTTGGGTTGGCCACGGCTAAAACTCTGGTCGCTGCTGGCGCAAACGTCGTCATTATTGATTTGCCGTCATCTAATGGTGCAGCCGAAGCTGAGGCAATTGGGCCAAAAGCGGTTTTCGTCGCTGCCGATGTTCGTGACGAAGCTCAGGTGCACATCGCTCTTGATGCAGCCCAAGAGATGGGCCCGCTGCGCCTCGTGGTCAATTGCGCCGGCATCGCAACTCCAAATCGTGTGCTTCGTAAGGGTGAAGCCACTGCCTTAGCTGATTTCGAGCGAGTGGTGTCGATCAACTTGATTGGATCTTTCAACGTTATCCGCCTCGCAGTGGAACGCATGGCAAAAATTGACCCCGTTGGCGAAGAACGCGGGGTAATCATCAATACGGCTTCGGTCGCGGCCTTTGATGGCCAGGTTGGCCAAGTTGCCTACGCTGCTTCAAAGGCAGGAGTAGCCGGGATGACCTTGCCGTTAGCTCGCGATCTTGCTCAATTCTTGATTCGCGTTGTCACCATTGCACCTGGAACATTTGAAACTCCGATGCTTGCTGGGCTTCCTGAAGAAGCACGCAAATCTTTGGGTGATCAGGTACCGCACCCAAGTCGACTTGGTAAGCCAGAAGAATATGCAGCACTCGTGAAGCACCTCGTTGAAAACCCAATGATCAATGGTGAAACCATTCGTATCGACGGGGCAATTCGGATGGCTCCACGCTAACCACTGAGATTTTTTTACCCACCTCGCAGACAATTCGGGAGTTACGTTGCCATTACCCACTCGCATACTTGGTTCAGGAACCAGCGCCGTTGAAGTTTCCCAACAGGGACTTGGTGGCATGGGAATGAGCATGGTTTACGGCACTCGGGATGACGTTGAATCAACCGCGACCCTGAATTTGGCGCTCGACCTGGGAGTCACCTTCTGGGATACCGCTGATGTTTACGGTCCGCATCACAATGAAGAACTCATCGGCAAGGTCTTACAGTCGCGTCGTGATGAAGTAACTCTGGCAACGAAATTCGCTAATCACTTAGTCGATGGGAAAATGACCATCACTGGTGATCCTGCCTACGTGAAGCAAGCGTGCGATGACAGTCTTATGCGACTGGGTATCGACACGATTGATGTCTACTACTACCACCGGGTAGATAAGGACGTCCCTATCGAAGAGACCTGGGGCGCTATGGCCGAGCTCGTAACCGCTGGCAAGGTTCGCTTTCTTGGTATCAGTGAAGCTGCACCTGAAATCATTCGCCGGGCACATGCCGTGCATCCCATGACTGCCGGTCAGTATGAGTGGTCGCTCTTTACGCGCGATATTGAAGAAGATGGAGTGCTCGCCACCTGTCGGGAACTCGGTATCGGCATCGTTCCATATTCACCCCTTGGCCGCGGGCTTCTCACTGGCACTATTCAAAGCCAGGACGAACTCGTAGAAAAAGACTGGCGTCGAACAAATCCACGCTTCCAAGATGAAGAAATTCAAAAGAATCTTCAACTCGTTGCGCAACTCAGCGAACTTGCGGCCGCCCGAGGCATCACCACAGCTCAGTTTGCTCTTGCTTGGGTCCAGTCTCAAGGTTTGGATGTTGTACCAATTCCAGGGACCAAGCGCCGCAAGTACCTCACAGAAAACGTGGCGGCGGCAACAATCCAACTCAACTCTGGCGAACTTGCTGCGGTTGACGCGATTGCGCCCTATGGTGCTGCTGCTGGAGGTCGTTATGCGGCCGCAGCGCTGAAGACAATCGCCGATTCGACGAAGGATAAATCATGACAGCGCCTCTGATCACGCGTAAGCCCGCAGGGACTCCAAAAGGTGGAGTCATTGTTATTCAAGAAGCCTTCGGTGTGACCGAGCACATCGTCGAGGTTTGCGAGCGTCTCGCAACTGCCGGGTACTTAGCTGTTGCTCCTGAAATGTTCCACCGTCAAGGCTCACCAATCGTTGCCTACGACGACATCCCGGCCGCCATTGAAGTGATGTCACAGCTCACCCCTGCTGATATGGCAGCTGACGTGGATGATGCACTTGCCTATTTGAAATCAGAAAACCTCACTGATCAACAGTGTGCGATCATCGGCTTCTGCATGGGTGGAACAGTTACCTACAACACGGCCGTTCGCCTGCCACTTGGCGCAGCAGTCACGTTCTACGGTGGCGGTGTAGCTAAGGGTCGAATGGGCTACGAATCCTTCATCGACCAGGTCGAGAAGTTGCAAACCCCGTGGCTTGGACTCTTTGGCGATCTGGATCGTGGCATTCCATATGATGATCTTGAAGTCTTGAAAATCGCTGGTGGCGAAGCCAAAGCCGATATCGAGATTGTTCGCTACGCCGATGCCGATCATGGCTTCCACTGCCCCGAGCGCCCGGCCGTGTTCCACCAAGAATCATCCGACGATGCTTGGAAGCGCACCATCGCTTACTTAGATTCACACCTCAGCTAAGCGCTGCTGGAAACCACGCGTCCGTTTGCACAAGTTCGCCTTGATGCATTTGACCGTCGCGTGGTTGATTTCGAACTAGCCCACGTCGATCAAGGTGAACGATGTGTGCCAGGGTTTCTCCCATCGCCGCACGTCGCAACATTCCTTGAGTGTTTTCCCAACCATGCGACCACGTGAGCTTCGATGAAATCTCGTAGGTACTCGCACCGGGGTGCTCGTTGATTGACGCAAGGACTTCAGCCAGACGATCTTCATGGTGCAGGTTCATCTGAGCGATGCGCTCGTCCAGGCCACTGAACCGATACTCGTGCGCAGGCAAAATCTCTTCTGGGTTCATCCCGAGCATCGCATTGAGAGAATCAATGTACGTGCCCAAGGGATCACCATGTTCGCGCGGATGCACCGAAATGTGTGGCGAAATTCGCGGCAAAACATGATCGCCACTCAAGAGCAAGTTGTTCTTCTCGTCAATGAAACACACATGGCCGGGTGAATGCCCAGGGGTCCAGAGTGTGCGAATGTGGGTTGCGCCAGGAAGCGGTCGTTCGCCATCGACAATGGTGCGATCTGCTTTAGGAATCTTGGCAAACTCCACAAACTGACCAGCGTCGATGATCAGGGACGGCATGTCACTTGCTTCAACACCTGATTTAATCAGCCACGTTTCACCAGCACGTTTAAAGATCTCCGGATCAACATCGAAGTCGACTTCGCGTGCATCAAGTTCATGCATTGCGATCCAGGCACCTGATGCATCGCGGATTCGACCGGCTAAGCCGAGATGATCAGCATGATTATGCGTAACCAAAACGCCTTCTACGTCAGTTATCGAAAACCCGATGGACTCCAGGCCCTCATTGAGATTTGCCCACGCTTCATCAACTGGCCAACCGGCATCAACGAGAACAATGCCACCGGGTACCTCAATGACATACACATTGACGTACCGCAAAGGATTATTAGGAAAAATTACCGGGATTGACCACAAGCCAGGTCGAACTAATTCGACAGGAGGTAACTCTCGAACTCGCCAAGCCTCTTTTTGTAGGTGTCCAGTGACGGTGATGCGCGGTAGTTCAGTGACGGTCACAGTGCGATGCCGAGGACCTTCGAATCGAGGTATTCCGTTATGCCTTCGCGGGCGCCTTCGCGTCCTAGACCGCTTTCTTTCATGCCGCCAAATGGCACTGCAGCGGAAGTGGGGTTGATGTCATTGATGCCGATCATGCCAAAATTGAGGGCTTCTGCAGTTTTGAATGCACGGCTCAAGTTCGGCGTGTAAATGTAAGCCGCCAGCCCGTAGTCGGTGTCGTTTGCCATCGCGATGATGTCGTCATCGTCATCAAATTCGATCACGGGCACCATCGGGCCAAAGGTTTCTTCGCGGTAAATGAGCATGTCTTGGGTAACACCGGTCAACACGGTTGGGGCCCAGAAAAGGCCTTTATCTAAACCGTTATCCATCAAACGCACACCACCGGTAGCAACCATGGCACCCTTAGCCACCGCGTCAGCGACCTGGCGTTCCATCTTGGCAAGCGCCTGCTCGTCAATGAGTGGGCCAACAGTGACTTTGTCTTCTAAACCATGACCTGCAGGCATCGCAGCCATTCGCTCAGTGAGCACCTTGGTGAATTCCGCAGCAATCGACTTGTGCACGAATACCCGGTTTTGTGAAATACATGCTTGCCCCGTGTTCAATGACTTCAACGCCGCGGCACCCTTTGCTGCGTTCACCGGATCAGCATCTGCAAAAACAATGAACGGAGCATGCCCGCCAAGTTCCATCGACACACGCTTCATCGTGGCAGCCGCCTTAGAAGCAATGAGCTTGCCTACCTCAGTTGAACCCGTGAAACTGATCTTGCGCACAATCGGATTCACCAATATTTCTTCGCCAACATTGACCGGGTCAGAAGTCGTCACCAGGTTCACCACGCCAGCAGGAACACCGGCTTCTTCAAAAATCTTGATTGTTGCAATGGCACATAACGGTGTCTGCTCAGCAGGCTTGACCACAATCGTGCAACCCGCAGCAAGCGCTGGACCAATCTTGCGCGTCAACATCGAGATCGGGTAATTCCACGGCGTAATCGCAGCGGCAACACCCACGGGCTGCGAAATCACCATAAACCGATGATCCGCGCGAGACGAAGGAATGGTCTGCCCATAAACCCGCTTAGCTTCTTCAGCGAACCACGACAAGAAATCAGCCGCATACGTGACTTCAGTGCGCGCCATCCGAATGGGCTTGCCCTGCTCCTTAGTCATCAGCGTGGCAAGTTCGTCTCGCTTGGCATTCATCAGAGCAAACGCCTTCATCAAAATTGCAGCACGCTCATAAGCAGTCTTAGCCGACCAAGCCGGCAAAGCTTCTTTAGCCGCAGCAATGGCTCGGGCCATATCCTCACGGGTGCCATCGGCAGCCTGGCCAAGCACTTCACCCGTAGCAGGATCAGTGGAATCGAAGAAAGCTCCTGACGAGCTTGGGGTCCATTCGCCGCCGATGAAAAGCATCTTCTTTTTTCTCCCTCAGGGTATGGTTCGAGCTGCACTAGTGCGATTAGTCATCTTATTGTGTTATTCAACTACTCGTCAGGCTTCAATTCATTGTCTTGGGGCTAATAAGGCGTATTATTCACCTGAAGCTCGATCCGGGGTGAATTCTAAGAAGGGCTGTGATGACCACGCCAATGCCGCCGCTGAGCGCTGAACCAGTTCACGTGCCAAAGACAGCAGAGGTCGTCGCTCAGGCCATTCGCAATCAGATAGTCCGTGGCGATATCGCTGAAGGCGCGGCCCTGCCAAGCGAAGCAGAACTCATGGTGCACTTCGGTGTTTCCCGACCGTCCTTGCGCGAAGCATTTCGAATCCTCGAATCTGAAAAACTGATTACCGTCCGTCGTGGCTCCCGAGGTGGAGCTCGAGCAACGCGCCCAGACGTTTCCGTGGCAGCTCGTTATCTTGGATTGCTCATGCAATTCGATGGTGTCTTACTCAGTGACGTCTTTGAAGCACGCGCAATGATCGAGCCACTCGCTCTGCGCTTGCTCGCTCGCCGGGACAACCGTCAAGAAGCGGCGGCAGAACTGCTCGCGATTATGGATGAGATCGTTCCAGGAATTGATCCACGTTTACGCGTTGACGTATGGTCGCGTTTTTACGCACACCTATTTCATAGTTGCGGAAATAAAACTCTTGAACTGCTCTATGGGACATTAACTGGTGTCGTACGCAGCGAACTCTCTGACTCCATCTTCCAAGAAGATGAAGGAAGCCAAAGCCCTAACTGGAAGAAAACCATCATCAAAGCGATGACTCTTGTTTCTGAAGGAAAAGGCGATGAAGCCGCAAATTATTGGATGAAGCAGATGCTGCTCATTGAAGCGCGAGTGCAAGAAGCACACCAGCGCCGCACCCTTATCGATGCAACGGTGGCCTTCGCCTAAGCGAAGACCACCGTTTGTTCGTTGCTAAAAGCCCTTGTTTTGATTAGGCCTTTTCAAGATATGGATCTGAGACCCCAGCAAGTCTTGGCATCACCTTCGGCGCTGAACGCCAATCCGGGGTGCCGTCTTCCGGAAGTCCTGCTGGATATCCGTCATGAATTTCAGCCCAGTGTGAGTGATTCAACTGGTGCAGAGTGAAACAGGCCTGAAGCGAGTTGTAGAAGCCCATGTTGTCAACAGTTTGGTTGACCGATTCTTTGATAAGTAGCGCTGCCATTGTTGGGAGCTTTGCAATGCGGCGTGCGTATTCCATCGTGCGCTCAGCAAGTTCATCCGTTGGGAAGATCTTGCTCACCATGCCAAGGTCGAATGCTTCTTGCGCTGTAACTGAATCACCCGTGAGCAACAATTCCTTAGCGCGACGAGGCCCGAACTCCCAAGGGTGACCAAAATATTCAACGCCGCACATACCGAGGCGGGCGCCAACAACATCCGCAAATTTTGCGTTCTCTTCAGCAACGATCAAGTCGCAAGCCCAAATCAACATCAGGCCGGCAGCGAATGTTGTGCCTTGAACCTGAGCGATGGTGATCTTGCGAAGATCTCGCCAGCGACGGGTGTTGTTAAAGAAGTAGTGCCATTCCTGCAGCATGCGGTTTTCGGCACCAACGCGAGTTCCGCCATTGATTTTCCGAGTTGGGTGCTCGCCTGGACCATCTTTTTCGTATTCAGCAAGTGCATCTGCTGAACCGAGATCATGACCTGAGGAGAACAGCGGGCCAACTCCGCCAAGAATCACAACGCGAACCTGATCGTCAGCTTCAGCCTTCATGAAGGCATCATCGAGTTCAACTAGCAAACCACGGTTTTGGGCATTTCGGGTTTCAATGCGGTTCAGCATGATTCGCGCGATTTTGCCGTCGTCAAAGGTTTCGTACGTAACGAACTTGTAGTCGCTCACTCGTGCTCCAGTCGATTTATTTAAATGATGTTTGGTAAGAAAGTTAGAGCAAGCCGGCGGTGAGTGCAATGAGATTCCCGAAATATCGGGCATTTTGTCGGGATTTACAGCAAGTCTGCACGATCCGCGAAGTCGATGAGCAGCCGTGCCAGCTCCCCAGGATCAGAAAGCATCGGGGAATGATCAGTATTAAGCTCCAAGTAGTGCGCGCCTGAAATTCGGGATGCTGCTTGGCGCATCGGTTCTGGGTTTGTAAGTTGATCTTCAGTGCAACCAATCGCAAGGGTAGGCATATCTGGCCACGCCCACACCGGCGAAGGTTCTACGAAACTTTCCCAATACTGACGACGTAATTGAGACGCTGCCCACTGCGCAACATCAGAGGTGCACGTGTTGAACATGAGGTCAATAGCCTCCTGCGCAGGAACTTCGGTGCTTCCATCTTCGTGGCGAATAACTGAAGCCTGATGATAGCGATCCGTGTAAATCTGTGGCGTTTGCTCACGCTGTTGAGCAGCGCTGATATCAAACTCCGGAAAGAGCGCCGCCACCATCACCAACCCGCAGACCTTTGGATGCGACGCAACGAAGGGCGCCAATAAACCCGCCAGCGAATGCCCAACAACGATGACATCGCCATGAGCCTGAGCAAGCGCTTCGAAGGCCAATTCAGCGTCGTCGCCTAGAGATCGACCTGGAAGATTTCCCGGCAGTTCAATTGCCACGGAGGAGTATCCAGCTAAATTCAAGTGTTCTTGCAATGGCGCCCAGCACCAGGCGCCATGCCAAGCGCCATGAATCAAAAGGAAAGACCTCACAAGTGGACCATACCCAAATCAATCAGTGATGATGTACTTATGAAAACGTTTGTTGTAACCGAAATGACCTGCGCAAACTGTGTGCGCCACGTCACCGAAGCCGTCGAAATAGTTGCTGGAGTTGACAGAGTTGTTGTGGATCTGGCTACAGGAACAGTGCAAATCCAAGGCGATCCAGATAGCGCGGCAGTTATTTCAGCAATCGTTGCTGCTGGCTATCAAGCTACAGAGTAACTACGACTTCGCCCGAGGTTGGCGTGTCAGTACTTCTTGCACAAATGAAGCCACTAACAGGCCTTGTCGATTGAATACTTTTCCGCTACTTAAACCTCGGCCGTGATAGACCGACATTGGTTCGGAAGTGAAGAGTAGCCAGTCATTTGCATCGATCGGACGATGGAACCACAGCGCGTGTTCCATCGTGACAACCAAACTTCCTTCGGGAACTGCCACTCCTGGTGCCTGTGCAGTGCCTACCACCATGTAGTCAGAAATAAATGCAACCACCGCAGCATGCAACATCCGATTGTCCGGAAGTTTCACCCGCGGGCGAACCCAAAAAGGATGCACATGCGGAATCCGGTTTCCCGGCCCGCGTTTAGTCAGACCATGAATCGGTCGGATATCGATGGGATCCATCGCAAAGAGCATCGTCTCGTCTGATTCAAGAGAGTCAGGGTCTGGGTAATCGAAATCTTCTTCAGGAGTCCAGTCTGGACCAGCTTCACCTGCGTGGAATGAGGCCTGCATCAACAAGGGCGTGAGATCGCCCATCGTGACGGTGATCTGCCGCATGGCAAAGGCCCGGCTATCCCGCAGCACTTCGACATGGAGTCGCAATTCATTCCCTGATTTACCAGCATCAATAAAGTTCGCGTGCAGAGACTGCGGCCACATCTGCGGATTCACCGTCGAACTCGCAGCTTGAAACGCGAAAGCCAGGGTATATCCGCCAAAGAGGTGGCCGTTATCCCCAACGGCGGTAGCGCTGAAGAGAAACTCGCCCAGCGGCGAGATTTTTAATAATTCTTGAAAGTCTTGTTCAGGCACACCCGTGACTTTAGTGGATCACCTTGCCTTCTCGCAGTGGTTCTACTGCGATGCAGTGCCAATGACAACCACTCCAGAACTAAGCCCAACTTTCTTGGCGGCATTCATTGAATGCCCATCACTCTGTGCCCGTCTACTCCAGGGTGATGTTGGGCATTACCCGCTTGAGCCAGCCAGGAAGCCACCAATTTGATCGTCCAAAAAGCGTCATCAGTGATGGAACCAAAATGAGCCGAACGATGAACGCATCAATGATCACCGCTGATGCCAAAGCGATGCCGAAAAGTTTAATTGTTGGGTTCGTTGTCGGAATGAATGACATGAACACACTCGCCATAATCGTCGCCGCGATCACCACGACTCGACCCGAACCAGCCAGGCCTCGGCGAACAGCGGTCCTGTTGTCACCTGTGTGATGCCACTCTTCCTGCATCCGACTCACCAGAAAAACTTGGTAGTCCATGGAAAGTCCAAAGAGAATGGCGAACACCATTACCGGCAAAAAGGGCAGAATCGGGCCTGTGCCATATACACCCAGGACCGAAGCAAACGTGCCGTTTTGGAACACGGCAACGGTAACTCCGAGGGCTCCCGCGAAACTGAGCAAACTCGTAACTGCTGCTGTGAGCGGGATAACCAGTGAATGGAACAACAACATGAGTGCCAAGAATCCCAAGCCAACAACTAAGAGTAAAAACAGCGGTAATTTGCTCTGCAACATCTCGGTGAAGTCGGTCGAAACCGCCTGTACGCCACCTACATAGATCTTCGCTGACGATGCGACTTTGGGTGCCGTCTCATTTCGAATGCGATCCAAGGTTGCAACTGTGGCTTCGGCCTGCGGATCAGACGTGGGTTGCACTACGACAGAAGTGATAGTGCCATCCGAGTTAAATGCGGCCTTACTATCTTTCAGCAGCACAACAAACTTGGAGTTTGGCAAGGTACTTGCAACTCCTGGTGTTGCTTCCAATGCTGACACGACAGTACTGAGTTCGTGGATGTCATATGGCTTCTTCAATTTCACAGCAACGAAGAAAGGCCCAGCATTTCCAGCACCATACCCCTTCGACATAAGTTCAAAACTGTTGCGAAGCAGTGAACCTGGCGGTTGAGTTCCGTTGTCAGGGAAACCCAATTGCAGAGATAGGGCAGGCGCAGCGAGCATCCCGATGAAGACCAAAGACAGCACTGCTGGAATAAGTGGTTTTCGCTGCAGGAGTGCTCCATACTTTGACCACTTACTGTCATTAAGTTCTACCGTTTTTGGATGTCGCGCCCACGGCAGACGCAGCGACATCGCCTTGTGCCCTAAGAGCGAAAGTAATGCTGGCAACATCCAGAGGGCTGAAAGCATCACCATCAATACTGTTGCTGCGGCGGCCACAGCCAAGCCATTGAAGAAAGCAATACCTAAGACGAACATTCCAAGTAGAGCAACGATCACGGTTGAACCGGCAAATAAGACTGCTCTGCCCGCTGTAGATACAGCACGCACTGCAGCTTCTTTAGGCTCCAAATCATCTAATCCCTGGCGATATCTGTTCATAATGAACAGCGCGTAGTCGATACCCACTCCGAGGCCAATCATCATGGCGAGAGTTGGAGCGAAGGAAGCAATGCTCAGGACGTTGCTAAATATGCCGACGAAGAGGATGCCGCCGACGAGCCCCGTAAGGGCAACGACAATTGGCAAACCAGCAGCAATAATGGAGCCAAAAGCGAGCAGCAAAATGACGATGGCGACAAGTAGTCCTACTAGCTCACTGGAATCCGGAGTTGCTCCTGCTGCAGCTAATGCGTTTCCACTCGCTCCCACAGTGAGTGACGAAGAGTTCGCATCTAGCACCAGATTTTGCAAGTGAGTGGCTTCGAACGCGCCCGGGGCAGCGACGTCGAAGGCCACCGTTGCATATGCCACTTTTTTATCTTTAGAAATCGGGCTCGTGGCATCGATCGCGGCCTGGCCAGCTGGAATGTAGACAGCTAGCTCTGCGCCCGCTGCATCAACTGCTTTGTGAAGTTCTGCGACTTCCTTTGGTAGCGCCTTTGCAATCGCTGCCCACTGCGCCGCATCGGCTTTTGCCAGCCACGCTAGAACGGTCGCGATCTTTGCCAGGTCATCGCCGTTGGCGTCAGCGATTGGGTAAAGGGATGGGATGGCTTTCAGAATCTCCCAAAGTTGAGTCGTGGTGATCCCAAGTTTCTTTGCAACTGCCTCAGCAATTGCTGCCGATAAATCACCTGGGACAGGAGCCGGGCACGTGGTTCCATAATTTTTTTCGTACGGACCCACCACACAGGTGACAGCATCCATTTTGGATAGTCGCTCGAGCAACGGATCGATGCGATTCTTGACTGCTGGGTCAGTCGCTAGCCCCTGTTTCGGTGACCAGACCACTTGCATCGTTGCATTGGTTGAAGATGTTCCTGGGAGTTGCTCCAACATCTGTTGGGCAATGGTGGATTGAGCCCCTGGCAAGGCAAAACTGTTGTCGTATGCTGGCTTGAGTAGCGCCGAACCGCCCACAAGCGCAATCAACACTGCTACCCAGGCAACCAAAGCGACCAATGGGTGCCGAATTGCCCAGCGACTCATACTTGCTCCTTTTCACTGATGTATGCGCAGCGTAGGGGAGCTTTCTGCTTAACCTTGATAGTTCAACTACGAATTTGAGCGATGGTCGGTCGATCCCCCAAGATGCATGCGAGTAAATCCCACAGAATCTCTCCTTGAGTCCCCCACACGATCTGGCCTTCCCCGAATGTGAAGAAATGCATCTCAATTGGTAGCCGTCTTGGCTCGGCTTGATCCGGGGTTGTTCCATAGCCATACGGAACCACATTCGAAACGTAATGCGCTTTGGGATCTGCCAAATCTTGCAGCGCGATGATGGCAACTTCAGAAACCTCATGGGGATCCGGAACCAAATTCTCAGCTGAATCAACCACCCCCACGAACACACTGATGGTGTGTCCCATCAACGTGGGGCCACGGGAATCAAGCTGACCAAGGATGCTCGCCTGACTCGCAGGTATGCCTATCTCTTCTTCGAGCTCACGTAGAGCAGCCGCTGATTCATCAACGTCAACTCCTGGATCTATTCGCCCACCTGGAAACACCCAATCGCCTGCATGGTTGCGCATGGTTGTTGGGCGTTTTGTCAAAATAACCGATGCGCTTCCATCAACTTCCACTAATGGAAGGAACAGCGATGAGGGCTTAATGGCCTCTTGCGTATGGAATAAATACAACGGTTCACGGGGCGGCGGCAACTGTGCACAAGCAAGCCTGATCGATTCGATTGTGAAGGCTGGCATGCAAGCAAACTACACGCACACCTTGCTACGCCGCAGTGCATTAGTGCCCGTGACGATGTTCGGTATCAGGGAAGTGTTCATGTTCGTGTTCAATTAATGAGTGTGGGTGAAAATGACTGTGCGACTCGGTTAGATGCAGCCACGTACCCACCGCCATCAGGCCACCTGCCAAAGCAATCTGGATAGTTACAGCCTCACCAAAGAATGCAATGGCCACGATCGCTCCGATGAATGGTGCAACTGAGTAATATGCGCCGGCGCGAGCAGCGCCAACACCGCGAAGTGCAATAACGAACAACACCAAACTCACACCATAAGCAAAAAGACCAAGAACCATGCCGCTAGCGATGATCCGCAATGCTGGGATTTCTTCTCCAAAAACAAAGGCAAGAGCAACGTTCGTGGATCCAGCGATAATGCCCTTCACCATGGCGATCCAGGTGGCATCCACGGAATTAACGTTTCGGGTGAGGTTGTTATCGACTGCCCACAATAGGCACGCAGATAAGACAGCAAGTATGGGCCAGCCGCTGCCAAAGTCAGCAGTGCCAGGCCAACTTAAGACGGCTGCTCCCGCAACAATGCACAACATGCCAAAAGCTACTTTGCGGCCAATATTTTCTCGAAACACCAACCAAGCGATGAGAGCGGTGAACACTGCTTCGGCGTTGAGTAGTAGCGATGCGCCAGTGGCCGGCATATGAGTCAGGCCCACCATC
Organism: Actinomycetota bacterium; assembly: GCA_009699705.1. Classification (GTDB taxonomy): domain Bacteria; phylum Actinomycetota; class Actinomycetes; order S36-B12; family S36-B12; genus UBA11398. Next base: position 5,000 of record WLNQ01000019.1, on the reverse strand, counting down.
AGGAGGCCGGGAGCAAGAACGCCACCGCAGACAACGGCACCGATAAGCCACCCAAGTTCCTTGCGAACAAGGTGAGCCTTGGGTAGCCGTCTAACTAAACGCCAAATACCTAGACCAATACCTGCGCCAAGATAAAGCAAACCAGCGAACATAAGCGGGCCGGTATCGGAGAGAAAAGCTTTCGCAATTGGGGTGCCTGCACCAAAAAGTGCGGCGGCTCCTAGCGCTGCCAGAACTCCGGAGTTACGCAGCGCTGATGCCATGGGTGATTGTTTCGTTAGACCGCAGCCATGTCTACGAAGCGTGAGTAATGACCCTGGAAAGCAACGGTGACTGTGGCTGTTGGTCCGTTGCGATGCTTTGCCACGATGAAATCAGCTTCACCGGCGCGTGGTGATTCACGTTCATACGCATCTTCACGACTCAACAAGATCACCATGTCGGCATCCTGCTCAAGAGAACCCGACTCGCGTAGATCCGACAGCATCGGCTTTTTATCTGTGCGCTGTTCAGGACCACGATTGAGCTGGCTAATAGCGATGACTGGCACTTCAAGTTCTTTAGCCAGCAACTTCAATGAGCGAGAGAATTCGGAAACCTCTTGCTGACGGCTCTCAACTTTCTTACCTGAAGTCATCAGCTGGAGGTAGTCGACGACGACGAGTCGCAAATCATGGCGTTGCTTTAGGCGACGGCACTTGGCACGGATCTCCATCAATGTCATGTTTGGTGAGTCATCAATGAACAGCGGCGCCTCACTTACGGTGCCCATCTTTGCTGCGAGTTTCGCCCAGTCGCCATCACTCATAGTTCCAGCGCGCATGTGGTGCAGGGGAACTTGTGCTTCTGCCGAAAGCAAACGCATCACAATTTCGTTGCGACTCATTTCTAGGGAAAAAATACACGAGGTGAGCCCGTGCTTGATGGATGCCGCTCGACAAATATCCAACCCAAACGTGGATTTACCGATGGCAGGACGTGCAGCGAGAATAATTAACTGACCTGGGTGCAAACCATTGGTGAGCGAATCAAGATCTGTGAAGCCCGTTGGTACGCCGATCATTTCGCCACCGCGATTTGAGATCGCTTCAATCTCGTTCAACGCATCACCCATGATGTCGCGTAGCGGTGCGTAATCTTCGCTCGTGCGACGCTCGGTGACTTCGTAAACCTCAGCCTGCGCCCGATCCACCATGTCGTCGACATCGCCGGTACCGGAATAGCCCATATGCACAATGCGGGTGCCGGCTTCAACTAGGCGGCGCAAGATGGCCTGCTCGCGCACAATGCGTCCGTAGTAGGAAGCATTTGCAGCTGTCTGCACCATCGAGACAACCGTGTGTAGGTAGGCCGCTCCGCCAATGCGAGCAAGATCGCCCTGCTTGGTGAGTTCCGCAGCAACCGTGACAGCGTCAGCAGGTTCACCGCGGCCATAAAGATCCAGGATGACGCCAAAAATACTTTGATGAGCTGGCCGATAGAAGTCACTTTCCTTTACTGCTTCCACCACATCAGCAATGGCATCCTTGGAAAGCAGCATGGCCCCAATAACCGACTGCTCAGCAGCAATATCTTGCGGTGGAGTGCGATCATTCTGTGATGAAACAGGTAATTCTGTAACGCTCACCGCTGCTCCCCTTCTGTTTAAAGCCGTTCTACCCCAAGGGTGTGACTCACCGTAGAAAACCTGGGCCTCCCTGTCCATTTTCCCTGTGGACGAACCTGTGGACAATCTGGGGGACACACCGGCATTTCTTGGTGATGGTCTGGGGATGACTTGGGGATAACAAAATAATTTTCCCCACGATTCCCTCACAAATAGGGGAAAATCGCCTCGGGAATGCTGTGGATAAAAAATAGTTACTGTCGTGGGGGGTTACGCTCCCCGCGTGTCGCAATTTCGAATCACCCTTGTCTGCCTCGGCAACATCTGTCGCTCTCCGATCGGGGAGGCTGTGCTGCGTGATCGGATCAACAAAGCTGGCCTGGAATCCTTAGTACTCGTTGATTCGGCTGGCACCGGTGACTGGCATATCGGCTACCCGGCCGACCCACGAGCTGCGGCGACCATCACCCAATACGGCTACACACTTGACCATCAGGCTCGTCAAATTAATTCCACTTGGTTTGGAGCAATAGATCTCGTCTTAGCAATGGACACCGAGAACTATAAAAACTTGCAGGTCATGCTCGATGAGGCTGGAGCTCCTGCCACCGAACTGCGAATGTTTCGATCCTTTGATCCTGCTCTTGCTCATCTCCTAGAGCCAAGCAGTGACCTCGATGTGCCAGATCCTTATTACGGTGGCGAAGAAAGTTTTGTATTGGTTTTGAAAATGATTGAAGATGCTGCGGATGGACTTGTTGCTTACTTGCGACAGCAGATTAGCTAATACGCGGGCTGTACATAGTTCTGGGGCCCAACCAAATGGCCGGGCCCCAGAACTATGAAATTGAATTTACGCTGTAGCTGGTCCTTCGCCAAATGAGTTTGGTCCCTGGCTTTCCAACAACCAAAAGATGAATAGCACAAGGCTTCCGCAAGGCACGAGAGCAAGTAGTAGTAACCAGCCGGAAGTTCCACGGTCATGCAATCTGCGGCAGGCAACTGCGATGTTAGGAATCAACAAAGCAAGACTGATGAGGCCGGATAAAACAAGCACGATAACGCCGAAAATACCAAGAGCACCAAGGGTGGTGGTGGTCATTCCATCCATGTCAACTGCTGAAGTAGTACCCACTGCCATGAGTACTGAACCTATGATCGCTGGCACACCGGCGACGAGAACATTGAAGAGGTAGAAGTACCAGAACTCTGAACGACTCGCACGTCCATTGAACTTTGCGTAATTCTTGAAGCAATATGCAATCGCCTGGCTAAAACTCATATCTCAAATACCAATCCGTGAAAGAAGTTAAACGGTTTCTGATCCGTAAGCGTTTGGACCCGAAACGGTAGCCTTTGCCCAGAACACAATGAGAACGATCAGACCCACACATGGAATGAGAATCAGCAACTGGAGCCAGCCCGACTTACCTGTGTCATGTAGTCGTCGTGAACCTACAGCGAGCTGCGGAAGCAGAACTGCTAAGCCCCAGATTGCACTCAAGACAGTCGTTCCAAAAATTCCTTGGTCTGCCAATGAAAGCATCAAACTGATAATGTTGGTGAAGAGCAAGAAATACCAAAACTGTGATCTGCTGGCACGGCCATTGAAGTTTACATAGTTGTTAAAGCAGTACTTGATGGAATCTGCGAACGTCATCTGGAGCCTCCCGAACTAATAGTTGAGGACGACACTAGTGATCACTTGCCTTGTTTGCATGCATACATGACAAAATAATGAAGGCAGGCTTCCCGCAAGGGAAACCTGCCAACATGTGAAGAGTTCGGCTTTAGCCTGCAACTACCTCAAAGTGGAGCTTTGCGGTTACGCCTTCATGAACAACGACTGTCGCGTTGTACTTGCCAACGGTCTTGACGTGCTCAGCGATGGTGACCTTGCGCTTATCAACGAGTGGACCGCCGGCTGCCTTCACTGCATCAGCAAGATCGCTGGCTGTGATGGAACCAAAGAGGCGCCCGGTGTCGCCAGCCTTGGCTTCAAGGGTGACCTTGAGAGCTTCGATTGCTTGCTTCACTTCGTTTGCATGAGCAGTGTCACGAATCTCGCGAACCTTGCGGGCGCGCTTGATTTGAGTGACCTGCTTTTCGCCACCGCGGGTCCAGGCAATGCCTAGGCTGCGGGGCATCAGGAAGTTACGTGCGTAACCATCCTTGACTGTGACGATGTCGCCAGCGATGCCAAGTCCTGAAACTTCTTGAGTCAAAATCAGCTTCATGATGATTCCTTAGCGTGCTGTTGATGTGTAGGGAAGGAGTGCCACTTCGCGGGCGTTCTTCACTGCATTAGCGATATCGCGCTGATGCTGAGTGCAGTTGCCTGTGACGCGACGAGCGCGGATCTTCCCGCGGTCTGAGATGAACTTACGAAGCAAGTTCGTGTCTTTGTAATCAATGCCTTTGATTTCGCCTCGGCAAAAAACGCAATCCTTGCGCTTTGGAAGCTTGTCGTCCTTGCCGCGTGCAGGTGCGCGCTTTTTGTCACGATCGTTATCGCGTGGTGCCATGTCTACTTACTCCTGTGAAGTCAGATGTTGCTGGATTAGAAAGGTGGCTCGTCGAACGAAGCGCCGCCTGAAGGACCACTGGCCCATGGATCGTCTGTCGGTGCACCGGCGCCGGCATTGCTGCCGCCTTCGAATCCACCTTGACGCTGAACGCGATTTACCTTGGCTGTTGCGTAGCGAAGTGCTGGGCCGACATCGTCGACTTCAACTTCCATCACCTGACGCTTTTCACCTTCACGCGTTTCATATGAGCGCTGCTTCAACCGGCCTGAAACGATGACGCGAGTTCCTTTTGTAAGAGACTCTGCAACGTTCTCGGCGTATTGACGCCACACACTGCAACGCATGAAAACGGTCTCGCCGTCTTTCCATTCGTTGGTCGTGCGATCGAGGACACGCGAACTAGAAGCGACAGTGAACGAAGCCACCGCTGCACCACTTGGCGTGAAACGCAGTTCTGGATCATTAGTCAAGTTGCCAATGACTGTTACTGCGACATCCCCGGCGGCCATTACTTAACGATCTCTGGGCGCAGAACCTTGGTGCGCATCACTGCTTCGTTCAGCGAAAGCTGACGATCAAGTTCTGCAACAGAAGCTGGAGTGGCGTTCATCTCCAACACGGCATAAATGCCGTCTGCCTTCTTATTGATTTCGTAAGCCATGCGACGACGGCCCCAAATATCAACCTTGGTGACTTCGCCACCATCAGCACGGACAACGTTCAGGAACGTTTCCAAGCTGGGAGCGACGGTTTTTTCTTCTAGATCTGGATCGAGAATTACCATGACCTCGTAATGACGCATAAGAAACCCACCTCCTTTGGACTCAATCGGCCGAGGACGTTCCCCGACAGGAGGGTTCTTGCGT
>WLNQ01000183.1 GCA_009699705.1 Actinomycetota bacterium | reverse complement strand
GCGTTCAGCAACCATCGCTGGGACCACACTCATGCGAGCGTCAGTTGATTCTGAACCGAAGATAATTAAGTCAAAAGCGCGACCTTCTATGACCTTAGCTAGCGCGTAACTTGTAGCAATAGCATCAGAACCGGCAAGACCTGCATCAACAAGGTGAATGCCAGAGTCTGCACCCATACTGAGAGACTTGCGAATCGCTTCATCGGCACGCTGAGGTCCCATAGTGACGATGACTATTTCACCGCTGCCATTGGCTTCAACTATCTTGAGTGCCTCTTCTACTGCGTACTCATCGAGTTCGTTCATCACACTCTCGACCGATTCGCGATCGAGAAGCGCATCACTATCACGGAGCTTTTTTTCAGCCCATGAGTCTGGAACCTGCTTAACACATACTGCAATCTTCACGAGACATTCCTTCCGAGAGCGGCCCGCCGACTGCGGATCGATCTGATGAGTACCGACGAAATATTACGGCTTTGACGCATTCAGCAACAAGGTGGATATGTCAACAACTTCCACGCCTACGGCCCGTCCTTCTTCTTGCTGGCGGCTAGTAACCGCATCATTGAGCATAACCGAACAAAACGGACAACCAACTGCGATCCGCTTGGCACCTGTGGCTATGGCTTCATCTGCCCGATTCTGATTGATTCGGGTACCAATCTTTTCTTCCATCCACATCCGAGCACCACCAGCTCCGCAACAGAAACTCTTGTCTCCGCTGCGTTCCATCTCAACCACGCTGGTCGCTGAAGCACTCACTAGCTCACGGGGCGGAGTATAGATTTTATTGTGACGTCCAAGATAGCAAGGATCATGGTAAGTCACTGTTTGCTCAATCTTATTTACGGGGGTTAGCCGTCCAGCCTTGACTAGTTCTGCAAGCAGCTCACTGTGGTGCACAACTTCGTAGTTGCCACCCAGCTGCGGGTATTCGCGTTTCAAGGTGTTGAGGCAATGTGGGCACGTGACGACAATCTTGGTTGCCTTAATTTCATTGAGCACCTCAACATTTTGCTGAGCTTGCATCTGAAATAAGAATTCATTTCCTGCGCGTCGAGCCGGGTCACCGGTACAAGTTTCGCCATCTCCAAGGACCATGAAACTCACACCCGCAATGTTCATGAGCTCTGCGACATTCTTCGTGGTGCGCTTTGCGCGATCTTCAAATGCGCCAGCACAACCGACCCAGAAGAGGTAGTCAATGTCGTCTGGGATGGAGTCTTCGCCTGTCGCGCCAAAGACTCGAACATCAAAATCGACCTCGCTCATCCAGTCATTTCGACCAGATGAGTTCATGCCCCATGGATTACCCTTATTTTCAAGATTCTTGAACAATCCGTTCAGTTCACTTGGGAAGTCGCTGGCAACCATGACTTGATTGCGGCGCATGTCAACAAAGTGATCGATGTGCTCGATGTCAACAGGGCACTGGTTAACGCAAGCGCCACACATAGTGCAATTCCAGAGTGCCTCCTCATCAATGATAGGGAGCTCAGCGTTACTAGTACGGTGACCATCGAAGGTATATCCATCTTCGGCTTCATGCTCTGAACCCAAACGAGAGCCTATGAATGGGCGCTCGACTTGAGCACGAACTTCTGGGCTCAAAGATTCCAAGGCTGCTTGATCAAATTCGCCTAAACCGGGGTGTTTGCCTTTCGCTGCGAGCAAATAATCTGACTGCGCAAACATGGTGTCACGAAGATTCATGATCATCAGTTTTGGTGACAACGGCTTTTCGGTGTTCCACGCTGGACACTGTGATTGACAACGACCGCACTCAGTGCAGGCCATTAAATCAACATAGCCTTTCCAAGTGAACTCAGCGATATGTCCTTTGCCGAAGAGCGCATCTTCCGGGGGATCTTCGAAGTTCAAAGGTTCACCGTTGTGCATCATTGGCTGCAACGGCCCGAGACCATCTGGGCGACGAGAAACGTACACGTTGATGGGAGCCGCTCCGATGTGCAGGTGCTTGGAATGCAACACGATCAATAAGAAGAACAGCACGACTGCGATTTGCAACCAGATTCCAATAACTTCAATAATCTCGTTAGCGGTCTCCCCAAGTCCGTAGAACCACGAAGCGACCCATTCGCTCATGAAGGCGCCGCCGTTCATGAAAGGAAAATTGTTCGTTCCCTTATAAAGGCCAACGTTGTACTGGGCTGCCCGATAGAGGAAAAGGGTCCAAACCACGTTGAAAATCATGAACAAAATAACCCAAGCACCTGAGGTGTGCGAGCCAAAGAACCGAGACCAGCGCCCCTGTTTAGCTGGATTGTTCGACAGGCGCAAGACTGCGAAGATAGATATGCCTGCAAGCACAAGCAAACCGAACAGATCCTCAGCGAAACCTACAATGGACCATCGACCGATAATAGGAATTGCGAATTCCGGATTGAAAAGGGCGCCATACACTTCAAGAATCGTCGCTCCCAAGACCAGAAATCCCCAGAAAGCCATCACGTGGGCAATGCCAGGGATAGTCCATTTAAGAAGTTTCTTTTGCCCCAAGACCTCTATTGCTTCGGCCTGGACGCTGCCAGTTGGATCACTTAAACGGCCAGTGGCTGGCTTCCCGCTGCGAGCTAACTTCACGAGAAACAGCACTCGGCGTCCGGCAAAGAATGAAATTCCGACCGTTAGCGCAAGGCCGACGATAAGCCTTAAAACCATGCCTGAATCCATGCCAACTCACTTCTTACAGGCCACAAATGTGACACTTTAGATAGAACAATCAGTTATAACTTTATCATAAATGAAATTGCCTACCTAGCCTATGTGATACCTATGTGATAGTTCCCACTCTATCCAAGAACCATGCAAGAATCCCTTGTATGAGTGCGAATCCGGATCCAGAAGCAGCGGCAAAGCCACTGCGCCGAAAGCGGAGCCCGCGCGGCTCGCTCAACCCAGAAATCATTCTTACTGAAGCTTTTTATCTGTGCAAAGACGAGTCTGTGGAAGACCTCAGCATGCCGAAATTAGCTAAACGGCTAGGAGTTGGGGTTACCAGCCTGTACTGGTATTTCCACTCCAAGGAAGAGCTTCT
>WLNQ01000182.1 GCA_009699705.1 Actinomycetota bacterium | reverse complement strand
TTTGTAGGGAAGTAGTGCTCGTTGAGATACATGTTTAGCAATGCTTGAACGAAGGAACCCTCGTAAGTGACGGCAATCGCCGCACTCAGGAGGGAACTCGATGAAGCAACTCATCACAACAGGCGCCATCGCAACGATGTGCGTCATATTCCTTGGCTCAACTACAGCCACGGCTGCCACTATTGCTCAGGAACCGGCGCAAACGGTCATCGCGTTAGCCCCTAGCCCTCGGGGACTTGAAGTGCTGGCAAACCGCATCGCTGCGATATCTGTATCAGGGCATGCCGGCGGAGTTCTTGCAGCACAAGCCAAAGGCCATGTCACTCGAGCGATAAAGGCCACGACTGGTCGAACTGCTCTCTTAACGCAGCTCGATGCGGGCACCAGATATCAGGTCACCATGAATGGAAAGCGCATTGGTTTTGCCAACGTTGTTGGCCAAGTAGGGGCCGCAAACGAACTCACAGTCCAAACGACAGATGTCGCATCAGAGGTGAGCCTTACCTGGCGCCACACCGTCAACAAAGGTGAAGGCTCGCCAGTGATGTACACCATCAGCGCCACTGCGGAAAATTTTCCCCCGCTGAAAACCGTGACATCGGAGTCTCATGCAGTACTCAAAGGTTTACATCTGAATCTTAAATACACCTTCACCGTAACCCCGAGTAACTCAGCTTCTACCGGGCGAATCTCAACCGCTGTCATGAAACAAACCCTGCAGGAAATCTCAGGCGTCTCGAACGAAATCGCCATGGCACATGCACTGACATCGGCTGGTACTCCAGCGAAACCAGCGATACAACCTGTCGCACAACCAGCTTCACCTCCGCAGTCAGAACCCACACTTAATCCGGCGCCTGCTCCTGTTGCGGTCGTTCCACAACCGACTTATAAAACCATTTATGTTTGCCCGGAAAGCTTCACCGATGCTGGAGTGATGTGCCAGAAAACTTCCGCTTTCACCTTTCACTCGGTGACTACCACGAGTCCGTACACGTATCACTTGCAGTTCATTCAAACTGGATCACACACTGACTTTTCAAGTTCACCTAATGGCGGTACCTACTACACCCAAGATCAATGGAACCCAAGTGATGGCAGCCCGGCCGGTTATTATGCAGTTAATCCTGATGGCTACAACACGAGCGTTAAAGATTCACCACCAGCTGGATTCACTGATGGGGGTGGCAATTACACCAAGACGGTTAATGTGAAGGACTCAGCCCCAATCGGTTACGCAGATAACGGAGCTCTTTGGATCATGACTGCTGCGAAGTTAGCAAAAGTTGTGCCGGTATGAATTCCAAAATGCGGTATCTGTTGCTTCAGCGAAGCGACTAACTTGCGCCCGCTATGTTGATTCCATGCGACCGCAACTGCTCACTGCTATCGAACTGCCCAGCCAACTCGCTCTCATTCCCCAATGGGATAGCAATGGAATATCGATAAGTCGAAATTTCCACGCATCGAGTTTTCCAGCAGTGATCTCTTGGGTCGTGTCAATTGCGACTGAGTCAGAGCGCGTTGATCACCACCCCGACCTCGACATCCGTTGGACAACGCTTCATGTGATCCTGAGTAGCCACGATCTCGGAGGCTTGACTCAACGAGATATTGACTTGGCCATCACTATCGATCTCATTTGTAGATAAGTCACTCGCCAAGTGCAGCTTGTTCCAACCCAGAGATTTCAAATTTTGTCATTTTCATCATGGCTGCTTGAACGCGTGATGCAACTCCTGGGTCTGAGTTGCCTAGATAGCTAAAGAGCACGTCGGGCACGATTTGCCAGGTCACCCCGAAACGATCAGTTATCCAACCGCATTGCATCGGCTCGCCACCTTGACTCAACGCGGACCAGAGCCGATCGATTTCTTCTTGGGAAGTGCAAGTCACCATCCAAGAAGTTGCTGGATTCAACTTGTAATGCGGGCCGCCGTTGAGAGCCTGAAAAACTTGATCGCCGATCACAAAGGTCACGGAAAATACTGGTCCGTCGTCTCCGCCTTTACTCACATTGATTACGCGAGCATCTTCGAAAAGATCAACGTAAAAATCCATGGCATCAGCAGCCTGGTGATCAAACCAGAGGAATGGAACAATCGATGTCATGCTCAAACGTTACACGCGTGGGCGATAGAGCGACTCTTGCATCAGCTTGGCGACCAACCGTCCTTCGACATCGAAAATGTCACCGGAGTACAGGCCACGACCATGGCTGAGGGATTCACCTTTGAGATCCATCAGGAGCCAATCGTCGGCTCGAGCTTGACGCACGAACCAGACGACATGATCCAAACTGCTGAGGGCGACATCCTCTCGACGAGGCACTAATTCAAAGAGCCCGGTGAACATGTCTGACATGTAGGCGATCAGGCATGCATGTAGAAGCGGCGCATCCCCCAATTCCATGGAGCATTTCATCCACACTTGACGCAGCATGTCGTCGTTGGGCACTTCGCGCGGATCGCGGTAGTCAACATCGACAGTGCGATGAGTGAGCCCTCTGCTTCGTGGGTCGTCGGGACCTAGGACGGTCGCACGTCGCGCTGACTGCACATCCGGCCCTGACTCCTCAAGGTGGAAGGAGGCACTCATCGTGAAAATTTCGCGTCCTTCTTGCATCGCACTCACCGTGCGGGAGGAAAATGAGCGGCCATCACGATCACGATGAACGAAGTAGTCGACCGCTTTCATTGGGTCGCCTGCTCGCAAGAAATAGCAATGCATCGAATGGGGAACGCGTTCTTCGGACACCGTTTGACCAACGGCATATAGCGCTTGGGCTGCCACTTGGCCGCCATAGAGATTCATCGGGTCGTCAAAGAGCGTGCCGGCGTGGAAAACATCGGGCTCGATTTCTTCCAGAATCAAGAGATCCAGCAGGCGAGGAATTGGCGTACTGATGAGACCCTCCGAATTCGGTACGGTGCCTGCTGTGGCTTCCGACGTGGTTGAGATTAGCAAGGCAAAGTTGGACGAACAACCGCAGGTTATTAATCAAGATAGGTCGCCATCGAGTTACTTTTTCGTCATCCGCTCCACTTGAGAGGTGATCCCCTCAC
>WLNQ01000181.1 GCA_009699705.1 Actinomycetota bacterium | reverse complement strand
GCGGCCTTGAGCATCGCGGTCCAGGTGCACAACAGCATCGAGTCCCGCGCCCAACAGCGCATGGACTGCGTCTCTGTCTAACCCAGCCGCCAGCCCAAGTGCTTCGATGCGCGCTGGAATGTCAGCAGCCGAATTGGCGTGCACTGTGGCGCAGCCGCCTTCGTGCCCCGTGTTCAATGCGGTGAGCAGTTCGATGACTTCTGCGCCACGCACTTCACCCACAACAATGCGGTCAGGGCGCATCCGCAGGGTTTGTCGCACGAGGTCACGCATCGGCACAGCGCCGGCACCTTCAAGATTTGCTAATCGCGACTGCAGCCGAACCACATGCGGGTGAGCAGGTTGCAACTCCGCCGAGTCTTCAACGATCACGATGCGTTCGTGATGCGCAATCAATCCAAGCATTGCGGCAAGCACTGTGGTCTTTCCTGATCCGGTACCTCCGCTCACAAAGAACGAAAGTCTTAAATCAATGACCTTGCGAATCCAGAATGCTGCGCTTGCATCTAAGGATCCCAACTCGACCAGATCTTCGATGCTGAGACCTTGCCTCGCAGGAATGCGAAGTGAGATCACGGTTCCATCTGTGGCGATTGGAGCCAGAATCGCATGCAGGCGCACTCCCGATGCCATTCGAGCATCGACATACGGATGCGCATCATCAAGGCGTCTGCCCACGGCGCTTGCGAGTCGTTGCGCCAACGCACGTACTTCATCGTCGTTGTTGAAGGCCAGCGGAATATGTTCGAGTCCTTGCCCGCGGTCAATCCAAATTTGATCTGGTCCGTTCACCAAAATGTCAGTCACACCTGGCTGATGAAGCAATGGATCCAGAAGACCCGCACCAACGAATTCGCGCTGCAATTCGGTAACCAGCGAGAGAATTGCTCCGTCACCTAACACCAAACCTTCATCACGCAGAGCCGCAGCCACACCGTCATGGGTGGCTTCACCTTGCATCACCACCAACCGACTGCGAACTCGGTCAGCAAGTTTCATCACGTCCACCACTCTTGGAAAAGCGAACTGCACGCTTTTGCATAACCGCCGCCGGCAAGTTCGCCAAGTTCGGCTGCCACGCTCACACTTGCGTCTTCCGGTAACACCGCTCGCACTGGTGTGCCCAGCGCTCTGGAGATATCACCAGCACTCATACTCCGATTGGTTTGACGCACGAGCACTTCTGCATGCACCCCAATGTTTCGACAATGCTCGAGCGCAACTGCTGCTGCCGCGACAGCTCGTATACGCGTAGGCACCACGAGCCAGAGTTCACACTCAAGTTCGGAAGGAGCCCACATGTCTTTGTTCAACATCTGTTCTCGCGGCATATCGATCACTACAACGTCACAAGAGTGTCGTCCAAAATTTATGATCGACTCCCAAGCCGGCAACATTGGGCTCTCGGAGACCTTGCGCGCCGCTGAAATCAACGCAACGCGATGCGGACTCGGCAACGCCGGCAAAAGTGTCTCTGTACTTACGCGCCCACTGGTGTGAATCAATTCAGGCCAACGAGCTCCGACCGACGCTTCTGCACCAAGAAGCAAGTCCAACCCACCGCCATGAATATCGCCGTCGATCAATAAGACGTTCTTGCCGGCCAGCTCGGCTGCAATTGCCAGCCCTACTGCCAGCGTTGATGCACCCGATCCGCCACACGCACCACTAACAATCAGCATCCGCCCTAAGGCTCCGCGTTCAACGATTGATTCGGTTAGGCGTTCAGCTAACCAAGCATCGCCTTCGGGTAGCGCAACGACGTGTTCGGCACCTAGCTGCAATGCCGTGTGCCACAGTTGCGGGGGGACCACGTCGAGGGCGCCATATTGCCAATGCACGATCGCAAGGTTGTGGCGCTTAGGCAGCCCGACTGCTTCATCCACCATGTCGGCCCCCAACACAATGAACTGATCAGTGGGCCACAACTTCGCTAGTTCATTCGCGCTTTCAATAACCTCAACGAGCTTCCCACCGGCTAGAGCCAAGGTGCGCACGTGGTCGATCATGATTGGGTCAGTTGAAGCCAGCACCGTCGAAGTCATGGCTTTGACATTGCGGCAACCACCGCTTCAGACACCACCAATGCGACCCGGCCTGTGGATGAATGAGCAGCGTTGGGAACCTGTGGATATCTGCGTTACCGTTGTATCTATGTCGACGGCAGCGTTCTTTGACCTCGATAAGACTATTTTGGCCAAGTCGAGTGCTTTCGCCTTTGCTCGTCCCTTTTTTAAGGGCGGACTGATTGGGCGTCGTGAGGTACTTCGCAGCGCCTACGCCCAACTTGTGTTTGTTACCTCCGGTGCAGATCACGAACTCATGGATCAGATGCGCAACTACGTTTCAAGCTTGGTTTCCGGCTGGGATGTGGAAACGGTGCGCGCCATTGTTGCTGAAACTTTGGACGACATTATCGACCCGATGGTGTACCAAGAGGCCGTCGACTTAATCGCTGAGCATCGAGCAGCCGGTCATGAAATTGTGATCGTTTCATCATCCGGCAGCGACCTCGTCGAACCTATTGGCATACGTCTAGGTGTTGATCACACGATCGCAACGCAAGTTGCTATTGAAAATGGCCGATACACCGGCGAACTGCTGTTTTATGCGTATGGTGAAAACAAAGCTGTTGCAATCCGCGAACTTGCGGCCGAGCGCGGCTATGACTTATCTCAGTGCTACGCCTACAGCGATTCTCAAACGGATCTGCCGATGCTTGAGGCGGTGGGCTTTCCCGTTGCAGTCAATCCCGATGATGCCCTTCGCGAAGTTGCCGTTGACCGTGAATGGCCCATTAGAGACTTCGAGAAACCCATTGGTTTGAAATCACACTCAAAGCAAATAGCCGTGACTGGAACGAGCGTCGCTTTAGGTGCAGTGGTCATTGGCGTGGCTTGGTACGCCATCCGTCGAATGACACGCACCGCCCCTGCGTCCTGACTACCTCCTAGCTTCACGAGGTAGTGTCATAACCGTGAGCCAGACATTTCATCCTGCATTTCTTGAGCAACTACTCAAGCGCGAAGATGTCAGCACGGCGCTCACCGCCGCCCGCGACGATATTGATGCAGTGCTCTGGCGTC
>WLNQ01000180.1 GCA_009699705.1 Actinomycetota bacterium | reverse complement strand
TCAGCGCGATGTGGATGTGGCGCTAGATCGGTAACACGTCGCGCATGCGCCGAGGCTTCTCGGTGATGCAGCACTGCGTTCGTAGCAACCACCACACGCTCACCAGCGCGATGCGCGCGCCAGCAAAGATCGAGGTCATCACGAAAGAGCGGGAGCTGCGGATCAAATCCATTCATGCGATCCCACAAGTCGCGGCGAATCAACATGCCAGCAGAACTCACGGCAAGTACGTCTCGATCACCATCGTGCTGACCTTGGTCGTGTTCGCGTCGCTCTAATCCTGTGAAGCGACGACCTGCGCCCGTCACGCTAAAGCCCGCTTCAAGCAATAGGCGTTGGTCGTGCCAGCCAAGAATTTTCGGCCCAAGGATCGCCACACTTGGCTGGTCGTCTGCAGCGCTCAGCAATGCTTCAAGACACGAGGCGTTCGGAGCACTGTCATCGTGCAAGAGCCAGACCCAGGTGACGAGCTCGCCTTGCTCAGAAGATGCAGCAACTTGTATGTCACCCACATGGGCGAGCCCTGACTGCACTGCTGATCCAAATCCAGCCTCTCGGTCCACCACAATCACTCGATCTGAACCAAGGGACCGACGCAGCAGGTTTGGACTGTCGTCTCCAGAACCGGTGTCAACGCCGACTACCGCGTCAGCATGCCGGGTTTGGTTAGACAAGGTGGTGAGCACCGCTGGCAGCCACGTGGCTCCCTCGTGGGAGACCAAAACTGTGGTGACGTGGTGACGGCGACGAGGAAGATTCGACGAATTACCCGCTTGATCGTCGCTAAACCACTCTGACCAGGCTTGATCCTCGGTGGCTGCTGCTCCGCTGACGGTCTCGACGGAGTCGGCCGATGCGACATCCTCGGATTCGTTTAGCCCAATGACCTCGAATTCATCGAAGATCGTGAGGGCGTTGAGATCGACTGGGGCAGCCGTTTCGTCGACTTCGCCACTTTCTGGCTCTCTCGATTCGGGCTGCACTTCACTACTCTAGATGGCGCGTTTTTTGAGCCTGCGGCGCTCTCGTTCTGAGAGGCCACCCCAAATCCCAAAGCGCTCATCCTGCTCGAGGGCATATTCAAGGCAATCTGTGCGCACATCGCAGGACAGGCAGACACGCTTGGCCTCACGGGTGCTGCCACCCTTTTCAGGAAAAAAGGCCTCAGGGTCAGTTTGAGCACAGAGTGCTTGTTCCTGCCAAGTGAGCTCTTCTACGTCAGACAGTGGAACCAATGTCAAAGTTGCTGTACTGGTGTCGGTCACGTGTTGGACCTCCTCGACCCTTGATGTGCGGAAACTCTTGTCTTGAAGCCGTATTACATCGGTGTCATTTACCATCCGTCAACCTGAAACCGGACATATCGCGCTTTGTTTTCCAGAAGTTAACACGACACGCCGCAAATCGGACAAAAAGTCCTCTTTTAGGGGGACCTGCTTACGCGAGTTACCGACTTGGCAGGATGGCATCATGAATTCATTCCCGTCCCGAATCACGGTTCTTGCCGGTGGCATAGGGGGCGCCCGATTCTTGATGGGGCTTTTGGCCCATCTGCGCCACACCAACCCCGACGGGCAAGGCGGCACCGCGACTGTCGTCACGGTTATCGGCAACACCGGCGATGACATCTGGGTACATGGGGTACGAGTCTGCCCAGATCTGGACACCGTGATGTACACCCTTGGGGACGGGATCAGCAAAGAGCGAGGCTGGGGCCGAGAGGGTGAAACTTTTTCCGCTAAAGACGAGTTAGCTGCCTACGGCGTTGAACCCACCTGGTTTGGGTTGGGCGATAAAGACCTCGCAACTCACCTAATCCGTACCCAGTCCCTTGCATCCGGCTTCACCCTGACTGAGGTCACGGCGGCTCTGTGCGATCGCTGGCAACCCGGTGTCACCTTGCTGCCCATGAGCAATGAGCGGGCTGAAACTCACGTGATCGTGGATGACCCCGATCAAGGACGAATCGCGATCCATTTCCAGGAATGGTGGATTCGCCACCGTGCAGCTTTGCCTGCCCATGGCTTCGTGATGGTTGGCATTGAAGACGCAAAGCCCGCTCCTGGAGTTCTGGAAGCAATCCACGACACGGATCTCGTAATCTTCCCCCCAAGTAACCCTGTCGTCTCAATCGGCGCGATCCTGCAAGTGCCCGGTATCGCAGAAGCCGTGCGCACCACAAAAGCCCCGGTCATTGCTCTCTCCCCCATCGTGGGCGGCGCACCAGTGCGCGGAATGGCTGACGCTTGCCTGGCCGCACTCAACATCGAGACCACTGCTGCCGCAGTCGCGCTGCATTACGGGGCTCGCAGCAGTGGCGGTTTTATTGACGCCTGGCTTATTGATACCCAAGATAGCGAAAGCCTTGGCATTCTTGAGGAATCAGGCATCCGCGCTAAGGCGATCCCGCTTATGATGACCGACGTCGATGCAACCGCGCTGATGGCTGCACAAACACTCGACTTCGCCTAAACGTTAAGGAAGTCATGCAGGTTGTTGCAGTGCCGGGCCTTCCCCGCATTGATAGTTCCAGCAATCTTGCTCAACTTATTTTCGAAGCGTCCATTCATTGGCCCGATGGCACAGCTGGTCTGACCGATGGTGACATCGTCGTGATCACCAGCAAAGTCGTGTCAAAGGCTGAAGGCAATGTCGTTGCGTCTGACAATCGCGATGAACTGATCGATTCCCAATCGGTGCGAACCTTGGCAACAAAACATCACGCACGCGGAACCACTCGCATTGTGCAAACCCACCACGGGCTCGTGCTTGCCGCTGCTGGAATCGACGCAAGCAATGTTGAAGCTGGCACAGTTGTGTTGCTTCCCCAAGACCCTGACGCTTCAGCTCGTCGCATTCGCAAAGAACTTGAAACACTCACCGGAAAACAACTCGCCGTGGTCATCACTGACACGATGGGTCGAGCCTGGCGTAACGGACTCACCGATAATGCCATTGGTATTGCAGGGCTTTTTGCCCTCGATGATCACACAGGAAAGCAAGACCAGTTCGGCAGAACTTTGGAAATGACCGTGATCGCGATAGCCGACGAAATCGCAAGTGCTGCCGATCTTGTGAAAGGAAAATCTTTCGGAATCCCCGTTGC
>WLNQ01000018.1 GCA_009699705.1 Actinomycetota bacterium | reverse complement strand
TTGGCAAAGGTCTACGACGCTGTCGGATTTGTGACACTTCCAAGCGAGTAAGCGAAGGCCCGCTGCTTTTCGCTGGCGGGTTTTTAGTAGCGGTAGTGGCGGCGTCGTCGATTGCGGTTTGCATTCCACATGAACAGCACAATCCCAATAACGATCACCACAATTACTGCGAGCCAAAATGAAGGTGCTTGTGCTTGTGATGTGGGCACTTTAAGGGCGGCTTGGCTGATCGCATTACGTGCAGCGAGATCGGTTTTGTCGATTGCGCTCACTTCAGCCGTGGAAGGAAGCGCGACGGCTGCTTGTTCGACTTGCTGCGCGACCGGTGCGATTTGCGAAACGGTTGGCAAGGGTGTGAGCGGCTCGACCAAGGCGCCAATGGGCTTGATGGTCCTGAGATTCTTAAACCCCCAGGCGATTGCTGCTTCAGCAGCATCTTTGGAAGATTCCTTAATTCCCATGCCTACAAAGATCAGCGTGTGACCTTTTCGGGTAGCTGCGCCAACGAATGTGCGGCCAGCATTGCTGGTAAACCCGGTTTTGACGCCGATAGCGCCCTTGAATCCGCTGGTAAGCATTTGGTTCAAGTTATAAATGGGGCGGATGCCACCGCCGTTTGAGCTTTTCCCAGGGAAGTTGTATTTCTTGGTGCTGACAATTTTCTCGAAGTCGCTTCGAGCAAGCCCCGCTCGGGCAATAAGTGCTAAGTCATAGGCGCTGGAAGTCTGGCCGGGGGTATCAAGACCGTTCGGGCTCAATGCGTGAGTGTCATTGGCTTGCAATTGCTGGGCGACTGCGTTCATGTCAGCTACTGTTTTTTTCAATCCACCATTTGCTTGAGCGATGGCAATCGCGGCGTCATTGCCACTTGGCAGCATCATTCCGTAAAAGAGATCCTCGATCGTGTAGACCTGACCCGCTTCAACTCCGGCTTTCGCGCCATAAATATTCGCGGCTTTGCTTGAGGCGGTGATGGTTCCATTGAGTGCCAGTTTTGGCAGCAAAGTCAAAGTAGTGAGCGTCTTTAGGGTGCTGGCAGGAGGTCGAGCTTTGTGCGCGCGCTTAGCGGCGAGCACTTGACCCGTGGTGGCATCGACCAAAATCCAAGTGCGAGCTTTGACTGCTGGAACCTTTTCCGTGCCTGTTCCAAGATTGACTTGAACTCCAGGCAACCCGAGTTGTTCACCGCCGATGACCGCGGCTGAGGCTGGAGCCAGCAGCGTGAGGCTGAAGGCAGTGCAGCAGCTGGCGATCCAAATCTTGCGCATGATCGGGTAATCGTAACTTGTTAGGACTCAGAGTCTGGTTCATTAGAGAGGGAGTAACGTGCTTACTCGTGCCTTTTACGCTCGAGCGCCGGCAATTCAGCAAGCATCCTTGGATGAGGATTTTCGAAGGATTTTCGTGTGAGCCAGTTCGCACGTTCTCGGGGGTTACGCCCTACTTCTGTGGCCCTATACTCGGGGGCACTTCGTGTTATTCGAACCCTGAAAGGGCCACTCCGTGAGTAGTTCTCTGGACACACCTTCGGCCGCACCAATTCCCACCAAAGCAAAAATCGGGGTGCGAACTCTTCGAACTGACCGCTGGTGGTTAATGCCTGCAGTAACTGTTGCAGTGCTGCTGAGTTTCATCGCCTATTCAACGTGGCGAGCATTTGAAAATGCTTACTACTTCAGTGAGCCGTTGATTTCCCCGTTCTACTCACCATGTTTGGCGACGAGCTGTGTCGAAGGCTCCAGCCAGTGGATGCCGATCGGTTCTTGGTGGATCTTGTCCCCAGCGCTGCTGATTCTTGCGTTCCCACTCGGTTTCCGGTTGACCTGCTACTACTACCGCAAGGCATACTTCCGTTCTTTCTGGATGTCACCACCTGCTTGTGGTGTTTCTGAGCCGCACACAAAGTACACAGGTGAGTCACGTTTCCCACTGATTCTGAACAACAGCCACCGGTACTTCTTCTATGCTGGTTTGGTCTTCAACGTACTGCTGACGTACGACGCGATCATCGCGTTCCGCAACGCAGAAGGCGCTTGGGGTCACATGAGTATCGGCACTTTGGTGCTTCTGCTCAACGCGACTTTCCTTTGGCTTTATTCACTTTCTTGCCATTCATGCCGCCACGCTATGGGCGGTCGCTTGAAGCACTTCTCTAAGCACCCAGTGCGTTACAAGGGCTGGACTTTCGTCTCAAAGCTCAACCCTTATCACCCTCGGTTTGCCTGGATTTCTCTCATTGGCGTGGCGCTAGCGGACTTGTACGTCCGTCAGGTCGCCTCAGGCGCTATCACTAACTTCTACTTCTTCTAAGTCAACGAAGGAATCTGACTCATGGAACAGATCGAGCGTTACAAATTCGACGTCGTCGTTATTGGTGCTGGCGGTGCCGGTTTGCGTGCTGCAATCGAAGCGCGTGAAAAGGGCAAGACCGTTGCAGTGCTGAGCAAGTCACTCTTTGGCAAGGCCCACACCGTTATGGCTGAGGGTGGCATTGCTGCATCGATGGGCAACGTCAACGACAAAGACAACTGGATGGTGCACTTCGGTGACACCATGCGCGGCGGCAAGTTCTTAAACCAGTTTCGCATGGCTGAATTGCACGCCAAGGAAGCACCAGATCGTGTTTGGGAACTTGAGTCTTGGGGTGCACTGTTTGACCGCACCAAAGACGGCAAGATCAGCCAGCGAAACTTCGGTGGCCACGAGTATCCGCGCCTGGCTCACGTAGGCGACCGCACTGGTCTGGAAATGATTCGCACGCTTCAGCAGCGCATTGTTGCTTTGCAGCAGATCGATAAGAAGGCATCAGGCAGCTACGAAGAGTCACTCAGGATCTTCGCAGAGTGTTCAGTTACCAAGATTTTCATGACTGATGAGGGCGAAAACAGCCGGGTCGCTGGTGTCTTGGCTTACTGGCGCCCTAGTGGCAAGTTTGTCCTTTTTGAGTCTTCGGCAGTAATCCTTGCCACCGGCGGCATTGGCAAGTCATACAAGGTCACTTCAAACTCATGGGAGTACACCGGAGACGGTCACGCCATGGCTCTTGAATGCGGCGGCAACTTGATGAATATGGAGTTCCTCCAGTTCCACCCAACCGGCATGGTCTGGCCACTGTCGGTCAAGGGCATCTTGGTTACCGAATCTGTTCGTGGTGACGGTGGGGTTCTTACAAACTCTGAGGGTCGACGCTTTATGTTCGACTACATTCCTGAGGTCTTCAAGAGCAAGTACGCGACTACTGAAGAAGAAGCTGACCGCTGGTACACCGATCCGGACAACAACTTGCGTCCGCCAGAGTTGCTGCCACGTGACGAAGTTGCGCGCGCCATCAACACCGAGGTCAAAGCGGGCCGTGGATCGCCACATGGCGGTGTTTTCCTCGACGTTTCTAAGCGCTTGCCGGCAGACGTGATCAAGGCCAAGTTGCCTTCGATGTGGCATCAGTTCAAGGAACTTGCTGACGTGGACATCACCTTGGAGCCAATGGAAGTTGGACCAACTTGTCACTACGTCATGGGTGGCGTTGAAGTAGACGCAGATACTCAGGCAGCAATTGGAGCCCGCGGTTTATTTGCGGCCGGCGAAGTTGGTGGCGGCCTGCACGGCTCAAACCGCCTCGGTGGCAACTCACTCTCGGATCTTTTAGTCTTTGGTCGTCGCGCAGGGATGTACTCAGCTGACTTCGTTGACACTGTTGAAGCACCAACTGTGAGTGACGCTGATCTTCAGGAAGCCATCGACTGGGCACTCGCTCCGTTCACAAATGAGGATGGTGAAAGTCCCTACGGTATTCAGGCTGATCTACAGGACATGATGAACGCATTGGTAGGCATTATTCGGACTGAATCCGAGATTGTCGAAGCTCTTGCCAAGATTGAAGAGTTCAAGGTACGCATGGCCAATATGAAGGTCATGGGCGGACGCGGTTACAACCCAGGTTGGCACCTTGCGCTGGATCTACCAAAGCAGTTGCTGGTTTCTCAATGCGTGGCGCTGTCTGCGCTCACCCGCCAAGAGTCACGCGGTGGACACACGCGCGAGGACTTCCCGGGCATGGATCCTGAATGGCGCAAGTTCAATCTGATCTTGCGGGCTGAAGGTCAAAATGTTGAAATCTTCAAGCAGTCACTTCCAATGATGACCCCGGAACTAGCCGCACTGTTTGACGAAGGCGAACTTTCGAAATACATGACCGAAGAAGAACTCAGCTCACTAGCGCAAGGGACATCCTGATATGGGTTACTCAGCAAACTTTCGCATTTGGCGAGGCGATGCCGGTGAAGGCGAACTAGTCAACTACACCGTTGCAGTCAACGAGGGTGAAGTTGTGCTCGATGTTCTTCATCGAGTACAAGCAGAGCAGGCAAACGATCTTGCAATCCGTTGGAACTGCAAGGCTGGTAAGTGCGGTTCATGTAGCGCAGAAGTCAATGGCAAGCCACGACTGATGTGCATGACTCGCATGAACACCTTCGAAGAGGAAGAGACCATCACGGTCACGCCAATTCGCGCGTTCCCAGTTATTCGTGACCTCGTCACCGATGTCTCGTTCAACTACGAGAAGGCTCGCGAAGTTCCATCGTTCACGCCACCTGAGAATCTCAAGCCAGGCGAGTACCGCATGGAGCAGATCGACGTTGAACGTAGCCAAGAGTTCCGTAAGTGCATTGAGTGCTTCCTTTGCACGAACACCTGCCACGTGGTTCGTGACCATGACGAGAACAAGCCCGTCTTTGCTGGCCCACGCGTCTTGATGCGTGCAGCAGAACTCGACATGCACCCTCTTGACACCTTGGATCGCAAGCAACTTGCCCAAGAGGATCTCGGTCTTGGTTACTGCAACATCACCAAGTGCTGCTCAGAAGTGTGCCCAGAGCACATCAAGATCACTGACAACGCTTTGATTCCGATGAAAGAGCGCGTTGCTGATCAGAAATACGATCCGCTGCGCTGGCTAGGTAGCAAGATTCGGGTTCGCAGCCACGACGAATAGCGTCTGGCTGATGATTACGTTTACATCTCAGGTGGCCCCTCGGGGCTACCTGTTTTATGAGTAGGGTTTGAACTGTGACTGCTTCCATTAACGGCCTTGTTTTGGCTGGCGAATTTGAAGAACCAACCCGTGAGGCCTGGCTCGTAGAGGTCAATAAAGCGATCAAGGGGGGTGACTTTGAAAAGATTCTGGTTACCACCACTTTGGATGACATTCGCATTGAGCCGCTCTACACCGCGCAAGACATCGCTGTGGAACACGACGAGTCAGGTTTGCCTGGCTTTGCTCCGCTTACGCGTGGTGGCACATTGGCACCTCGTGTCGATGGAGCGTGGGATATCCGCGCATGCGTGACGCACCCTGACATCGCCACATCGAATACGGATGCACTCACCGAACTTCGCAATGGTGCATCGAGCCTGGAACTTCATCTGGATTTATCGGGTGATGGCGTCGGCGTAAGTGTTCGATCGGCTGATGATTTGGCACGAGTTCTTAACGGTGTCCTCCTAGACATTGCGCCGATCTCATTGCGCTCAGGGGCATACGCGGCTGTCACGGCAGAGTGGTTGACGCAGATTTTTGCCAAGGCCGGAGTTCAAGGTGCCCAACCTGCCGGCACGTTTGGAATAGATCCCATTGGAACGTTGGCAGCGCAAGGTGTTTTGCCGCAAGGACTAGAAGCTGCTATCGCAGAAGGTGTGGCTATCGCAGTAGCCTCAACAACTCCAAGAGTGCGCACATTCCGCGCTTCGGCAGTTGCCGCCGCCGATGCGGGCGCAAGCGAAGGACAAGAACTCGCATTTGCACTTGCTTCAGCTACGACCTACCTGCGCGCACTTGTTGAAGGCGGTCTTGGCGTAGCAGCAGCAGCGAGCCAAATCGTGCTTGAACTCTCAGCGGATGTTGACGTATTTTCTACGATCGCAAAAACTCGTGCCTTGCGTCATTGCTGGTCTGAAATCTTGCAGGCCAGTGGACTCACAGTGGACGCTCAGTACCCAGGCTTAGTTCAGGTTTCGGCACACGCGGGTGGGCGTTGGCTCACCGTTGTTGACCCTTGGGTGAACTTGCTTCGTGGCACTTCGGCAACCCTTGGGGCCGTTGTTGGTGGCGCTGATGTCATGACCGTCGCAGCCTTCGATGGCGCGATTGGCTTGCCAAGCGATCTTGGCCGCAGACTTGCTCGCAACACTCAGCTGTTATTGCAAGGAGAATCAGGCATCGGACGCGTGCTGGACCCTGCGGGCGGTAGTTACTACGTTGAAACGTTGACAGATGCTTTTGCGGCAGTGGGCTGGAAGGGTTTCCAAACGATCGAAGCGGCTGGCGGTATCGGTGCAGTTTTGGCAGCAGGAACATTCAAGTCCCAGATCGAAGAAGTTGCAGCAAAGCGCGACAAGTTGATTGCTAATCGCAAGCAGCCTTTGACGGGCGTGAGCGAGTTCCCACTTATCGGCGAACGTCGGCCAGAAACTGAAGTTGTTCCGGCCCCAGACAAGCGCTCTGCGGTTGAACTGCCCGGCACACCAACCACGGTTGCTGCCCTCAAGGCTCGTCGCCTTGCCGAGCCATATGAAGCGTTACGAGCCGCAGCTGAAGCTGCAGCGATCACGCCGACAATCTTCTTGGCAAATATTGGAACGGGGCCTTCATACGTTGCCCGAGCCACCTTCTCCAGCAACTTGTTTGGCACTGGAGGCGTTGCTTCCGTTGGTGACGGGGGATATGCGGATGCGGATGCTGCCGCTGTGGCCTTCAAATCCTCGGGAGCGCAGGCCGCAGTTATCTGTGGAACTGATGCTGCTTACTTGGAACAAGCTGTTGCTTATGCAACCAGCTTGAAGGCAGCTGGTGCCAAGTTTGTATATCTGGCTGGTCGCCCAGGAGATGCCAAGGCGCAATATGAAGCCGCAGGTGTCGATGACTTCGCCTACATGGGCGTCGATGTTCTTTCCACAATGCAACGACTACACACCACGTTGGGAGTCTGAAATGACGACCGTTCCTGATTTCACCGGAATTGAGCTCGGCCCACGAGTCGCGCATAATGATCGCGAAGCATGGGTAGAAGCAGTCACCAAATTGACAGGTTCAGAGCCTGACAAGTTGGTCTGGGAAACACCAGAAGGCATTGATGTGCAGCCGCTGTACTCTGCCGCGGACCTGGAAGGGCTTGATCATCTGCGCACCTTGCCGGGTCTGGCGCCTTTCCTGCGCGGCCCGTACCCAACGATGTATGTCAATCAGCCATGGACCTTGCGTCAATACGCTGGTTTCTCAACTGCATCTGATTCCAATGCTTTTTACCGACGCAACCTGTCACAGGGCCAAAAGGCACTCTCGGTGGCCTTCGACCTTGCTACCCACCGCGGATATGACTCAGATCATCCTCGCGTAGCAGGAGACGTTGGTATGGCTGGCGTTGCTATTGACTCGATTCTTGACATGCGTCAGTTGTTCGATGGAATTCCGTTGGACGAGATGAGCGTCTCGATGACGATGAATGGCGCAGTTTTGCCAATTCTTGCGTTGTACATCGTGGCTGCTGAAGAGCAGGGTGTGTCGACTGAAAAACTTCAGGGCACGATTCAAAATGACATTCTTAAAGAGTTCATGGTTCGCAACACCTATATCTACCCGCCAACTCCTTCGATGCGCATCATCTCTGACATCTTCGCCTACACGTCAGAGAAGATGCCGAAGTTCAACTCGATTTCAATCTCTGGCTATCACATGCAAGAGGCTGGTGCGACTGCTGATCTTGAATTGGCTTACACGCTTGCTGATGGAGTGGAATACATCCGCGCAGGAATTGCAGCCGGCTTGCCGGTCGACGCCTTCGCATCACGCCTGTCCTTCTTCTGGGGTATTGGCATGAACTTCTACATGGAAATCGCCAAGTTGCGCGCTGCGCGTTTGATCTGGTCCAAGCTGGTGAAGGGCTTCGAAGCCCAGAATCCGAAGGCTCTCGCGCTGCGTACGCATTCACAAACTTCCGGCTGGTCCTTGACAGCCCAAGATGTCTACAACAATGTCATGCGCACCTGCGTTGAAGCGATGGCCTCAACCCAAGGCCACACTCAGTCGCTGCATACCAACGCGCTTGATGAAGCTTTAGCATTACCAACCGATTTTTCAGCCCGTATTGCCCGCAACACTCAGTTGTTCTTGCAGCAGGAGTCGGCTACCACTCGAGTAGTTGATCCTTGGGGCGGCAGCTACTACGTTGAAAAACTCACTCGCGAACTTGCCGAAAAGGCTTGGGCACATATTCAAGAAATCGAAGAGCTTGGCGGTATGACCAAGGCGATTGAAGCTGGCATTCCTAAGTTGCGCATCGAAGAAGCAGCTGCACGCACACAGGCTCGAATCGATACCGGGCGCCAAGCAGTCATTGGCGTGAACCTGTTCCAGCCAGAACACCCTGAAAACATTGATGTTCTCAAGATTGATAACAAGGCAGTGCGTGAAGACCAACTTGCAAAGTTGGCAAAGTTGCGTGCAGAGCGCACCCAGAGCGATGTTGATCTGGCCCTCAAGGCTATTGAAGATTCGGCGCGCACCGGAAACGGAAATCTGCTCGAACTGGCAGTCAACGCTGCACGAGTGCGGGCAACTGTCGGTGAAATCAGTCTCGCAATGGAAAATGTCTGGGGACGCCATAAGGCTGAGATCCGGACGATCTCTGGGGTGTACCGTCAGGAAATGGGCGAAAGCGACGAGACAGTGCAGCGAGTTCGTGCACAGGTCGATAAGTTTGAAACAGCCGAAGGTCGCCGTCCACGTTTGCTGGTTGCAAAGATGGGCCAAGACGGTCACGATCGAGGACAGAAAGTTATTGCCTCGAGTTTCGCTGACCTCGGTTTTGTTGTAGACATCGGCCCGATGTTCCAGACTCCAGAAGAAGTTGCCCGTCAAGCAGTGGAAGCCGATGTCGACATTGTTGGCGCTTCCTCTCTCGCTGCCGGTCACCTAACTTTGGTGCCCCAGTTGAAGGCTGCCCTTGCTGAGCTTGGGCGTCCAGACATCATGGTTGTTGTTGGTGGAGTGATTCCGCCGCAAGACTTCGATGAACTCTTTGCTGCGGGCGCTGTAGCAATCTTCCCTCCAGGCACAGTGATATCTGCTGCTGCTGAGAAGTTGTTGACGACTTTGCTGAACACGCGTGCATGAAACAACCGCTGCCCCCTACTGCTGAATTAGCCAAACTTGTTCGCAGTGGGGATCGGATGTGGCTGGCTCGGGCCATCACACTCATTGAAAGTCGCAAGCGTGAGCACCGCGCGCTAGCTGCTGAATTATTAACAGCACTGATGCCATTTACTGGCAAAGCTGATCGCATCGGGCTCACAGGTGTGCCCGGCGTTGGTAAATCGACGTTCATTGATCAGTTTGGTTCCAATCTGACGAGCGAAGGTCATCGGGTTGCTGTGTTGGCTATCGATCCAAGTTCCTCGCGTACTGGTGGCGCTATTCTTGGAGATAAGACGCGGATGCAGCGTCTTGCAGTTGACGAACTAGCTTTCATTCGTCCGTCACCAGCAGGGGGTTCCCTGGGCGGCGTCACTCGCAGTACACGAGAAACCATGTTGCTGTGTGAAGCAGCCGGTTACGACATCATCATTGTTGAAACAGTGGGTGTGGGACAAAGCGAAACTGCGGTGCACGACATGGTAGATATCTTTGTAGTGTTGATGCTGTCCGGTGCCGGCGATGAATTGCAAGGCATCAAAAAGGGTGTGCTTGAACTTGCTGATTTGATTGCGGTAAATAAGGCCGACGGCGACAATATTAAGAAAGCGAATTTGGCAGCTTCGGATTACCGTCGTGCCATTCGGCTCATGACTCCAGAATCAAAAAACTGGACTCCACCTGTGCTGACCTGCTCGGCGGCCCAAAACACTGGACTCGATGAACTCTGGGCGCAAATCCTCAAGCATCGCGAAATCAAGATGATTAGTGGGGAACGCGAAGAACGTCGCCACCAGCAGCAAATCCGTTGGATGTGGTCGATGATCACTGATCGCCTGCTCGACCAATTCAAAGACTCGCCAAAGGTGCAAGAACGCCTGCAGTCCGTTACTGCTTTGGTGAAGAACGGCGAACTCCCGGCCGCTGTAGCGGCTGAAAGCCTGCTAGAGACCTTTCACCAAGAGGACTAACCTCAACCGCTAGACTTTTCACCACCGCTACATGGAGGAACCATGAGCAACGATCACGTCGAGAAGACTCACCCAATCGCTGGGTACATTGCTGCGGTGATCCTTGGTGTCGGTGTGTACTACCTCGTGGGTGCGCTCAATGACATGACCACGGCATATTTTGTTGCCCCGCTTGTTATCGGCTGGGCACTTGTGTCACTGGTTATCTTTGGCAAGCTTGACCCTGCAGAAGAAACACACGCTCAGCACTAAGCGTTCTGAGTCCCCTGCAGTCCGAGTTCACGGGCACGCTGGGCTGCCTCAATGCGGTCACTAGCTCGCAGCACTCTCATGGCCCTTTGAAGATCTTGTTTCACTGTTGATTGCGAGTACCCAAGAATCACACCAATGGCAGAGTTGGACCTACCAAGTTCGACAAGTTCGAGTACCTGTAATTGGCGTTCATTAAGCATGAAAGCCAATTCGTCAGAAAACGCTGGAAGACTTGCGTCGAGATTAGTTTCCGTGAGCGGGTGCGTTGCCCACACGCCAAGAAGATGGCCAATGCCGCTCAGCATTGAAAAGTCTGCTCGACTCAATACGAGTTCAGGGTCGTGGAAAACAACATATACACCGAGTACGGTTCCGTTACTCACGATAGGAACAGTCTCGATCATGAGATCGCCGGTGACTCTAGAAACCTCTTCCCACATCGAGCGATCGATCTCTAAATCTGTGTACCGATCGAATTGATCGAGCATTCTGGTGGAGACGATCTCAGCCTCGCGAACCGCATGACTCACCGGAGTGGAAAGAGAGCAAGAGAACTCTTGATAACGGGGCACTAGTGGCGCAGCCATCCCCGTGGCGGCCACAGTTTTGAACGTGTCGTTAGTTGTCTTCAGCACCATATTTACCGATTGTGCCAAGATGCTCGATAAGGGCCCTGCCATCAGCACGTCACAGACTTCTTGTGGTTCTGGATAGGTTGAAAGAAAGCGTAAAAACGCAGGCAACGCTGAGACCGAGATGCCACGGGTTTCGACGCTCATGGGAATGCTTTAGCCAATCCGTTTTATGTTCAATGACGATCGCGGAAGCCTAGTCTTGCATCCCTAGGTTTCGGGCCTGGATAGCAGCGTCCAAACGGTCTTTAGTGCGCAAAATTTTCATGGCTCACTGTAAGTCCTGTTTCACAGTGGATTCCGAGTAGCCCAGAGTGAACGCTATCGATGCGTTCGAGCGACCCTGTTCGACCAATCGCAGAATCTGGAGTTGGCGGCTGCCCAGATTCAGAGGTACATCAATCTCTGGGTCTTGTTGGAACTTCGATGTCTCGTTGATTGAGTTCAGCCCTGCCAGCCACAGGCCAAGCAGGGACGAGAGTCCAGATAAGAAAGCGTGGTCGCTAGGTGTCCACACATGATCAGCGGGCGTAAGGAAAGCGAAGGCGCCAATGCCGATACCTCGTGAAATGATCGGGGAAGAGATGACGTTCTGCTCGCCGTTGAGTTCTAGTTCGCTTAGCCAAATTGATTCATCCATCTTGATTGACGGATAGTCCTCCAGCATCTGCGTCAAGAGGATGACTTCAATTGACAGTTCCCTTAATGCTTTTGTCATGGGCATATCAATGCTGCGAGGTATTGATCGGTACCGAAGGGCACCTTGGGAATTTTGTGCGGTTGTGCCAGTGAGCACCAAACTATTTGGTGAGTCCACTGAAAAGAGATGAGCTGACGTGACATTGAATTGTGCCAAGGGGCCTTGCGCCAGAGCTTCGATGACCTGCTGGGGTGGTGGATAGGTAGCCAAGAAGTTCACGAATTGCGGATAAATGTTGACTCGCTCAGTGTGTTCCACAGCACCCCCCCCGGGTTGTCATTGTTTTCATCTAAATAGTAATCGGGAGAGGCGAGATATTTATGCTAATTAATTATTTATGAAAATGTGAAAAAATTTCACTCAGAATGCACGTGAAGGCGTCGTGCCGCTTCTGCAATCGAGCCAGACAAACTGGGGTAGACAGTGAAGGCGCTGGCCAATTCGTCGACGGTCATTCGTTGCGCAAGCGCAACAGTGAGCACATGAATGAGTTCGCTGGCATTGACCCCCACCACTACTGCGCCGGCGATTAACCTCGACCCGCGTCGGCAGAAAATCTTGACGAATCCATCGTGCTGATCTTGCATCTTGGCCCGAGCATTCGTGGCGAAGGGCAACATGATGACATCGCCACGGAAGTTACCCGCGTCAAGATCTTTTTGAGTCAGCCCGACAGTTGAAATCTCAGGGGAGGTGAAGACGTTGCTGGAAACTAAGTGCAAATCCAGGGGGTGTACTGCATCGCCGAGGGCATGCCACATTGCGATGCGTCCTTGCATGGCAGCGACCGAGGCCAGCATGAAGACTCCGGTGCAGTCGCCGGCTGCATACACGCCCCGGGTATTGGTGCGTGATACTCGATCAACCTTGATGAATCCGTTGTTATCGGTATCCACACCGGCGCCTGGGAGACCCAGATGTTCGGTGTTTGGAATTGATCCGACTGCCATCAGTACGTGGGAGCCAAAGATTTCTCGGCCATCGGCCAACTTCACGACAACACCATCTTCGGTGCGGCGAGCTGAAAGTGCACGGGCCTGCGAGATTACTTCGAGTCCTCGACGCGCATAAACCTCTTCAAGTACTGATGCAGCATCTGAATCTTCACCCGGGAGAACTCGATCGCGTGAAGAAATCAGAACTACGCGGCTCCCAAGACCGTGGTAAGCACTAGCAAATTCAGCTCCGGTGACACCAGAACCAACAACAATGAGTCGTGTCGGGAGTTCCTTGAGTTCGTAGAGCTGCTCCCAATTCAAGATGCGTTCGCCATCAGGCATGGCATCTGCCAATTGGCGCGGACGAGCTCCGGTAGCCAGTAGTACGGCGTCAGCGCGATACGTCACTTCGCCGCCTTCAGGCGTGGTAGCAAGGACGAAGTTTGCACCGTTGAGGCGCCCTTGTCCGCGCACAACTCGCACGCCCTCGCGGATGAGCCGCGCATGAATGTCTTCACTTTGAGCAGTCGCGAGGGTTTTCACTCGGGTGTTCACCACGTCAAGATCGACGCTGAGCAGATGGCTAGCAGCAGGTTGGCCGTCAATAAGTACGCCAAGGCCGCCCGATTCGGCGGCGGTATTCATGACATTGGAAGTTGCGATCAGCGTTTTACTTGGCACGCAGTCAGTAAGAACAGCTGAACCGCCAATGCCGTGGCTATCGATCAGCGTGACATCTGCACCTAATTGACGCGCAACTAAGGCAGCCTCATACCCGCCAGGCCCACCGCCAACAATCACTACTGCTGTCACGAAGTCATCCTTTCGTATCAGCGATCATGCTGGCTATTCGGACTTAATTTCCAGCAACACAGTTCCGTTAGGAACGGTAACTCCAGCCTCGGCAGTCACATTGCGGATAAAGCCTGGTTTATGAGCGTTGAGTGGCTGTTCCATCTTCATTGCTTCGAGTACAACGAGAAGATCGCCAACCTTGACCTCTTGGCCTTCCACGACTTCAACCTTCACCACAGTGCCCTGCATCGGAGCAACCAAAGCGTCGCCATCCGCAACAGCCTTAGCCTTGTTCTTGCTCAGTTTGCGTGGTCCAGCACCGGACTTGCGGCCGCCGACTCCAAAGCCGTCGCCCGGCAGTGACACTTCTAGGCGCTTGCCATTCACTTCAACGACAAGACTCTGCCGCGCATCATCTGCAGCCATGCCTCCACTGACACCTGAATACGGCTGAATCTTGTTATCGAAATCTTCATCGATCCAACGGGTGTGAATGGTGAAAGGTGCAGTTGGGTCAGCAGGTGCGAAATGCGTGTCATGTACGACTGCTTTATGGAAGGTCAGCGCAGTAGCGATGCCTTCAACAACGAACTCATCAAGGGCGCGACGTGCACGAGCCAAGGCCTGGGTGCGGTCCTTGCCAGTGATGATGAGTTTGCCAATGAGTGAATCGAAGTTTCCGCCGATCACGTCGCCAAGGCGAGCTCCGGTATCGAGACGAACGCCAGGACCTGATGGTGGACGCCACACGATGAGCTCGCCAGGGCCGGGCAGGAAGCCACGACCTGGGTCTTCACCGTTGATGCGGAATTCAATTGAGTGGCCGCGCAGTTCTGGGTCCGGATAGTCGATGACGCCGCCATCAGCAATGCGGAATTGCTCAAGTACAAGGTCGATTCCAGAAACTTCTTCAGAAACGGGGTGTTCCACCTGAAGGCGAGTGTTGACCTCGAGGAAGGAAATAGTGCCGTCTTGGCCGATCAGGAATTCACAAGTGCCAGCGTTGACGTAGCCGGCCTCTTTGAGGATCGCCTTGGAAGCCGCATACAAACTGGCAGTTTGCTCGTCGGTGAGGAAAGGTGCTGGTGCCTCTTCAACAAGCTTTTGATGACGACGCTGCAGTGAACAATCTCGAGTTGAGATGACGACAACATTGCCGTGTTGGTCCGCCAGGCACTGGGTTTCAACGTGACGAGGCTTATCTAGGTAGCGCTCTACGAAGCATTCACCGCGACCAAAGGCTGCGGTTGCTTCGCGAACTGCTGATTCAAAAAGTTCAGAGATTTCGTTGAGCTTGTACGCGACCTTGAGGCCACGACCGCCACCACCGAAAGCTGCCTTGATAGCAACGGGAAGACCAAACTCTTTTGCAAAGGCGACAACTTCGTTGGCGTTCTTCACCGGGTCGGCAGTGCCAGGAACCTGTGGTGCGCCTGCCTTTTGAGCAATGTGACGTGCTGAGACTTTGTCTCCGAGTTTGCGGATTGCCTCAGGTGGTGGTCCGATCCAGGTCAGACCTGCATCAACCACTGCCTGGGCAAAGTCGGCATTTTCTGACAAGAAGCCGTAGCCAGGGTGGATCGCATCAGCGCCCGACTCGGCGGCAGCGTTGAGAATTTTGTCGAAGACCAGGTAAGACTCCGCGGCTGTTTGGCCACCAAGGTTGTAGGCCTCGTCGGCCATGCGTACATGCATCGCATCGCGGTCTGGCTCGGCGTACACGGCTACAGATGCATAACCTGCATCGCGGCAAGCACGGATGACGCGGACAGCAATTTCACCGCGGTTAGCTATCAGGACTTTGCGCACTTCGTTGGCCTCTTCCTCGCGCTTGTATTCAAAGGGCACTGTAGCGATTCACGGGTATGGCCCGCTCACCGGTTACAGGTGGTACACCTCACGTTTTAGCCGTCTTGGGGTAACCCGACCCAAAGGTCGGTCCAGGTCACTCCAAAGCGGATAAGCAGCAGGCGTAAGAGGGGGAGTGAAAGTCCAATGACATTGGACGGATCCCCGATGATTTTTTCGATAAATGGGCCCCCGAGGGAGTCCAAGGTGAAGCCGCCAGCCACCTGGAGGGGCTCACCGGTGGCGATATAAGCATCGATTTCGATCTCGCTAGGGCTGGCATGGAAGACCTCGCTGCTGGCTACCTCACCAAATTCGGTGCCGGTGCCAGGCGCAATGAGCCAGTGCCCAGTGCGTAAAAAGGCGCTTCGCCCCGCCATTTGCTGCCAGCGGGCTTTGGCTGCTTCTGCGGTGACTGGCTTTCCGTAGGCGATGCCATCAACATCCAAGATCGAATCGCAGCCAACGATGATGACGTCATCGGCTGCAGTGAAATGTTGGGCGACTTCGCGGGCTTTGGCTTTTGCCAGTTCTAAGCACAGATCCGCAGGTGCAATTGGAGCCAGAGAAGCAGTTAATGCGTCTTCATCAACGTGACTCACAACAATCTGCGGAACGACCCCGGCGTTGGCGAGCAGCATGCGTCGGGCCGGCGAAGCTGAAGCCAAAACGAGGGAAGTCACAGTGGGCTTTACTTAAGGCAACACGGAAGCTCGCCAAGCAGTTACGCCTGGACGAGGGGTGTGGAGAAGATCGCGGCTGTGATCATTCCAAGACGCAAGACCCTTGGGCGCCTCGAGCTCAGCGGGCACGCTCGCAACAATGGCCAAGATCACCGCGAGTTCCTCATCACTTGGATTACCAGTGATGACTCGAAGGATCGGGCGCTTGTCTTCAGTTACATCCGTCATTACAACGGAATATTTCCGTGCTTGCGCGCGATGCGATTCACGCGCTTATTTCGCAGGTTGCGAAGTGCACGAATGATCACGACACGAGTGTCATGCGGCTGGATAACCCGATCCACGTAGCCACGTTCTGCTGCACGGTAAGGATTCGCAAGTGTTTCCTTGTATTCCTCAATGAGTTCAGCGCGTTTGGAAACTGGATCAGCTGCGTCGGCAAGTTCCTTGCGGTACAGGATATTTGCAGCACCTTCAGCACCCATTACTGCAATCTCGGCAGTTGGCCAAGCAAGGTTGATGTCAGATCCGAGGTGCTTGCTGGACATCACGATGTATGCGCCGCCGTAGGCCTTACGGGTGATTACGTTGATCATCGGAACCGTGGCTTCTGCGTAGGCGTAAATCAACTTTGCGCCTCGACGGATGATGCCTTCCCATTCCTGATCTGTGCCAGGTAAGAATCCTGGGGTGTCTGTCAGGCTGATGATTGGGATGTTGAAGGCATCGCAGGTGCGAATAAAGCGAGCAGCTTTTTCAGACGCTGAAATATCCAAGGTGCCGGCAAACTGCATCGGCTGATTGGCGACGATGCCGACGCTGCGTCCCTCAACTCGACCAAAGCCAACAACGATGTTTGGTGCAAAGAGTGCTTGAATTTCAAGGAATTCGCCGTCATCAAGGATGTGGCTGATCACTCGGTGCATGTCATAAGGCTGGTTTGGTGAGTCTGGAATTAATGAGTCGAGCTCGTAGTCGCCTTCATTAAGTTCTAGGTTGACTTCGGTGTCAAAAATCGGAGCATCTTCCAAGTTGTTACTTGGTAGGTAGCTGAGCAACGAGCGAAGGTAATCAATTGCTTCTTCTTCGTTAGGTGCCATGTGGTGAGCCACACCTGATTTGGTGTTGTGTGTTTGGGCGCCACCGAGTGCTTCCATCGCTACGTCTTCGCCGGTAACCGTCTTGATGACGTCTGGACCGGTGATGAACATGTACGAGGTCTTTTCAACCATGATCGTGAAGTCGGTGATTGCTGGTGAATACACCGCGCCACCAGCGCTAGGTCCCATGATCATGGAGATCTGTGGGATGACGCCGGATGCGGCGACGTTGCGCTTGAAGATCTCGCCGTAGAGCGCCAGGGAAGCAACGCCTTCCTGGATTCGAGCGCCACCGGAGTCGTTCATGCCGATAACAGGGCAGCCGGTTTTGAGGGCAAGATCCATCACCTTGACAATTTTTTCACCCACGAGGGCGCCAAGGGATCCACCGAACGTGCTGAAATCTTGAGCGAAGACACACACTGGTCGGCCATCGACGGTGCCATAACCAGTGATGACAGCATCACCGAGTGGTCGGCTCTTTTCTTGACCAAAGTCCGTGGACTGGTGGCGGGTCAAGGCATCAACCTGTTGGAAGGAGTGCTCATCTAGGAGCATCTCGATGCGCTCCATGGCAGAGAGCTTCCCGCGAGCATGCTGCTTGGTGATGGCCTCTTGTTGACGGCTAGTGGTCTCGGCCTCGTAATCGGCCAGAACTGCACCTCGACCTGCAGTGGTGTTGCGGTCAGGTGTGGTCTTATCTTTTGCTGCGGCGCTCATTAGCCCTCCTCGCGCGATACTTTAGTGGCGTGAGTGATCCCAATGTGCGCCTAGTCCTGAACCTCGCCGCTCTTGAGTCCTCTTTGGCAGCCGCACGTTGGCAAGGACCGGTGCCCACGATCCTTGAAACCACCGAATCCACCAACAATGACGTGGCTCGATTAGCGGCTGCGGGAGCGGCTGAAGGCTCCTGCATCGTGGCTGAACATCAGTCTGCCGGGCGAGGCCGCCAGGCCCGGGCCTGGGTGAGTCCGCCAAGTGCCGGGCTCTGGATGTCAGTACTCGTGCGACCAGGGGATATGCCTCGGGACACGTGGACCTGGCTGCCGCTCATCGCTGGGCTGAGTGCGTGTGATGCGGTTCGGGAAACCTCTGGGGTTCAAGCCAGCCTTAAATGGCCAAATGATCTCGTTGTGGTCCAAGGATCACAATCGCCGCGTAAACTCGCTGGAGTCTTGAGCGAGGCCATCGATGACCACAGCGTGGTGTTAGGTATTGGCATCAATGTTTCACTGACCAAGGATGAACTGCCCATTCCCACCGCCACCTCTTTACTACTGGAGGGTGGATCGGTGAATCGGGAGGAGCTGCTTGCTTCGGTTCTCGTGCACCTTGCTCATCGATTGGGCCAGTGGCGAGTGAGCGATCATTCTTTAGTGAGTGATTACCGAGCGGCCTGTGTGACTATCGGACGCAAGGTTGAGGTGACGTTGCCGGATCAGGTAGTCCTGACCGGAATAGTTGTAGACGTTGATGATCAGGGGCATCTCGTGGTGGATGACGGCGCCGACACGGTAATTGTCACCGCTGGTGACGTAATTCATGCAACCATCTGACCGTGGCCTATCCAGCGAAACTCCTTGCCCCCGGTGAATCAATTGTTTATGAACTCAAACCGCACTGGCGCGGGCTCATTGTTCCTTTTTTCTTTTTCTTGATTGAGATCTTTCTTCTTACTTGGTTATTCATTACATTCTCAGACAACGACGGAATGCGCTGGATCTTGGCTGCGGTATTTGTCATTGTGGTTTTCGGTTGGTCGTTGATTCCATTCTTACGATGGTTGACCACGCAGTATGTGTTCACGGATCGACGCATCATTATTCGCAAGGGCCTGATCACCAAGCAGGGGCGAGATATGCCTTTGTCAAAAACGAACAACATCACGTTCAGTCAAGGAATTCTGGGCCGAATGTTCAATTACGGCAACCTTGATATTGATTCAGGAAACGTTGATGGAAGTTTGATCATCAACGATGTGCCAAACGTCGAAGAGATTCAACGCGATGTCTACCGCCTTGCTGAGGAAGATGATGCTCGTCGACGCAGCGGCGGCGCTTGAACCCTGCTAGATCAAGGTGGAAGCGGCTAGATCAAAGTAGAAGCATCGCGCTCAGCAAGTTCGCGGTCTGCGGCATTGTCGGGCAACTCTGGAAAGACCCACTTGCGGTAACTCCAAAAGCGAAACAGTGTGCCTAGACCAAGCCCGATGACGTTCGCACTGAGATTGTCAGCAAGTGCGCTGGTAAGTCCGAGTACGTAATGACTGACATACAAACAGGTAATGGCGATCAACATGCCTACGCCATTAAGTAAAAAGAACATAGCCAGTTCGCGGCTCATGCGGCTGCGTCCACGATTTCGAAACGTCCAATAGCGATTGCCAAAATAGGCCACGAGAGTAGCGACCGCGACGCTGACAATTTTTGCGCTGATCGGCCGGTCAAACATCGGGCCCTGACCGCCGGAGAAGCGTAAATAGTTGAACAAGCCGATATCGACGACGAGAGCACCTAAGCCAACGACACCGAATTTCGCGACCTCACGGTAAAGCGCAGCAAACTGCGCCTGGAATCCTTGGATAAGACGAATGAAAACATTCGTGGACGCGGTCTTTGGCACTCGCAGAGCATAGTTCCTCAGCAGAGGGGCAATCGCCCCGTTTCGTGAGGGGCTAGGTTTAGCCAGTGACGCGAAGAGATGGCGCCCCAATCGTGGGGATGATCGGCGGGGGCCAGCTTGCCCGCATGACAGCCGAAGCTGCTACCGCTCTAGGAATCGGCTTTCGGGTGCTCGCGGCATCTGAACATGATCCGGCAGCCCAAGTCGTGCGCGATGTGCACCTTGGCTCCCACGAAAGTCTTGAAGCAGTCCTCACTTTTGCTCAAGGTTGCGATGTCATCACTTTTGATCATGAGCATGTTCCGACAGCCATCTTGGATGCGCTGAGTGCTCAAGGAATTGCGGTTCGACCAAGTGCTCAAGCGCTTGGTCATGCTCAAGACAAATTACTGATGCGGGCGGCCCTAACAAAGCTTGGTGCCCCATGCCCTGCTTGGTCCCAAGTGGCTTCGGCAGACGAAGTCAGTGCATTCGCCGAAGAACACGGTTGGCCAGTCGTGCTGAAGACTTCACGCGGGGGCTACGACGGTAAAGGCGTTTGGGTTGTCGCTGATGCGACTGAAGCCAGTGACGCCATGAGTACGCCATTGGGTGCCGGCTCGTTCTGGCTGGCCGAGCAATTCGTGCCGTTTATTCGCGAACTTTCGGCTCAAGTTGCCCGATCCCCGCATGGGCAAGCGGTTGCCTATCCAGTTGTGCAAACCAAACAGACCAACGGGATTTGTGCTGAAGTTGTTGTACCTGCTCCGCAACTAAGTGAAGAACGAGCACTCCAAGCTCAAGAACTTGCCTTACGCATCGCGCGCGAACTTGATGTGGTCGGCATGCTCGCTGTGGAGATGTTCGATACGGGTGCTGGCGTTCTCGTGAACGAACTTGCGATGCGTCCACATAACTCAGGTCATTGGTCCATTGAAGGCGCCGTCACCAGCCAATTCGAAAACCATTTACGCGCTGTTCTTGACCTACCACTGGGAGATCCATCTGCACGCGCGCAAAGTGTGGTGATGGTCAATATTCTTGGTGGCACAGTAGGGGATCTATATTCCGCCTATCGTCATGTTTTTGCGAGAGATCCTGAACTCAAAGTGCATCTTTACGGCAAGGAAGTAAAACCCGGACGCAAGGTTGGGCATGTGACGTTGCTTGGTGCGAACGCCGAGGAGTTACTCGCTCGTGGCCGCCATGCAGCAGACTATTTTTCTGGAACGATCGATGAATAAAGGAGACGTCATGGCTACGCAGCCACTCGTAGGTATTTGCATGGGCAGTGATTCGGACTGGCCGACAATGCAGGCTGCCGCGGATGCGCTTGATGAATTCAATGTCGCTTACGAAGTCAGCGTGCTTTCCGCTCATCGCATGCCACTAGAAATGGTGGAGTACGGCAAGACTGCTGTGGCGCACGGGCTCAAAGTGATCATCGCGGGTGCTGGCGGCGCTGCTCACCTGCCTGGAATGCTCGCTTCACTCTCACCTATTCCAGTGATCGGCGTTCCTGTTGCTGTTGGAACGCTTGACGGTATGGATTCGCTGTTGTCGATAGTGCAGATGCCGGCTGGCGTACCTGTTGCCACGGTTGCAATTGGTAATGCGCGCAACGCCGGTTTGTTGGCAGTAAGAATGCTCGGTATCGCAGATGCCGAGTTGCTCAATTCCATGGTGCAATTCCAAGACGCACTTAATGCTTCGGCGAAGGCAAAAGGCGCGAATCTCAAGCGTTAAGGTTGGCAACTAATGTAATCGTGACCGCGAAAATCGTTGTTGTAAACAGGAACGAAAGATGTGCGGGGCGAAGCACGGTGCGTCGGAAAGCGCGAGCTTGCCCGGTGGTCTCTGTAGCCTGAAATGCCATTCCTACTTCCAATGCCACATATGCAAGATCTTCAATTTTGGGACAGGGATGATTGCCACGGCACCTCGATTTAGCCAGGAGCACCCAAGCGTGGGGACTGGCCTTCATGAAGGAGTAATAGGATCGGGCGTTGCTGAAGCGAAATTCAGGAATACTTGCGGGGTAATTAAAGGGGTAATACTCAATGCGCTCGAACATCCGCCTTGTCATCACCACTGTTTCCTTGATTCTCATAGGGTTCCCGGCGGCTAGCGCCCATGCCGCGCCCGATTCTGGAAGTGGTGCTGGTGTAGCTGCG